>JBLHTM010000046.1:0-9541 GCA_047627215.1 Rickettsiales bacterium | reverse complement strand
TTAGCACTTCAAAATAATGCCGCAGAACGTGAAAAAGAAGATCGCCATAATTTTGACCAAAAGCAGTACGAATTTTACCGCAATCATTTGGTTGATTCATTTAAATTTCACAAAAATAATTATTTCAAAGGACTGAGTTGTAGATGCTGTGTTAGTGAGATTGGTTTAAAATGGCAGCTTGATTTTCTGAATGGTAACGATAAAAACATTACGTGGGCAAATCTGTTTGTAAACGGTAATTATGAAAACTTTGTTAATGAAATTTATCCATTATTCAACCAATACAAAACCGTTTTTATTGGTAATGAAAAAGATAATTTATCGCAAATGCCTTTTTTAATCAAAGACTTCAGGGTCGGTTTCAACAAAACGATGAATGATTATGGGCTGATAGAGGAAATAAAAAAATGGATTAAAGAAAATAATATAATAGGTCATCTTTTCTTATTTTCGGCTTCAAAATTCTCGAAAATAGCCATTCAGCAATTATATGAATTTTCTGATCAAAACACTTATATTGACATAGGCACAACCTTAAGTTATCTCACAGATACAAGTCTTGATCAACCTTATTTAAAAGAATATTGGTTGGGTCAGACTGGTAATTACCACAAGAAAATTTGTATTTGGTAAATAAAATTTTAAATTATGAAGTTAACTGTTTAGCCCCGCTTATCTTACTGCCCTTAATTTTTATAGGGTGTTTTTCCGCTACAAATCTTTTAAATTAAGAATTAATGAATATTCATAACAAGCTAGACCAAAGATTAGTAATGACTCTTCTGGCTCGTAACGAAGAGGATATTATTGAGGAATGTATTAAATTTCATTTAAGTCATGGCGTCGATTTCATAATTGCAACTGACAATGGATCAATTGATGGCACCAGAGATGTTTTTTTAAAATATCAAGAGAAAGGAGTTCTTCATTTAATTGATTAGCCTGAGCATAATTATCAGCAAAGCAAATGGGTTCATAATATGATTTTGCTAGCCAAAAATAAATATCAAGCGGATTGGGTGATAAATGTTGATGCTGATGAATTTTGGTATTGTGATCATGGGAATCTGAAGTTGGCGCTCCCAGATCCTAGAAAATCTAATGTTTTATTTGTGAGTGCATTGCAGATTAATGCCATTGATTATGAAGATGATAAATTCACCGTTCCAGAAAAAGTTTCTGGGATTGTGGGTCCAATGTTTAAATGTTTACATACCACAAAATTTTATCGCCATAATGTTATGGGAAATCATGATGTGAAAATGACTCCACTTTTTAAAAAAGCCACGACCACATTGGACATTATTATTTTTCATTTTTATGTTAGATCATATAAACAATATGAAAGAAAAGTTGTGAATGGCGTAAAGGCTTTGATGAAAAGTCCAGATTTAAGAGCAGGAAATCACATCATTGCAGAATATGAATTGTATAAACAAGGGAAGCTCAAGGATTCTTATGATCAGAAAAGAACCGACGGATTGAGGAAGAAGAATTATATTGATGGCGATTCGCGTTTATATGACTACATAAACAATGACTATAAATCAATTCAAGGGATATTGTCTGATCAGTATGATATTTACAATGGTAAGCGGGTTTCGTATTCTGCGATGGACTCAATAAGAATAATTCCGACAAGAATCAAAAAGAAAATCAACAGAATAAGAAAACAAAAACAAAAATGAAAATTTCAAATACTCCAATTGTTGATCTAAAAATTATTGAACTGGACATCTATCGTGATGATCGTGGTTTTTTTGTTGAGCGCTTTAATAAGCAAAAATTCGCCGATTTGGGGCTTCCGACTGAGTCTTTTCAGGATAATTTTTCTTATTCGATAGCCGGTGTTATTCGTGGGCTTCATTATCAAACGGGGCCAACTCAGAGCAAATTGGTTGGTTGTGTTCGTGGCAGGATTTGGGATGTGGCGGTGGATATTCGAGCGGAATCTCCTACTTTTGGGCAGCATTTTGGCATTGAGCTGAGTGGTGAGAATGGAAAATTGCTTTATGTTCCTACGGGTTTTGCTCATGGTTTTTGTGTTTTGGGTGGAGAGCCGGCAGATGTGGCATATAAAGTTGATAATCCGTATTCTCCTACGGGAGATGGGGGTATTGCATTTGATGATGCCGAGCTCGGAATTGATTGGCAGGTGAAAAATCCGGTCGTTTCTGACAAAGACCACAAACTGCAAAGTTTTTCTGAGTACAAAAACAATCCATGTTTCTAAATTGATTCGGCAGCGAATTTGATTGTTGAATATTCTTTCCACGAAATAAACCAAAAATAACACCTAAATTTATGTTTAAAAAAACCTTCGCAATTTTTTTAATTTTATTGGCCAGCGCTTGCTCTAGCAAAATTTCCAATTTTGGATCTTATTTGCCGCAAGAATTTCCCAAAACTAGTTTTATGCCTAACCCCGAAACAGTTCAGGGGAAGGCGCCGAAGGTGGTGGTTTTTGAGCTTGATAATGGAGAAAATGAAGTAGCAAAGCAGGCGGATCTTGGGGAGTCGATCACGGTTGCCTTGGAGAATGTGTTGACCCAGAATCGTTTGGCACAGCTGGTTGACCGCAAGGCGGCGAAGAAGCTGGAGAAGGAAATTGTGTTGATTGAGATGAATAAAACGGGTAGTTACAAAGGGCCAGAAATTGCCGAATATGCGATTTCTGGGTCAATAGGGAATGCTGGATTTACTAGCAAATACAGCTCGGGAATGGTTTTGCCAACTTTTACGGGGGGAATTACTCGTGTTCCGCCGAGTTTTAAATATATTTCAGATGTTTCGGGAAATATTAAAATTTATGAATTGCCGTCAATGAAGGTGATTGAAAATATTGAGTTTGCTGGCAAGAAAACTAAAAAAGAGCAGGTTAAAACCAATAATAATATTTCGATCGGTGGAATTATTGAATTTGGTGGGCAAAAATCTGAAGGTTTGAAGCGTGATGATGGTTTGGTTAGAAATGCTGGGATTGAGGCGATTGATAATATTTCCTTTATTTTGAAGAATTTCTTTGCCAAGAAGGGGTTTATTTCGGAAAAGAGGGTTTTGAAAAATAAGGTTATTTTTAAGATTAGTGTTGGTAGGTCTGATGGAGTGAAATCTGGAGATCGATTTGAAGTTATTGGGAAATATGAAACGTTTAATGCCTTGACTGGTGAGGATGAAATTGAAAGTCGAATTATTGCTTCTGGGAAAGTTGCGGATCGTATTGACCTTAAATCATCTTGGGTTTTGATCGATGATGAGGATTCTGTGAATCTGGTTAGGCTTGGTGATTTGGTTCGTTTCAAATATGAAAGAAGTTTTTTGGGTAAGGCTGGGAAGTTTTTTAGTAGATTTTAGGTTTTTGGTTTTGTTTAGGAATATTTTTTGGCTCTTTTTCAAAATTAGTGGGTAAATTAATTATCCACTTAAAAAATGATTTTGATATTCCTCATGAAAATAACCTAATTTGAGTGGTGGAATCTTATTTATCATCATTTTATTTCCCGCTTTATATCCTTACATAATCGCCTTCTTCACGAAAGTGAGGATCTTGTTAGTTAGGATGAAGAATATTTTAAAAAAATAGAACGATCAAGAATTGCAGGTGGATATTTTGCCTCATGAGGTACCGGATCAAGAGTTTCTAAATCGGCAAAAAGCCGATTAAGAAACTCTATGTCCGGCATGACGGTGTTGGTTGGCATGACGGTGTTGGGGGTGATGTCAGTGATGATGGTTGTTGGGATTTTTGCACTCTTTGTGCAGTGCACTCTTTGTGTAATGTGCTCTTTTTTCAAAAATGCACTCTTTTTTTAAAGATGTTCCACGTGCAAAAGTTTTTTTGTGAAAAAAACCTAAACTTGACAAAACTCAAACTTTAAAAAACCTAAACTTTCGGCAAAGTTACACCTGTTTGCCCCATGTATTTTCCGGCGCGATCTAAATAAGACGTCTGGCATTTCTCGTTTCCCTTGAAAAACAAAAATTGGCAAGCTCCTTCAAAAGCGTAAATTTTGGCGGGTAGTGGAGTGGTGTTTGAGAATTCTAAAGTTACGTGACCTTCCCATCCCGGCTCCAAAGGAGTCACATTGACGATGATTCCGCATCTGGCGTAGGTTGATTTTCCGACGCAAATGACCAAGACATCTTCAGGAATTTTGAAATATTCCACAGTTCTGGCTAACGCAAAGCTGTTGGGTGGAATGATGCAAACTGGGGTTTTGCGGTCTACCAAACTAGTTTCACAAAAGTTTTTTGGATCAACTACTGCAGAATCAATGTTGGTAAAAATTTTGAATTCGTCCGATACTCTCGCATCATATCCGTAAGAGGAGTTTCCGTAAGAAATTACTTTGTCGCCATTTTTATCTTGTTTGACTTGGTTTTCTTCAAAAGGAACAATCATTTGGTGATTTTTGGACATGTTTGCTATCCATTTATCCGACATTATTGACATTGTTTGGGATGATTTAGTTAGTAAAAAGGCGCGAAAACTTACTTGATTTAAAAGAATATTGCAAGTCTAATAGATCGCTCATCTCCTGTCTAAATCACATAATTAAGCAGCTAAAAAACTAATTAATTCAACACGCAATTTATAAATGCACGATATTGGCTATTTAAAAGACATTCTGATTCTGTTACTTGCCTCAGTGAGTATTGTAATTATTTTTAAGCAAATGGGACTTAGCCCCGCTTTGGGATATTTATTCGTTGGCGCGGCCATTGGTCCTAACGGTTTTGGGTTTTTGCAAGTTAATGAAACCACCAATTCAATCGCTGAATTTGGGATAGTTTTTTTGCTATTTGCCATTGGTTTGGAATTGAGCTTGGAAAAGCTCATTGTAATGAAGAAATATGTTCTGGGGTTTGGCAGTTTGCAAGTTGTCAGCACCGCTGCAATCATTGGTTTCGCCTGTCATAAAGTGGGGCTTGAAATCCAATTGTCAATCCTGATTGGCGCCGCACTTTCTCTCTCCTCAACCGCAATTGTTTTGCAAGTTATTGACGAGCATGGTGAAAAATCAACCAGGGTTGGTCGTTTATCGCTTTCTGTTTTGATTTTGCAGGATTTAGCGGTGATTCCAATTTTGGTTCTTTTGCCTTTGCTTGCAAATCCCGATGTCAGCATTGCCACCGCAATGGGTGGGGCGGTTGCTAAAGCTGCAATTGCCATGGCGATCATTTTTGTGATTGGAAGGTTTCTGCTTAAGCCAATATTGAAAACTGTTGCCGCTTCAAAAAGTGATGCCCTCTTTTTGGGAATCACTTTGATTGTGGTTTTCGGATCTTCATTCATCACCTACCAAATGGGATTATCTCTGGCTTTTGGAGCCTTCGTTGCGGGTTTGATGGTGGCGGAAACGGAATATAAATTCCGCATTGAAAATGAAATAATGTCTTTGGAAGCTCTTCTGATGGGGTTGTTTTTCATCACTATTGGTATGTCGTTTAATTTGGACATGCTACTCAAAAATCTTCCTTTGATCATTGCAATTTCTGCGGGACTGATCATTTGCAAGGCAACAATCATCATTGGTTTGTGTCGAATATTTGGGCTTCCTCTTGCTCCCTCAATTCACTCCGGATTGCTTTTATCTCAAGGAGGAGAGTTTGCTTTCATTGTTTTTATCATGGCGGTGCAAAACAAAATCATGGATGTTGAGCTTTCACAATTGCTCATGACTGTTGTCACTTTGACAATGGCGGTGACTCCGCTCTTGGCCTTGATGGGAAAGAAAATTAAAGCTCGTCTTTATGTCAAAGATGTTTTGCATGACAATAAAATTAAAAGAGAAATCGGTGATATTTCCAAACATGTTGTGGTGATTGGATTTGGAAAAACTGGCAGAATTGTCGGACATCTCTTGCGCAAACGCAGCGCCAATTATTTGATTTTGGATAATAATCATCGCGTGGTTCGGCTTGAAAAAACCAATGGCTACAATATTTATTACGGCGATGCGATGAATTTGGATATTTTAAAATATGTGGGAATGAATGAGGCGGAAGTTGTGGTTGTGGCGATGGAGGACGAATTTGCTTGCGTTAAAATCACTAGATTTATCCACAAGAATTTCCCCAAAATCACTATCATCACCAAAAGTGAAAGTTTGAGTAATTCTGAAAGATTCAAAAAACTCGGCGCTAGTTTGGTGGTTTCAAAAAATCTTGAAACTGGTTTTCAATTGGGGAGGGCTGCGCTTTCAACCCTAGGAGTTGAAAATAAAGAAACTGATGCAGCGCTTGATTCGTTCCGTGATGTTAATTCTGAATTTGTTAAAAATATTATTTTTCAAGATCAGAAATTACACAATAAGGTGGAGTAGCTTTGATATTTTTCCGCTTCCTTTTTTCCATCCTGAAATAATCGTCACCTTTGATAAAATGAGGATCTTGCGAGTTAGGATCTAGGGATTTTTAAACAATAGATTGATCAAGAATTGCAGGAGGATATTTTGCTTCATGAGGTACCGGATCAATATTTTCTAAGGCAGCAAAGCTACCTAAGAAAATCTATGTCCGGCATGACGGTAACTTCATGACGGTAAATTTTTACAATACAAGTTTGGTATTTCAGTTGGCAATTAATCTACCCGATCATTTTAAAAAAGAGTCTTTTAATTTTTATTGAATTCTCCATTTTGTAGAAAGTTCAAAGTTTGAAGCTGAACTTTTTTGTTGGAAGGAAAGAATGTATGGGAAGCGGAAATGACGATGTGATCTTTCATTCCCTGCAATTTTGTTGATTCTATTGAGACTTTCCCGTCATCATCTCCCGGAATTAGGGCTGAGGAAATCGGGTCAATTGTGAAATTTCCGGCAATTATTCCAAGTTCGTAATCGACTTTTTTGCCCAATAATTTGGCAATTTTCTGTTGGCCAGTGGTGAGTTGCTGCCCTGCTGGGCCGTAGATTTTTTTGTAAATCCACCAATCTTTCACAAAATCAGAAACTTCACTACCGCCGTTAGGTGCAGCCAGCTGAACAACTCTGCCCATATTTTTGTATTTTTGTTGGCCCAGAATAACTCTCACCAAGACGCCGCCCATTGAATATCCGACAAAATTTACTTTTTTGTCTTGGGTGATTTTGGTGGAAATGTCTTTCTTGATAATTTTGGTTAATTTTTCCAAATCATGGTCAGTTGATGGGTAATCCAAATTAATGACATCGTAATTATTTTTGCTCAGATAATCTGCCAAATCTTGCATGTGGCTTTTTGACCTGGCGATTCCGTGTAAAATGACTACATATTCTTTGCCGTTTTCCACCAAAGGAGCTTTAAAAGGAAAGCTGTGTGATTTTATGGGAGTGAAAAATATGGCTAAGAGGAGAATCGTGATTAGGGATTTTTTCATGGGATTTAAAATAAGAATTGTTTACAAAAAATAAAAATCATTTGATATTGTCTCACAAACTATTAGACACTGCTAGTTAATTAATTCACTAACAATGCCTAAAAGTTTCTCAAAATACCAATCAATTATTTACCACAAATAATCATGTCAGACCAAGCTCACTTATTGAAATCTAAAAGATTTTTACCACTTTTCATTACGCAATTTTTTGGCGCCTTCAACGACAACGCCTTTAAAAATGCTTTTCTGATTTGGTTTACCTACGATTTGGCAGTCAAAACAGGGCAGAATCCTCAAATCATTGTCACTCTTGCGGCAGGATTGTTCATCTTGCCCTTCTTTTTGTTTTCAGCTTTAGCGGGAAGTTTTGCCGATAAATTCGAAAAATCAAAATTGGTTCAAAGAATCAAGCAGGTCGAGATTGTTTTGATGGTTCTTTGTTTTGCGGGATTTTATTTTCAGAGTTTGTTTTTGTTGCTTGGAATATTGTTTTTGATGGGAATTCAATCGACCTTTTTTGGCCCTCTGAAATACAGCCTTCTTCCTCTTCATTTGCGAGATGACGAGCTGATTTCTGGCAATGGAATGATTGAAGGCGGAACGTTTATTTCTATTTTGCTAGGAACAATCATCGGCGGACTTTTGATTCGAGCGGTTTATGGGGTAGAAATTGTTTGTGGAATGTTGATTCTGTTTGCTGTTGTCGGATATTCTTCGAGCCGATTTATTCCCAATTCTAAGTCCGACGATCCAAATGCGAAAATAAATTTTAATATTTTTGTGCAAACTTGGCGAATCATTAATTTTGCTCGAGAGGAGAAAACCGTTTGGCTTTCTATTCTAGGAATATCTTGGTTCTGGCTGATTGGCATCACATTTCTCACCGGTTTTCCCATCTATTCTAAAAACATTATTGGTGGTGATGAAAAAATTGTCACTTTGCTTTTGAGCATTTTTTCCATCGGAATTGCCATTGGCTCTGTCATGTGTAATAAATTATTAAAAGGAAAAATTGACGGCAGATTGGTTCCGTGGGGATCTTTTGGAATTTCAGTTTCCGTGATTGCGTTATTTATTTTTGGAAAATTTTATCAAAAAAACATCGACACTCTTGAGCTGATCAGCATTGGTAATTTCTTGTTTGGCAATATTTACGGATTTCTTATTTCTCTGAGCTTGCTTGCCTTATCAATTTTCTCGGGAATCTACATTGTTCCGCTTTATTCGATAATGCAGCATCGCGCAAATTCCAAATATCTGGCAAGAATTGTTGCTGCAAATAATGTCATGAATGCTTTATTTATGGTTTGTGCGAGCATTGGCGCCATGGCGCTTTTTGCTTCAGGTTTGAATATTAGTCAAATTTTCCTAATTGTAGGAATTGCTAATTTTGGAGTTTTTTTCATCATCAAAAACATCGTTAAAAGGAGACTAAATAATGCTTAGCTATTTCTTAAAATTAATCTTAAAAAAACTCTACAAAGTTGAAATTGAGGGTTTGGAAAATTACCAAAAAGCTGGAAACAGGGTTTTGATCATTGCCAATCATTTGTCATTTTTGGACGCAATTTTGATTGCGGTTTTTTTGCCAGAAAAACCAATGTTTGCCATCAATACCTACATTGCCAAAAAATGGTGGATGAAGCCTTTTTTAAAAATTGCCGATACTTACGCGTTGGATCCAACCAATCCAATGGCGACCAAATCTTTGATATCCCAAATTAAGAAAAATAGAAAATGTGTAATTTTCCCCGAAGGGAGAATCACGGTGACGGGGTCGTTGATGAAAATTTATGAAGGACCCGGAATGATTGCGGATAAAACGGATGCGATGATTTTACCCATTCGCATTGAAGGCGCTCAATACAGCCCGCTTTCTAGGCTTAAGGGTAAAGTGAAAATTAAATTATTTCCCAAAATTAGCTTGAAAATTTTAGAGCCAGTGAAATTTGAAGTGGATGAGAAAATCACCGGAAGAAACAGAAGGGCAGCCAATAGTCACAAGCTTTACGACATCATGACCAACATGCTGTTTGAAAGTTCTGACTACAAAAAAACATTGTTTGGATCTCTTTTGGATGCCAAATCAATTCATGGTGGCAAGCATGAAATTATTGTCGACATTGAGCGCAAACCAATCAGCTACAATCAGCTCATCACACGTTCTTTTGTTTTGGGAGAGC
>JBLHTM010000045.1:0-9598 GCA_047627215.1 Rickettsiales bacterium | reverse complement strand
TTGAAAAAAGTTCAGGAGACTACAAAGGTTCTGCTGAGCTATTTTTTAAAATCCAAAATACATTAGAGGGTAAAGGAATTAGATTTGAGAATGATGACGATGGTCAAGCTGTTAGGATTCTTAGTGACCCTGAAGGTAAATAGTGGTTTTTAAAAATATCTCTCAAAATAACTTTCTTCTAAGGATTTAATAAATTTTCCTCACTTCAGGTTTTTAAAGCAAATCGCAAATCTTGTTAACCATCACATCTCCCAATTCTTCGATGTTTTTTACCACGATCGAGTTTTGATAAAAGTCACCGACATTGTGACCAATTCCAATTGCGGCGATTTCTATTTTTGAATGTTTTTCTAGTTGAGTTATTGTTTGGTGCAAATGATCATTCAAAATGTCGCTGTCATTATTGGAATTTGTGGCGTCATCAACTGGGGTTCCGTCGGATATTACCAGCAAAATTTTGCGTTTCTCGGTGCGGTTTTTCAATCTTGTTGCTGCCCAAATCAAAGCTTCTCCGTCGATATTTTCTTTTAAAGTTCCGTCTTTTAGCATTAACGCCAAATTGTTTCTCGATTTTTTGAAAGATTGATTGGCGTGCTTGTAAATGATGTGACGAGTGTCGGAAAGTCTTCCGGGGTTTTTTGGTTTGCCGCTTTCTTCCCACAATTTGCGAGATTTTCCGCCGCGCCAATCGACAGTCGTGAAGCCTAAAATTTCAGTTTTGATGCCAAATCCTTCAAATATTTTGGCGATCATTTCCGCTGCCATCGCCGACATGACGATCGGTGTTCCGCGCATTGATCCGGAATTGTCGATCAGAATTGAGAGAATGGTGTTTTGATAATCATTTTCCTGAACAGTCAAATAGTTGTTTCTGAAGAGTGGACTGATGATTATTTGGGGAATCTTCTTAGGATCAAGGAGGCCTTCCTCTTTGTCAAACTCGAAAAATATCTGTTTTTTTGCCAGTAATTTTCGCTTCAATTTGGCGGTGAGTTGTTTGGAAATGCGCTCTAATTTGGCTATTTTTAAATCAAGCTGATTGCGAAGATTTTCCGCCTCGTCATGACTCATCAAATCATCAGCTCTGACAATTTGGTCAAATTTTTTGCTGAAAATTTTGTACTTAGGAACAAATTTTATTTTACTTTCATTGCTTCCAAGATCCAAAACTTCCTCATCACCGGGCATTTCTTGATCGATTTCTTCAAATATTTTGGCATTTTGCGTTTCACCCGAAGAACTCTCTCCATCATTTTGTTCGGATTTTTTTGATTTGTTTATTTGAACTTCAGCTTCAACATTTTCTTCGTTACTTTGACTATCCTCACTTTCTTGGTTCTGAGGTTCTGGATCTTTTTGGTCGTCAGATTTTCCACCTTCTTGATTTTGTTCTTTTTTTTGTTCGTTTAGAAATTCAATAATTTCCAAAGATTTTTGTGCAAATCTTTTTTGATCAAACGTCAGCTCATCTAATTGGTCAATTTTTTTTAAAAGATCTTTACCGATGATTTTTCTAAGATTTTCTACTCTGGTTTGTAATGAGGGGTTTTTTAAAAGTAAAAATGGCAAAAATGAGTAATCTGTAGCCACATCCAATTCTTCGTCAATCAACGATTCAATATTTATGGAAGACCCTTTGAATGATTTTGATCCTTCGCAAATGACTCTGATTTTTTCAAAACTCTCGAACAATTTTTGTGAATCTTGATCGGAGAGGGTTTGGTGAATTTTTTGGTTGTGAAATTTTAAATAAAATGCCGCCAAATCCCCAAATGCTCGTGCTGCCTCAAAATCATTCTGACTGGAAATTTGTGGCAAAGAGATGCGATTTTTGTTGAAAGAATTTTGGTTAACATTGGAGAAATGTAATTTTCCAGCATCAAAATCAATATCCAATTTTTCCGTTCCGCACATTGCTTTCACGGTGGAAACTATCCCTTCTTCAAAATCTTTAATTTTTGCTAACATTTATTGCTTTTATTAATTCGTGAATTTCACTTTTTTTGTGGTTGGCATAAAATGTGATTCTAAGTCTGGATTTGCCAATTTCAACAGTTGGTGGTCGAATGGCGGAAATTAGAAATCCGGCTTTTTTTAGTTTCTGGGAAATATCTAAAGTCTTTGAAGATTCGCCAATGATCATTGGAACGATTGTCGATTGCGGTTTTGGCAAATTCATTAATTCGCAAAAATATTGTGCATTTTCTAGGGCTCTTTTGCCAAGTTTTTGATCTTTTTCAATAATTTCCACAGCCTTCAAACTTGCTGCCAAAACCGAAGGGGGAAGGGCGGTTGAATAGATTGCTGGCTTGGTTGTGTTTCTTAAATAATCAATCATCAAATCTGACCCGCAAACATATCCGCCGTAGCTTCCAACTGCTTTTGAGAGAGTTCCACATTGGAGATGAAAATCATATTTTGAATAATTTTGTTTAACGATTCCAAGGCCGTGAGCGTCGTCGGTTAGAAATAGGCAATTGTGTTTTCTGGACAGCGCCAATAATTCGTCAATTCTCCCCAAATCACCATCCATTGAAAAAACTGTTTCGGTGATGATGAGAATTTTTCCCTGATTTTTCTCCAATTTGATATCCTCGCGAAGGCTTGGATTTTGAAGGTTGGATTTATCCTCTAAAATGCCATTCAAAATTCTCTCACAATCCTCAACATCATTGTGCTTGAACCTTATCAATTTCGCACCAGATAATTTTGCCCCGTCGAGTAATGACGAGTGAATTAGTTTGTCGGCAATAATCAGATCATTTTTTGAAACTAAGGCCGCAACAATGCCGATATTGGTTAAATATCCCGAACCCAAAACAATGGTATCGTCACAATTTTTTAATCTAGATAATGTTTTTTCCAACTTTACGGCCAAACCATTTTCATCAAAAACATATTTTGAGGCTTTTGCCCCAACTCCAAATTTCTCAATCGCTTTGAGAGCGGCGTTTTTCACTGATTTATTTTCCGAAAGATTCAAATAATCATTTGAGCAAAAATTGACTAGTCCTTTTTGTGGTTTTTTTGGGGTTCGGTAAAGATTTTTCGCCTTGAGGTCGCTGATTTTATCTTGGAAGAAATTTCGATAATCCATATTTGAAGGAATAGGTGGTCGTGAATAAAGATGGTTTTTTGGCACCAATTTTTAGCTAAAAAACCAAAGCTGGGAATCGCGGTTATTTTTTAACATGAATGAAACTCTATTCAATTTAAAACTATGCCAATTGAAAATGAATTAGAAGTTTTAAAATTACATCTTGAAAATTAGATCAATAGAATTTTTGTTGGCGATTAAGTAAATCGGGGTTTGAAAAAGTTCTTGCTTCAGGCAATTGAGAATTTGTCATGTAATGCAGAAATCATAAAAATGATGCACCAACCTTTTTCCAGACACTAAATTAGGTAGATTTTAAGTATTTTCTAATCACTTATTCAAATTCCACTGGCATCAATGTAATTTTTTGCGTTTAAAAGGATGAATTTTAAAACAATTTCAATATTTTAAGCGGCTCAAAATTAAACATTAAATAATGACCAATCAAATAATAACCTTCGGCTGTCGCTTAAACATTGTTGAAAGTGAACTAATCAAACAGGCGGTAGAAAAATCTAGTGAGGAGAATTTGATTGTTTTTAATTCTTGCGCGGTGACTTCTGCTGCTGAGCGGGATTTGAGAAGTGCAATTCGCAAAGCTCACAAAGAAAATCCGGATGCCAAAATTGTGGTAACGGGATGTGCGGCGCAAATTGATCCTGCCAAATATGCAGCGATGGTTGAGGTTGATTTGGTTTTGGGTAATGTTGAAAAATCAGAAAGTTCAAATTATACAATCTTGGGATTAAATTCTGAGAACCAGACTTCCTCGGCGGTTGAAAAAGAAAACACCAATCATAACCCTCAAATCATTCATCAAGACAAACTTTTCAAACAATCTCAGAACAATCTTTTTGATCCAAATTTAACCGAGAAAATCCGCGTCAACGACATCATGTCGATCAAAGACACGGCGGAGCACATGGTTCTAGATTTTGAAGGAAAAAGCCGCGCTTTTGTACAAATTCAAAATGGCTGCAATCACCGCTGCACTTTTTGCATCATTCCATATGGCAGGGGAAATAATCGCTCGGTTGGCTTTGGGAAGATTGTCGATCAGATCAAGAAATTGGTGGCTGGAGGATTTAAAGAAGTTGTTTTAACTGGAGTTGACATCACGGATTACGGCAAGGATTTGTTCGAAAACTTAACCCTTTCGCAAATGGTTAATCGCCTTTTGAAATTGGTTCCCGAGCTTCCAAGGCTGAGGCTTTCTTCGGTTGATGTGGCGGAAATTGATGATGAAATGTTTGAAATCATCAAAAATGAACCACGATTCATGCCTTATTTCCACATCTCTCTCCAATCAGGTGATGACATGATTTTGAAGCGCATGAAGCGCCGCCACACTAGGTCTCAAGTTCTGGAATTTTGTAGGAAAGTTCGCAATCTCAGGCCTGAAGCGGCTTTTGGTTCTGATATCATTGCCGGTTTTCCGACCGAAAACGACGAAATGTTTTTGGGTAGCTTGAATTTGATCAAGGAAACTGGTTTGGTCTTTAATCACATTTTTCCTTATTCGATCAGAGAAGGGACTCCGGCTGCAAAAATGCCGCAAGTTGACGGAAAAATTAAAAAAGAGCGAGCAAAATTGCTTCGTGACGCAGGTGATGAGGAGCTTGATAAATTCCTTAAAACTTTTGTTGGCACAAAGCAGAAAGTTCTGTTGGAGAATGGTAATATTGGTAGATGCGAGAATTTCTTACAGGTTAAATTGTTAGAAATTCCGGAAAATGTTAATGTTGGGGATATTTTTGAGGTGAAGATTTTTGGTTGTGAAGATGGTAAATTGCTATCTTAAAGATGATTTGGTTTGAACTTTGGTATTTTTTCAGATCCCGGCTACGAGTAGCCGAGATCTCGTGAGCCAAACTCGTCTTCCCAGGATTGACCCGGGATCTCGTGAGCCAAACTCGTCTTCCCAGGATTGACCCGGGATCTCGTGAGCCAAACTCGTCTTCCCGGGCTTGACCCGGGATCTCGTGAGCCAAACTCGTCTTCCCGGGCTTGACCCGGGATCTCGTGAGTAGTATTGTTTTTTTGCAAGCCAAAGAGAGAAAAACTCATGAGGTATCGGATGGAGGATCTGTAAGTAAGCACATACGACTAACAGAACCTAGATCCGGCATGACGGTAATTTCTTTTATGGTAATTTTTTCACTAGATTTTGCATCAATTCCACAGATGAAGTTTTATTAATTTATTAAAAATAATCTCTTAAAAAACTAAAATGTTTAAATTTCAGCTAATACCATTCCTGCCATTCATTGCTCTAATATTGAATTTTCTAACTTCACTTTCCACGAAAAAATCTCTCACGGAAAATCTAAGAAACAAAATCTCCCTCTTTTTTGCCGCATTACTAATCGTCGGCGGGATTTCTGTTCGCAACTTGGATCAATCACTAACAATAAACCTATTCAATCTATCTAACGGATTTTCTTTTGAACTGTCCCTTCATTCATCCTGCGCCTTTTTAATAGAAGCTTTGGGAATTTTTTGGTTCCTCCTGGCGGTTTATTCAGATCGATATTTTTCGACGAATCAAGGTCAGAGTAGAAGTGTGGTAGGTAGTCAAATATTGATTGTGGTGGGTTTTTTGTCGGCAATAATTTTGAGTAAAAATTTTCTCACTGCACTGCTTTTTTACCAACTCTTAGCCCTGACCTCGTATCTTGTCGCCAAATACCACTCCACACCCAAAGGCGCCAAATCAGTTAATAATTTCGGAATTTTCTTGATTGGATCATCGTCACTATTGTTTTTGGCGGTGGCGCTGATTTTCAAAATATCCGGTCAAATGGATTTTGTTTTTGGAGGGATTTTTAACTCCGCTCAAATGCCCGTCGGGCATTTTGGTAAGATCCTGATTTTCTTGGCAATTTCCATTCTCAGCATTGCCTTTACGCCATTCTATTTGTTCTTTAATAAACTCTACTCCCTAAAGCCACCAATCATTATTTTGACTTTGGTCAGCTTTGGATTTGCAATTTTGAGTCTATTTTTCAAAATTATCATTGGTATTTTCGGAATCAAATTCTTCGCCAACCTCTTTGAGCAAATCAATCACTACAATTCTATCAGCATCATTTTGGGTTTTAATTTGTTAGTTTCGGCGGTTTTTGCTCTTTTGTCGAGCAACCTCAAACAAATCCTAACTTTGCTATTTTTCAATCAATTGATTTTGGCAATTTTTGCATTTTTGACTTTCGGTCTGGGCTACAAGCAAATGCAAATTGTGATTTTATCTTTTGTGTTTAGTCAGGTCTTGATTTTCATTTGCGTGGGAAACATCAATCTTTATTTAAAAAATTCAGGAACAAAATCATTAAGCGGAATTTTTCGGGCGCTACCACTAAGCAGCTTGGCATTTATTTTTGCATTACTAAGTTTTGTCGGTCTGGTTCCGGCACTTCCTTTGTTTGAAAAATATTATCTATTCAAAAACATTTGGCAGAGTGAAGATTGGATTCACGCCACAATTTTGATTGCAAATGTTGGGACTTGTTTTCTTTGTGTGATTAAAATCATTTATCCGATGCTTGTGAGCACAAATAAAAGAAATAATTCAGATTTTCAAATAATCGCTAAAAATGAGGCGCGAAAAATTGAACGTAATTTAAGTTTAACATTGCCAATGTTGTTGATACCGCTTATCCTTTTCGTTTTTTCATTCCCTCCAATTTTTAACTTTTTCATTAAATAAAAATGACCATTAAGAAAATATCAAAGCAAATTGCTCAAGATGCTAAAGATTCCAGCATCGAAATTGCTAATCTTGGAACTGATTTGAAAAATAAAATTCTCTTAAAAGTTGCAAAAAACCTTAAAGACAATACTGCAAAAATTCTCAGCGCCAATAAAGTGGATGTTGCTCTGGCTGTTGTTAATGATTTGGGTGCGGCAAAAATTGATCGTTTGACAGTTGACGAAGCTAGAATTCATGGACTTGCAGATGCAATTACTCAAATTGCTCATTTGTCAAATCCGGTGGGAAAAGTTTTGTATGAAACAAGTCGCCCAAACGGACTTCATATCAAAAGAGTTTCTGTACCGATTGGCGTTCTTTTGGCGATTTATGAAGCACGTCCAAATGTGACTTCTGACATTGCCGCCCTTGGATTCAAATCAGGAAATGCGGTGATTTTGCGTTCTGGTAAAGAATGTTTTCAAACTTCAAAAACAATTGCTGAAATCTATCAAAATACTTTGCGTGAATTTGGCGTCAATCCGGCCTGCATCAGCTACGTCGAAAGCACTGATCGCGACTACGTTAAAGAGCTTTTAAAATTGGATGATCTCATTGACGTTGTGGTTCCCAGAGGCGGAAAAGATTTGATCAGAGCGATCATGAAAATCACTAAAATTCCTTTATTCAAACACCTTGACGGCAATTGCCACACCTATGTTCAAAGCTGTGCTGATTTAGAAAAAGCAGTGAAAATTGTTGCTAACGCCAAAATGCGTCGAGTTGGCATTTGTGGGGCGACGGAATCCTTGGTTATTGATCGAAAAATAGCTAAAGAATTTTTGCCAAAAATTGTTGATCAATTGCATGAACTTGGCTGTGAGGTTAGGGGAGAGAAGGCTGCACAAAATATTGATTCAAGAATCATCAAAGCGAGTGCAAAAGATTTCTACACTGAATTTTTGGACAAAATAATTTCCGTGAAAATTGTTAAAGATGTTGATGAGGCAATCGCTCACATCAATAAATGTAGCTCAAAACACACAGAAAGCATTGTTACGGAAGATGCTGATGTTGCAAAAAAATTCCAAGCAAATATCGGATCAGCAATTGTCATGCACAATGCTTCAACGCAGTTTGCTGATGGTGGAGAATTTGGACTTGGGGCTGAAGTTGGAATCTCAACTGGAAAACTTCATGCAAGAGGGCCAGTTGGATTGGAGCAGCTTACGACTTACAAATACATTGTTGAAGCGGATTGTGCAACTCGTAGTTAGTTAATCTGGTCGGTAAGTAATACCAAATCCCACCTATAATTCCATATCTGACCTTCGACTTTTTCGTCATAAATCATCACAAAATTAAGCCATGTGTCACGGACACTAGGCCTAATTTTTCAATAATTTATGCCAAAAAATACTTTGTTCATATATGGAATTATAGATGGGATTTGGTATAATTTTTTAAAAATACATAGGTTCAGAAATTTTTAGTTGATTAAAAAATCGATTAAAAGTTTCTGAGCCTTTTTTTAAAAAAAACTTTACAATTAAATGATAATGATTATCAATATCATCCTTTTGAAAAATGTTGCTTTGGCATCCAACTTCAAAAACTAATTGTAATTTTTTATCTAACCTAATTTTCCTACTTTCCAATGAATTTCCAAAAAATATCCACAGCCTCGGCGCTAATTATGTCCTTGGGTGCAACTAATGCTTTTGCCAACGTAGCCACCTTGCCAACAATTGTTGTCAAAGAGAAGTCCGGAGATGATGCAAACTCATCTTATCAAATCCCCGTAAATTTCGCTGGATCAGCAAGTTTTGTTTCGCAATATGACCTTGAGAAAAAACAAACTGGCGACGTCAATCGCGCTCTTCGTGAAGTTCCGGGTGTTAATCTTACCGAAGAAGACGGTTATGGACTTCGTCCAAATATTGGTCTTCGTGGCGGCAGAAGCGACAGAAGTGCTGATATCACTTTGATGGAAGATGGAGTTTTGATCGCTCCCGCACCATATTCAGCCTCATCGGCATATTATTTTCCTTCAATGGGAAGAATCAAAGGAATTGAAGTTCGCAAAGGTTCAAGCTCAATCAAATATGGACCGCGCACAACTTCTGGTGCTGTCAATTTGCTAACCACGCCAATTCCAGAATCTGCAAAAGGAAAACTCAGAACTTCAATTGGTCAATATGATGAGAAGAATTTCAACTTCAATTATGGCGATTCAAGTGAGAATTTTGGCTATGTAGTTAATTTTGATCATTCATCTGCAGATGGTTTTAAGGAACTTGACGGGGTAACCCAGTCCGGAAACTCTGACACTGGATTTGAGCTTAATGATTTTATGGGAAAGTTTAGAGTCAAAACTGATAAGGATGCTGATGTCTATCAACATCTTGAATTTAAAGTTGGAATTAATGACGAGGTTTCAAATGAAACTTATTTGGGTTTGAGCGCAGCTGATTTTAAGGAAAATCCATATCGCAGATACAAGGCCAGTTCCATTGATCAAATGAACGCTGAACACAGACAATATCAAGTTAGTCACTACGTTGAGCCTTCAGATAATTTTAATGTAAATACGACAATTTATCGCAATGAATTTAGTCGTAATTGGTATAAAATAGGCGGGGTTGATATTACTGACACTGATCCTAAGACTAACAGAGAAGGGCTAAATAGTGTTTTTAGTGGTAATCTAACTAATTATTTAGACGTTCTTAAGGGTGATGCTGACGGAGAATTAAGTATCAGAGCCAATAATCGTGATTATGTTTCACAAGGAATTCAATCGAATTTTGAAA
>JBLHTM010000044.1:0-9778 GCA_047627215.1 Rickettsiales bacterium | reverse complement strand
TATTTGCAAAATCTAAAAATCCTTTATTCTTTACCAGAAAAAATTTTGGCAGACTTAAAGGAAAAATCAAAATCTTACAAAAAACCCGAAATAAAAGAAGAAGAAGTTTTTGATAAATTGGCTTCAGCATTATTGGATCTAAGAATTGCAATAAAAAACAAAATGGAGGTTTTTGAGGCAAAAAAAGAGTTCAAGGATTTGTTAAATAATCTTGTTAAGCAAGAAAATCCGTTAGCTATTTCGTTTAAGGATTTTTACAAAAGTCAAGAGATGAGAAGATCTGACCATCCTCATGCCAAAAAAGGATTGCTGAGAACAGGATCTTTTAAGCCAGTAATTTCACCTCACAAAGATGCAGAAAAAGAAATTGTCGTGCCTAAAAATGATAAACCCGAAACATCTCCCGTTAAATCAAAAAACAGATCTTGGTTTGGGGGCGCGCCTAATTTATTCAAATCTTTGACGCAGAACGGTGAGGGGAGGTAACCCTAATTCATCGCCAAATCTTCTTGTTTTTTGAGGGCGGCGATGGAGTATTTTTCTAATATTTCAGGATCCTTGATCTGATTGGCAGAGATGTAAGTGTTGTTTTTTAGATATCTTTTTGACAATTCTCTAAGGCGCTGCGGGCGTGTTAAATAGACCCATTCCACTTCCAAAACTCTAATCTCATCTTCAAAAGCGAAAATTTGGGTGTCAATTCTTTTTGCTTGGTCTTGAAGATTTTCAACTTTGAAGCCGATAAAAAACATCAAAATAATGCTTAATAAAACCCCAAGAGCTAAGCTGCCATTGAGTAAATAGCGTTTGGTGGTTAGGTTGATATTTTCAACTTTTGGAAAAATGATCATTTTTTTATTAGTTAAATGGTTTAATTTTTAATTGCGACTCGAAGCCTTGCTGATCTTGACCTGACATTCTCATTCAGCTCTTCTTGACTAGGTTTTATCGACGAACTTTTTGGCAAAGAAAAACTAAATTTACTTCCCTCTTTTCCCTCAATTGCTGCCGGGTCATATCTTGAAAAACTGCGGTCAAAATAGCCGCTTTCTTCTCTAAAAAATCTTTTAACCATTGAATCTTCCAATGAATGAAAAGACACGATTACTAATCTTCCGCCCTGATTGAGCATTTCTGCCGAAGATTCCAACGCTCTTTTCAGCTCACCAAGTTCGTCATTTACGAAAATTCTGATCGCTTGAAATGTTTTGGTTGCTGGGTGAATTTTTCCTTTTTGGAATCCGTAGACTTTAAACACAATTTCCGCCAGTTCTTTTCCGGTTTTGATTGTTGATTTTTCACGCGCTTCAACAATTTTTTTGGCAATGCGCTTGTGAAATTTGTCTTCACCAAAATCGCGAATCATTTTTGAAAGTTCAATTTCTTCAAATTCATTAACCACTTCAAATGCACTGATTCCAGATGATGAGTCCATTCTCATGTCGAGTTTGGCGTCGGAGGAAAATGAAAAACCGCGCTCCTCCTCGTCAAGTTGCATTGAAGAAACTCCCAAATCTAGGACAATTCCATCCACTTTTTTTTCAATTCTTTCATCCATTTTTGAAAATGGACTGTGGATAAAATGGAATTTATTTTTGAATTCTTCTTGTAAGGATGTGGAAAATTTTTTGGCACTCAAATCACGATCAAAGCTGAATAGTTCAACATCTGCGCTTTGTAGAATTGCTCGTGAATATCCTCCCGCTCCAAAAGTTCCGTCAATGAATGATTCACCATCTTGCGGGGCAAGATTTCGAAGAACTTCTTTGATTAAAACTGGTTTGTGAGTATTTTGGTTAATCACTTAATTTTTATTTTTTTAGTTATTGGTTAAAGCCAATAGTAATTTTCTTCTGGTTTTGTGTTCCCGAAGGTTCACAAAAATTATTTGTCATCTCGGACTTGATCCAGGATCTTGTGAGTTTTTAATAAATTTATTGGTTCACCAGATCCTCGGCTTTGCCAGGATGACAATTGTTTTTTTAGTTAGGTATTTAAAAACTCCGGAAGATCTCCCAATTTCCAAAATTTCTTTAAAAAATACCCAACTAAACGCTCTCCTTTATTCTTTTTTCATCTCTTGATCTCAAACAATCAAACATCCTTCTTGGTTAATTTTAGCCCGCTGCGATTTTCTCTCGCGCTGATTTTGGCTTTTTCTAGATATTTGGCGAATTTGGTTGGTTCCCAAATTTCAAAAGTTGCACCTTTGCCAATAAAAACCACCTTGTCAGAAAGTCCAATTTTCTTTACCAATTTTTCCGGTAAAACAACTCGACCATCACCGTCAAATGAAAGTTGAATTGACCCTCCCAAAATTGATGCGGCGAAAGAATCTCGGCTTTCTGAAAAAGGGTCGAGATTGTCGATGGATTCGCTTAAATGTTTAATTCTGTCAATTCCAGACCCTTCAATGCAATCATTAATGAAAGATTCGTAAATGATGATTCCGGCAAAATCTTGGTTCGCAAGTGACGCACGAAATTGAGCAGGCACTGAAACTCTGCCTTTTTTGTCTATTTTGTTTTCAAATGTCGAAAGAAATAATGCCATTACTTAATTTAAAATGGGATTTTATGGGTTTTTTCTGGGAAAGAATGGATTATTGTGGGAAAAACTTGGGATGTCAATGTTTTTGATGGGAAAATTTAGAGGTTTTTACTTTTTAACAAACGCGCCACCGGTAGCGCGTTTGTTAGATTTTGATCTTTGTATTTTTAATTTGGAATTTAACCCTTGAAATCAATCAATTAGCCACTAACTCTTGATACCGTTTTACCGGCCCTAATCAATCTTAAAATCTTTAAAAAATGCAAAAAAACTACGAATTTGACGTTGAAGTTGGAAAAGTTCTCAATCTCATGATTGGATCACTCTACACCAACAAAGATGTTGCGCTTCGCGAATTGGTTTCAAACGCCGCCGACGCTTGCGACAAACTGCGCTATTTGGCTGTTCAAAACTCAGAAATTCTTCAAGATGAAGAACTCAAAATCACCATTGAAGTGGACAAAACAAATCGCAAACTAATCATCACCGACAATGGTCTTGGAATGGATCGCGATGATTTGAAGCAAAATCTCGGAACTATTGCCAAATCTGGAACTGAGAAATTCATCAAATCACTGACCGGTGATTCTAAAAAAGACGTTCAATTGATTGGGCAATTTGGAGTTGGGTTCTATTCCGCTTTCATGATTGCTGATGAAGTTGAAGTGATTTCAAAAAAATACGATGCCGACAAGGCCTACAGCTGGAAATCAAAAGTCGATGGTGGATTTTCAATCGCTGATGCTGAGGAGCAAACTCGCGGAACAAAAATCATTTTGAGCTTGAAAGAAGATGAGAATAGTTTTCTTGACCGCTTCCACATCAAACATGTCATCCAAACATATTCTGATCACATTGATGTTAAAATTGAATTCAAACCAGAAACCGGAAACGTTGAAGCTTTGAACACTGCTTCTGCACTTTGGACAAAGCAAGCGTCAGAAATCACCCCCGAGCAATACAACAACTTCTTCAAAAGCTCTTCACACTTAGCTGGTGAGCCATTCATGATTTTGCACAATAGAGCCGAAGGCGTGGTCGAATACACCAATTTGCTTTTTGTTCCTAGTTCAAAACCATTCGATTTGTTCCACCCTGACCGCAAAGGGCGCGTGAAACTTTATGTAAAAAAAGTTTTCATTAGTGAAGATTTGGATCTGGTTCCAGCTTGGATGAGATTCCTTCGTGGATTGGTTGATTCGCAAGATTTGCCACTCAACATCAGCCGTGAAACTTTGCAGCACAATCCTATTTTGTCTAAAATAAAGAACTCTTTGATCAGAAAAGTTTTGTCAGAGCTCAAAAAGAAATCCATCAATTCTGAAGAAGAATATGTGAAATTCTGGAACAATTTTGGCGCAGTTTTAAAAGAAGGTCTTTGTGAATCTCATGAATTTAAAGATAAAATCTTGGAAATTTGTCGTTTTTATTCTTCAAAATCACCAGACAAATTGATCAGCTTGGCGGAATATTTCGATCGTTCAAAAGTTGGGCAGGACAAAATTTATTACGTGACTGGAGAATCAGTTGAAAAAATCAAAGCCAGCCCGAGTTTAGAAGCTTTCGCTAGTAATGACGTTGAAGTTTTGTTCTTGATCGACCCAGTTGACGATTTTTGGGTCACAAATACCAATGCCTACAAAGAGAAGGAATTTCAATCAACCAACAGGTCCGACATTGATTTGAAAAACATTGGTAAGGAAAAAAGTGACGATGAAGATGAGGAAAAAAAGGACGAAATAAAGGATGTCACAAATTCCGAACTTGACGGATTGGTTGCAAAAATCAAAGCAGTTTTGGCAGAAAATGTGAAGGATGTTAAAATCTCCAAAAAACTCGATTCAAGCCCAGTTTGCTTGAGTGTGGATTCTGCCTCCATGGATATTCGCATGGAAAGATATTTGGTTGAGCAAAAGCAGCTTGCTTCTGGATCTGCGAAAATTTTGGAAATCAATCCAAATCACAAAATCATCAAATCTTTGAACGAAAGATTGGCTGATTCCGCCAATGATTTGCAAATCTCTGACGCGATCAAAACATTGTTCGACCAAGCCTGCATCATTGAAGGTGAGCCAGTTTTGGACATTAAAGATTTTTCAAGAAGGATCAATTCTTTGATGGTTGGGTAAGTTGCAAGCGATGGGTTATTAGTGGTAAGAAGTTGCAAAAGTGGTAAATTAATTTAGTAGTAAAATATTCGATTTGCTTCAGTTATTTCATTGATCATCATGTAGTAATTAGGTTTTGTTAGTCAAATTTTCTGACTAACAAAACCTAACGCCCGTTGCTTCATGAAGAGAAACATACTTCTTCCATTTTTTTTACTCCACACGGCCGTTAAAAAACTCAACGCCCTTTCTTAGGAAACAAAAAATAATCCAATAGAATGAAAAAATAGGATCTTTTTCAAAATGAGTGGGTAACCCAATTACCACCGTGGTGCCCAAGCATAAATTGTAAAAAAGTTACAATCATGAATTACTACCACAATTCACCATCATGAATTACCGTCATGATTCACCATCACGAATTACCGTCATGCCGGACATAGAGTTTCTTAGGTAGCTTTGCTGCCTTAGAAACTCTCGGATCCGGTACCTCATGAGGAAAAATATCCGCCTACAATTCTTGATCAATCTATTCGGCTCTTTTTCAAAATGAGTGGGTAAATTAATTATCCATTTAAGAAAGTGACCTTGATCTTACTTATGAAAATAACCTAATTTGAGTGCCGGAACCTTATTTATTATCATCTTATGTCCCACTTTGTCATCCTCGCGCAGGCGGGGATCCAGGAGATCTTGAATGCAAACTTAAAATCACGTGTTTGATATTAAGGCCTCCTGGATCCCCTCCTGCGCGAGGATGACAAAGTTTAGGGCGGGGAAGATAAAGCCAGTAATTAAAATTACTTCTTAAGATAGAAATTAATTTACCCACTCATTTTAAAAAAGAGCCAAAAAACCTCTATCATCCTTCGCAAACATTTCTTCAAGTTGGGATTAATATTCAAAAATGAAAACCAATCCATTTCAAAAGAGGAATTTAAGATGGGTTTTATTTTGCAGCCAATTCGAGCATTCTGGCATAAACCTCTTTTTTACCAAGTTTCAACTCATCCGCCACCATTGCCACCAATTCCTTGGGCTTCATTGTTCCCATCCCTTTTTGTAAAAGATCATCAATTCTCACATCATCAATTTCTCCTTTTTTCAAAGGCGCAGAAAGCAAAATAACAATCTCGCCGCGAGGTGGATTTGTTTCATAAAAATTCGCCAAATTTTCCAAAGAATCTTTCTTGGTTTGTTCATAAAATTTAGTGATCTCACGAGACACCGCCGCCATGCGATTGCCAAAAATCTCATTCATGATTTTCAAAGTTTTTACCAACCTGCTTGGGCTTTCAAAGAAAATCAGGCTCGATTCAATATTCACCAATTCTTTGAAAAATCCAGTTTTAGCAACGTGAGGAACAAATCCGCAAAACATGAATCGGTCTGAGCCGATCCCAGAAACTGACAATGCTGCAATTGCCGAACAGGCGCCTGGAATGGCGAAAATTTTACAATCATTTTCCCGCAGCAATTCCACCAATTTGTAGCCTGGATCGCAAATCAATGGCGTTCCAGCATCGGAAACTAGCGCTAGTGATTTTCCTTGTAAAATTTGACTCAAAACTTTCGCCCGAACATTCTCATCAGAATGGTCGTTGTAGATGATGAAGGTTTTTTTTATTCCCAAATGATTGAGTAGTTTTCCGGTCACTCTGGTGTCTTCACAAATCACAAAATCACAATTTTTTAGAATCTCAATCGCTCGTAAGGTGATGTCGCCGAGATTTCCGATTGGAGTTGCAACCACATAAAGTGCCGGCACTAATTTGCTGACTGAATCTTCATTGTTTTCTTTTAAAATTTCTTGCATGTTTTAGGAGTTTTAAATAGGTTTTGGGGCTCGAAAGATCCCAACAATGAGCGAACAATAGACCAATGCAAATAATGATTCAACTTGCCAAATTCATGAATAAAAAAACCTTGGCAATTTTCATTTGTGTATTCTTAGTAAGTTCTTGCTCGGGATACAAGCAAGACAGATTTGAAAACCTTCCTCCAATTTCACCTGCAAAAATCAGCGAACCTTCAAATTCTTCTCCAAAAATCTTCAAGAAAAAAGTCAAAATAGCCGCTCTCCTGCCTCTTTCTGGAAAAAATAAAGATTTGGGAATTGCGCTTTTAAATTCCATCACCATTTCCATTTTTGAAAATGATCAAAATCACGACATTGAAATAGTTGTTTTTGACAGTGAAGATATCAAAAAATCTGCCAAGCAAATCACCGCCCAAAACATCACCACCGTCATTGGCCCAGTTTTCACCAGCAATGTTAAAGCCTTTGTTAGGGCAACCAAAAAAGAAGAAATAACAATTTTGTCACTCTCCAATAACCAAGATTTGATCGACATTCCCAATGTTTTTCTAATGGGTTTTTTACCCGAGCAGCAAATTGAAAGAATTGTTGGTTATTCCATTCTTCTCCAAAAAGACCAATTTGCAATCATTGCCCCACGCAATCAATATGGCCGCAAATTATCCGAAATCATGGAGCAAATGGTCTACCGAAAAGACGGAATAATGATCACCAGCCAACTTTACGCCAACAGCAACAAAGATCTGGAGAGGGTAGTTTCAAAGGCAATTAGCAGCTTTGTTGTGGCCCCAGAAATTGAAAATAACAAAGAAACTGCAGATGAAGACAAATTCTACGCCAACACAATTTTGATTCCTGAATCTGGGGCCTCTTTGGCAAAAATTGTCAAATTGATCAAAAAATACAACAATAGCGAGCGCGACATTCAAATCATCGGCACCAGCAACTGGGACGATGTGAAAACTTTAGAATATCCAGATTTGATGGGAGGATGGTTCACTTCTGCCGACCCTAAGGAATATTTATCTTTCAAAAAACGCTACCAAAAAACCTACGACAAACTTCCCCCAAGAATTTCTACCATCGCCTACGACGCAACTTTAGCAGTCATTGTGGCGCTAAATAAATCAGAAAAAAGAAAATTAACCGCAGATGATTTTGTTAATTACGAATCGCAGCGAAACGGATTTATGGGAATTGACGGATTGTTCAGATTCCTACCCAATGGAATTGTCCAAAGAAATTTCGCGATTCTAAAAATAGAAAACAGCGAATTTGCAATGATAGATTCCCCAAACTGGTTTCTATTCGCTTATTAATTTTAATTCCTACCACTGCCAATTACCCGCTAATAACCCTTAATCAATAAAATCATGGTCGCCACCATAAAAACCTTCGCCTTTAACGGCATCGAAGCTGTCGATGTTAATGTTCAAGTCAATATCGCCTCTTCTGGAAATTCGAGCTTCATGATTGTTGGATTGCCCGACAAAGCAGTTGGGGAATCCAAAGAACGAGTTCGAACCGCAATTGCCAGCATTGGAATTGCTCTTCCATACACCAGAATCACCGTCAATCTTGCTCCTGCCGACATTGCCAAAGAAGGTAGCCATTTCGATTTGGCCATTGCTCTTGGGCTTCTCATTGAACTGGGAGCTTTAAAACAAGAAGATGTTGACGGATATTACGCGCTTGGAGAATTGTCTCTCGATGGTTCAATCACGTCGGTGAATGGAATTTTATCTGCCGCAATTGGGGCAAAAATGAATGATTCTGGCATCATCTGCCCAGAAATTTGTGGATCAGAAGCTGCTTGGGCGGGAGATGTTCCAATTTTGGCGCCAAAGAATTTGATTGTTTTACTCAATCATTTCAAAGGTTTGCAACTCCTAACTCCGCCTGAAAAGAACGTCACCAAACAAGAATTTTCCTATCCAGACCTTATCGACATCAAAGGTCAAGAAAACGCCAAAAGAGCCTTAGAAATTGCCGCCGCTGGTGGCCACAATTTCCTCATGATCGGACCCCCAGGAACGGGAAAATCAATGATCGCATCGAGAATTCCGGGTTTGATCCCCGAACTTTCTTTAAAAGAAATGCTCGAAATCAACATGATTCACAGCATTTCTGGCAGAATCAGCGATGGAAAGTTGATCTGGAAAAGACCATTCCGCGACCCCCATCATTCAGCTTCAATGCCAGCAATGGTTGGAGGAGGATCCAAAGCCAAACCGGGAGAAATTTCATTAGCTCACAACGGAGTTTTATTCCTCGACGAACTTGCCGAATTCCCCCGCGTGGTTCTCGACTCACTGCGCCAACCAATTGAAAATGGAAATGTCACCATTTCAAGAGTTCAATCCCACATCAACTACCCCGCCGATTTTCAGCTCATCGCCGCAATGAACCCTTGTCGTTGTGGATATTTGAACGACCAAGGAAAAGCCTGCAACAAAGCGCCAATCTGCGGAAGAAACTACCAAGATAAAATATCTGGTCCCTTGATGGACAGAATGGACATTATTATTGAAGTTCCTCAAATCGACATTTTTGACGAAAGCGCTCCCGCCAGAGAAGATTCCGCAACTGTCAAAAAAAGAGTGACAGCGGCCAGAGAAATTCAAAAAAAGCGCTACGAAAAAGAGGATTTGATGGCAGAAATAACCTTAAAACTAAATTCTCGAGCTAACGGAAAAATCTTGGAGAAATACACTGAAATAGATCAGGTGAGTCAGGAAATTTTGAAAAAAACCATGGAAAAAATGGGAATTTCAATCCGCGGATACAATAGAATTTTAAGGGTAGCACGAACCATCGCCGATTTGGATGGGTCGGAAAATATCCAGCAAAATCATTTACTAGAAGCGATTAGTTATCGCAGAGGATTTATGTCGGCTTAATAGAACTTCACCAGAAAGAAATCACCCTCCCAGAATATCTCACCTTCCCACAACATCTAGTCTTCCCATAAAACCTCGTCTTCTCACAACATCTAGTCTTCCCATAAAACCTCGTCTTCCCACAACATCTCGTCTTCCCATAAAACCTCGTCTTCCCGGGCTTGACCCGGGATCTCATGAGTTCATCACTTTTTCTTCCCCAAAAAAGACCTTAATTCAAAGTCAGAATAAAAAATGAGGCTTTTTTTCAAAATGAGTAGGTAAATTAATTATCCATTTAAGAAAGTTACCTTGATCTTATGCCATTTCCACAAATTAACTTCTCTCTTAACTTCATCTTTATGATTTTTAATTTTTAATTCTAAAGTTTGCGGTATCTAGATACAGCTTCACTTTAGAAT
>JBLHTM010000043.1:0-10230 GCA_047627215.1 Rickettsiales bacterium | reverse complement strand
ACCCCACTTTTCATTTTGGCGAGAACTTTTTCCAAAACTCTTGGAACGACAGTCATCAAAGTTGGTTTGATGGTTTTCAAAAGAGCTCCAACATTTTTTACGTCATCGGCAAAATAGATCGAAATTCCTTGGCTGATGTAGAAAGAAACCACCATTCTTTCAAAAATATGCGCTAATGGCAAAAATGACAAAGCGACATCTTTATCATGTTTTAGTGGAAAACATTGAGCGGTAGAATTGATTTGTGTGATGAGGTTTTTGTGGGTGATTTCCACTCCTTTTGGAACTCCGGTTGAGCCGCTGGTGTAGATGATGGTTGCTAGATCATCTTCATCTATTTGTCCTGTTAGTTTTGTAAATTTATCAGGATTATTGGTAAATAATTTTGTTCCATTATTTAGTAAATCATCAAAATGAATGATGTTTTCTCCTTCAAAAGAGAAGCCTCGAATAATAATTTTTTTAAATTCAAAATTGCTTTTCTGCAGAAGTTGTAAATTTTCTTCTGAATCGCAAAAAGCGAATTTACAGCCGGAATTTTCAATTTCATAAAGAAGGTTTTGTGAAGAAATATCGGGAAAAATTGGCACTGAAATGGCACCGCTTGAAATTGCTGCGAAATCGATTTGCAGCCAAATTGGGTTTGGTTTGGCAATAATTGCAAACCCATCTTTTTTTGACAATCCAATATTATTTAGCGCCAAAGTTAGGCAACGAACATTTTGAGCAAACTGCTCGGTGGAGATGTCGATCTGTTTTTCATTATCCAAAAAACTAAAAGCCTTGGGATTTTGATATTTTTTATCAATGAAATCAACGAGCTGGGAAAGGTTGGAGAAATTTTTCATTTTTTAATTATTTGCAAAATTAAGGAGTGACAAAAAACTGTAATAAAAATCAGGATAATTGTTAAATACAAAATATTTAACAGCTAAATCAACTTTGCTCAAATGTGCCGCTGTGGCGCAAACAAATGGCAGAATCAATATTGAAACGTAATTGGTAAATTGGCTTGAGAATGACGCCCCAATAATGGCATTTTTCTCTTCCACGGTTTGAACTTTTTTGATTCTTTTTTGCGTTGCGGGATGAGTTGAAAATAAGGTGAAATAACCAGATTTTCCTAAGAGAGAAAGTGAATGTGCCATATTTACCCCGCCAAAAGCCTTGGCGCTTTGTCGGTCGCAGCGATATTCTACGGCTCTTCCGAAAATATTTTTCAAAAATTGGTAAAGATTCATCAATATTAGACGGTTAAATAAATTCACTATTCTGGTGGTCATGTTGGAAATAAATCTCATGATGATGGCAATGAAAAAGAATTCCATTTTCAAGAAACTAAAAATTCGGATAAATATTTGAAAAACAAAAGTTAGCACAAAAGAGGCAATATTGGTGGCTTTTTGATTGATGATCATGAGCATTCCGGGCAAATAATCTTTATTGATCAGATGTGACGCTTCGTGCCCTAAAATGCTGCGAATGGCAATTAAACATTCTTCATTATCTTCAATATTTGACATGTAGTGATTGATCAATCCTGACGTCAGAACAACGGCTTTTCTTCTCATTCCTGCAATTGCAAAGGCGTTAACCTCATCATCATTTTTGATGTAGAGCTTAAGATTTGGCTGGTCAAACATGTATTTAACATCGCTGAATATTCCTTTGAGAAAACCATATTCTTTGCGGTAATTTTTACATCCCTTTAAGGAAAATCGCACTGAGAATCCAAAAATAAAATCAATAATCAGATAAATAATCATCAAAAAACTAATGATGAAAATCAGAAAAAATAATGCTATTTTCGGGCTAAAAGAGATGTAGCGAAACAAAGAAATTTCATCGCCATTTATTTGTGAAAATGGCAAAATCGCCAGCAAAAATGGCAAAAGCAAAAGTGCAAAGTTGCAAATGATGAGAATGTAGACCAAAAAGAGGCTTAGGGGTTTTGAAAGCATTGGTGGTAAGTTTTAAATAGTTGTGAGTTGTAAGTGCCAAGAATAGTTGGGTGGTGGTTTTTAAAATCAAGCAAAAACTGATTCTTTTCGGAAAATAGCTCGAAAATTATTTACAATTCGGGATTAACAATGAATAATCCGCGTTTTAAGATTCACAATTCCCAATCTATCAATCAAAATCGTTTTACAAACATGCGCACGATCGAAATCAAAAACCTTAAAATTGCCAATAACCTCCCATTCACCCTCATTGCTGGACCTTGTCAAACAGAAGATCGTGATCATTCAATGATGATGGCTGAGGGTATCAAAAAAATTACTGATAAACTTGGGATTGGATTTATTTACAAATCATCTTTCGACAAAGCAAATCGTTCTTCAGCTGACTCGACTCGCGGCCTTGGACTTGTAAAAACTTTGAAAATTTTTGAAGAAATAAAAAGCACCTTTGATTGCCCGATTCTGACTGACGTTCATAGTGAAAAAAATTGTAATGAGTTGGGTGATGTTGTTGACATCATTCAAATTCCGGCTTTTCTTTGTCGTCAAACTGATTTGCTAAAAGCTGCGGCAGACACTGGAAAAATCGTAAATATCAAAAAAGGTCAATTTTTAGCTCCTTGGGATGCGGCGAATATCGTCAAAAAAATGGACCATTTTGGAAATCAAAAAGTAATGCTAACTGAGCGTGGCGCTAGTTTTGGCTACAACACTTTGGTCTCAGACATGAGATCTTTGCCAATCATGGCAAGAACTGGTTGTCCGGTGATTTTTGATGCAACTCATTCAGTTCAACAGCCCGGTGGACAAGGAAGTGTTTCTGGCGGACAAAGAGAATTTGTTGAAACTTTAGCTTCTGCTGCTGTGGCGGTTGGTGTTGCAGCAATTTTTGCTGAAACTCACCAAGATCCAGACAATGCTCCATCTGACGGACCTTGCATGCTTAGGCTGGATAGTTTGGAGAAAATTTTGACCCGATTGAAAAGATTGGATGAAGTTGTTAAAGGTTAGTTCTTTAACATGAACTACATATTGATTTTAAAAACACCTAAAATATTTTATTAAAGATGAACGGAGAAGAAGAGCTTAATAAGTGCTTATCCCAATATTATTCCAAGGTTGATGGAGCTAATAAAGTTTTGCTTGATGATAAAGAATTTGGCAATAGAGATAAAATTATTAATTATCAGGATCTCATCAATAGCGCTCAAGCTGTTGTTGAATCAGCCCCTAAAATGGGAAAGGGTAGTTTGAAAACTTTACAAATCCGTGACGCAACTCCTTCCGGATCTGTTTCTGTGAATCCCTTAGAAAGGACGCCTAGTCCTGTTTTTATCTCCCCCGGAACATCCCCTGCTCAATGAACTTTATTAAAATCTAATGACTAAAAACCAAAAAAGAATCTCCTCTCTTTTTCTAATAATATTTCTAATTATTGTCGGCGTTTCCTATCAGTTTGTCGACTTTGGTATCACTTCTAAGCCTGCAAAAACCTACAATAATGATGATTGGAAAGGTGAGCCATTTTCTAATTTTCGTGATTTAAAAACCATTGCCGCTAAAAAATACCTCATCTCTACCGCCAATTCCATGGCGAGCGCGGCGGGAAAAGAAATTTTGGCAAAAGGTGGCAATGCCATTGACGCTGCCATTGCTGCTCAGATGGTTTTGAATGTCGTTGAACCGCAATCTTCGGGAATTGGCGGAGGAGCTTTTATTCTTTATTTTGATGCTAAAACCAAAGAAACGACTTATTTCAATGGCCGTGAAACGGCGCCAGAATTGGCTCATGAGAAAATGTTTTTAAATAAAGATGGTGCCACCAAGGATTTTAAAGATGCTGTTCAAGGAGGTCTTTCGGTTGGAACTCCGGGTCTTTTAAAGGCTCTAAAAGCAGTTCATGAAAAACATGGGAAAATCGCTTGGAAAGATTTATTCGTGCCTGCAATCATGTTGGCGAGCGAAGGATTTGCCATGGATGAGAGAATCAGCGTTTTGGCAAAAACCCTTCCTCATCTCAAAAACTCTGCGGAATTTTCGAAACTTTATTTGAAAGAAGATGGCAGTCCGAAAGATTTGGGAGCAATTATTAAAAACCCTGATTTAGCTAAAACTTTCTCGACTATCGCCACCAAAGGAATTGAGCCTTTTTATGAAGGAGAAATTGCCCAAGACATTGTCAAAATAGTTCAAAATTCTAATAATAATCCTGGATATTTGCGCGCCTCCGATTTGAAGAATTACACAATCAAAGAAGGTGAATTGATCTGTGGTAAATATCGCAGTAAATACAAAATTTGTTCAATGCCTTTACCGAGCTCTGGCGGTGTGGCGATTTTGCAAATTTTGGGAATTTTAGAAAATTTTGATTTATCCAAATTAAAACCATCTTCACTCAAAGCCATTCATTTGATTTCTGAGGCAACTCGTCTTGGCTACGCTGATCGCAATCAATATGTTGCGGATGTTGCGGATGTTCCTATTGACCAAATGCTCGATGTTGAATATTTGAAAAAAAGAGCAGGATTGATCAATTTGAGAAAAGCCATGAAGAACGTTGATGCTGGAGAGTTTGATGTAAAAACCAGCTACGCGATCAATAAAAACGCCGTTGAATTGCCTTCTACTACTCATCTTTCAGTGGTCGATTCGATGGGAAATGCGGTTTCAATGACCAGCTCAATTGAATATTATTTCGGATCAACTTTGATGTCGGGAGGTTTTATGCTTAATAATCAATTAACTGATTTTTCATTTGTGCCAGAAATTGACGGTAAAAAAGTTGCCAACCGTGCTCAGCCTGGAAAGCAGCCAAGAAGCTCAATGAGTCCAACTTTTGTTTTTGATAAAAATGACGATTTGATCATGGTGGTTGGATCTCCTGGTGGACCGCGAATTATTCAATTTGTGATTAAGGCAATTATCGGTCATTTAGATTGGGGCTTGGATATTCAAGAAGCAATTTCACTACCAAATTTTGTAGTTCTGAATAATGTCATTGCTCTTGAAAAAAGAACTGCTCTGGAAGGTTTGCAATCAAAATTAGAGAGAATGGGTCATCAAGTGAAAGTTTCTGACCTAATTAGCGGAATTCACGCCATTACTATTAATGGGAATGAGATGAAAGGCGGAGCTGACCCAAGGCGCGGAGGCACTGCGATTGGTGATTGATTTTAAATGATTTTAGCAAAACCATTTTTGACGATTTCCTCATTCAAATAAGTCCCTTGTAAAAATATTTCATCAAGCTTTAAATTTCCGGTTAGGTCATAAAAAATATCGCCAATGTAACGACCGAAAATGTCGATTTTATTGGTTTTTACTACCACAAAATCTACATCGACCATCTTGTCCCTTACAAAATAAAAAGCTTTCTCCCCTGCTTCAGATTTAATTTCTGGACAGTCAATTTGCGCTAAACGAATGCGCTGCTCCTTGTGTGTGGTAAATCCCAAATCAACATCTAAAATTAAAGTATCTCCATCAACCACATCTAGAACCTTGGCTTTGTAGAGATATGTTGGTGCAGTTGGGCGTTTTATTTTTTGGATTTTTCTGGCTTGATTTTGGTTGATATTTTTGATTCTTGTGGCAAGTCCTGCGGCAGTAAGATTTTCTTTTATTGCCTCTCTTTGTAAAGTTTTACGCAGATCTTCATTTTTAATTCCAATCAGATATTTGTGATGTGACCAGCTTAGCTGCGATGGACCTTCTTGGTATTTTTCAAAGAAACTCAGACACCTCGCTAAAGTGGTTCTTTCAAGACCTAAATCATTATTCAGATCGCTTAGAATTGAGGATTGGTAATTGCTATTTTGAGCGATTTTCTCTTTTGCGATTCTCATGCCAATCTGCCAATAAATCAGAGTCATTTGGTTGGCGGCTTGTTTTTTTATTTTCCCAACCTCATCAATAATTAGTTTTTCCAAATCGCTTAAAAGCATTGAATATTCAGACTTAGTGAGAGATCTAGAGGTGATTAATTCTTGGGTCATTTTTGTTGTTTTCAAGGTTTGAGTTATTTTTGTGCTACGTGTAGCACAAAAATAACTCATTTAAAAATAAAATAGCAAGCCTGAAGATTGGCTGATTGTAAATTTCATTTTGTGAATTAATCTGTCGTTTTTTTTAGCTAATCATCTTTTTAAAATTTAATGACAAAATCCCGCTCAAAAATCCGTCTCGGAGTTAATATTGATCACATTGCAACCCTTCGAAATGCGCGAGGAGGAATTTTTCCTTGCCCAGCTCTTGGCGCTAAAATTGCTAAAAAAGCCGGGGCTGATGGAATTACGGCTCATTTGCGCGAAGATCGTCGTCACATCAAAGATGAAGATATTTTTCGTTTAAAAGAAGAAGTAAAATTGCCTCTAAATTTTGAAATGGCAGCAACTGATGAAATGTTGGAAATTGCTTTGAAAGTTCTGCCAAACGCAGTTTGTTTGGTTCCGGAGAAGCGTGAAGAACTGACGACGGAAGGTGGTCTTGATGTTATTAAAAATAAGGAAAATTTGAGCCGTATTATTAAGAAATTAAGAGAGGCGAAGATTCGAGTTTCACTTTTTGTTGATCCGAATTTAAGTCAAATTTTGGCGTCTTTTGAAGTTGGTGCTGATATTGTTGAGATTCACACTGGGAAATATTGTTTGCTTGCAGGGAAGGAAAAATCGGCTGAATTTAAAATGCTTTGCGATGCTGCGGTTTATGCTTCTGAACTTGATTTAGAAGTTCACGCGGGTCACGGTTTAGATTTTAAAACGGCAAAGCAGATTGCCAAAATTCCTCAAATTGTTGAGTTAAATATTGGTCATTTTTTGATTGGAGAGGCAGTTTTTACCGGGTTAGATGGGGCGGTAAAAAAAATGAAGAAATTAATTAATGAATAAGTAAATACCCCGTTATGGTGAAAAGGTTTGGGGTATTTGTGGTGCAATTACTAACAATTTCTAGTTTTTGGATTCTCTCCTATTTATGTGGTGAATAAACAGGAGAGAATGAAATATTTTACAAGTGGTGTTTGCAAAATTTTTTGCTGGGTCTTGGTGGTGGTTCTGTTGACATCTTTCATTAGGTATTTTTTCTCAAAATTGATACCTGAGTTAAATTTATCAAGTAACATAAAGTTATTATTACATAACGCAAGAATAAAATGATAAAAAAACATATTTTTTAAGATAATTACCCCCCACATCACTGGAATTAGGTGTTAAGAGAGGTAAATTTTGATAAATTTAAGGAACATAAATATTTTTTAATTAATCAATTGAACTTGAAATCGTTAACGAATATATTCTTAGGCGAAATGTTGAACAGCAAATTACCTGCTTTCAAAATGGGGTAACAAATTAACAAATTAAAAAAATATAAAATGCATAAAAACGTACTTACAAGAAGACTTAGTGAAGAAATGAAAAAGCAGAAATGGACTGGAAGAAAACTCTCTACAAAGGCAAATCTTAGCTACAACGCAGTTCATTACATTCTTAACGGAAAAACTAAAAGCACAAATTTTGAAGCAATAAACGCAATTGCTGAAGTTTTAGGCGTCTCCCCGTTTTATTTGCTTGATGAAAAACACGATAAAAATTCCACCAACACCAAAACCAAGGAAGATATTATCAAGGAAACATCCACGGAAGAAATTCCTTATGATGGGCAATTGTATCGTCAAGTGATGTTGTCGGTTGAGGAAGTTTTGGCATCAAAAAACAATTTAACTACCCAGAGAATAGAATATTTTACTCATTACATCTATTCGCAAATCAAGAAAATGAATCCGGAAGATCAAGAAAAAGACGTTAAAAGTTATGCTGAAGGAATCATAGATTATGCTTTAAACAGAATGCAATAAAATGCAATCGGGGCGATTAATTGATTGTCCCGATTAAAATCACAAGATTATAAAAAAACTTACATCTCTAATAATTTTTAAATTAACTTCATCCACCCTTTTAACTGAATAAAAAATACCAGAAATTTGAAAATTTCTAAAATCAAAATCAATGATTAAGCCAAAAAATACCATTCAGTCTTTTGCAAAAAGAAAAAAATTCTACGTCAAAAATAATTTCGCCTCTCTTTCAAGAGATTTCTATGTCTATGCGGGATTTATTCTTGCAATAATTATTTCCTCATCTTTGTGGTCAGCAATTCAATTGCTTAATTCCCAAAAAACTTCCCTGCAGGATCAACTAACCACACAATCACAATTAATCGATGTTAGGTTAAGTAATTACCTTAATCATATTTCTCATATTGCCGAGGATAAAGGGCACAAAATTGCTTTGAAAAAAAATGACTTAAAAAACATTGCTTATCTTTTTAAGCGTAATTTCTTTTTCCCGGTTACAAAATCAGGATTAAAGAGAAAAGCCTTCGTTTGGCCTCATTTCTCATGGATTGACCAAGGTGGTAATATTTTAGTGAAGAGTGAAATTGGAGTTTTGCCAAATCCGATAAAATCCAGAAATTCCAAACATATTTATCAATCAACCATAAATAGTTGGCAATTAATATTATCTGATCCTTATTACGATTCACATGAGGATAAAATATTTATTGATACGGCTCTTGGAGTTTTTGATTTTGATAGTGAAGAATACATCGGATCAATCGCAACCAAATTTAATTTAGCTAAATTGAATGAGTTTTTGAAAAAAGATCTAAAAGATGGAGCAAAATTTCTCATATTAAATGAAGAATTTAAAATAATCATCGAGTCTGATAATGTTAAAATTAACGAAGATGATTTTTTCGCCAATAAATTGGCAAATATTTCTTCACAATCAGATTATTTATTGGCAGAAGGTCAAATAAAATATCGCGGAAATATTTACAAAATTTATAAAAAATCCTCTGACTATCCCTTTGTAATTCTAACCGGTTATGATTCTGATTTTTTTAATAAAGAATTTATCGCCAATATATCCGAAAGATTTATTGCGATATTTGGCTCTACCTTTTTTGTTGCTTTGATTTTATATTTTCAGCGACAAAGAATCATTAAGCCAATAAATAATTTGGCAAAAATGACTAAAAAACTCGGGCAGGATGACGGTGATTTTGAGATTGATAATTGCGACAAGAAAAATGAAGTAAAGTATTCATCAGAAATTTACGAATTGCACCAAGGAATATTGCTTACCAAAAGCTTGATTGACAATGAAAAAGAAAACAATTTAAAGCTAATCGATCTCAATAATAAGCTGGAACATCAAAATTCATTAGCTAAAAAATCAACCAAATCTCGTGAAAAATTTCTGTCAGAAACCAGACAAAACATCATTGAAGATTCCATCAGGAGGATTTCTCAAGATGTTATTACAATTCTTGATTGTGAAGAAAATAAAATTTTTATGACCAAACAAATATCAATTGATCTTCATAAGAAGATTTTAGGAGATTGCTCCAAAATTCTTTCCTATGTTTCCGGTAATTTCAATTTTACCTGTGCAAACGTTCAGAAAGTTATCACTGAAGCTTCTGAGATGGCTTATTATGAAGCTTCAATTAATAATATTGAAGTTATTTTGGATATTTCAAACGACATCGAGGATATTTATGTCGACGAAAGGAGTATCAAGCATGTGGTTATTGCTCTGATAAATTATGCGATGGAAGACAAAAAGCGTAATGAGAATAATTCTTTCGTCAAGATAGCAGTCCAATCTTTAACCAAGGATAATAAAAAATTCCTGGAAATTCTTATGGAAGATAACGGGCACGGAATTTCAGAAGAAATAAGGACGAGTTTTCAGCAAACCGCAGAAAAAGAAAAGAAGAGTCACAATAACACTTCGCTCAGCCTGCACTCAATAAGGTCGATACTCTCATCTCACAAATCGACATTGGAAATAAAAAATACAATGGGCAAGGGAAGTGTTGTTACGATTCAAATTCCATACATTTACAAAGAAAGTGATAATGAAAAAAATTTAGAAATAGAACAGTCTAATCAGCTTGATAATGTTGTGAATCTCTTTCCTGGTAAATGATGAAAAAACTATTGCTTTCTTATTTGCCAATTGTTAAATTGCGCCCTCTTTAAATTATTTCTCCCGCTGTAAATAATCTTTTCAAAAGTATCCAAAGGCCTCACAGTCATTTGTTTGTAGGTTTATTTTTTAGTAATCAAATTATCTATTTTTTCCCATGTCAAAAGAAAAATTCTCAAGATCAAAACCGCACGTCAATATCGGAACAATCGGCCACGTTGATCATGGCAAGACAACCCTAACAGCTGCAATAACTTCTTACCTGTCAAAATCAG
>JBLHTM010000042.1:0-10552 GCA_047627215.1 Rickettsiales bacterium | reverse complement strand
AGTTTTGAATCTCTTTTCTTGTTGCAATCGTTGTCTTGGCATTAGAGTGTAGTATATGTCCCATAGATTTACTTTTGTTAGTTTTAGATTAGCAAATGATAAACCATGAGAATTAGGAACTAAACAGATAAATACTTAAAATCTGCCTAATTTATTATCCAGAAAAAAGTTGACACATCAGTACTGCTTAATTTAAAATTGAGATAACGATAACTTGAAAAGTGTAGTTTGTCTAGTTATTTGGGGTCGTGTCAATAATATAAAAAACACTCACTTAATCTTTATCTTTAATAAATACATCATACAAAAAATTATGAAAAATAATCAAAACAAACTGGGGTTTTCTCTAATCGAGCTTTCAATTGTAATTCTAGTCATCGGGTTGCTGGTTCTCGGAATCACCAAAGGATCGACAATTATAAAAAAATCAAAAATAACATCAGCACAATCTCTAACTAGGAGTTCTCCAGTTGCCTCAATAGATGCTTTGTCATTTTGGATAGAATCAACAATGGACAATAGTTTTGAGGAAGGCCAAGATGTTGACACAGCATTAGGAGCGGCAGGAACAATTGACATTTGGAATGATATTAATCCACAAGAAACATCTCCAAAAAATGCCATACAAAATACCCCATTGCATAAACCAAGATATATTCAAAATGGAATAAATGGCTTACCTTCTGTTAATTTTGATGGAAACTCGGATGTTGCAGCCAATGCCGATCGCCTAATTGTGTCGACAGTAAAATCTCTTGGCATGTTTAATTCAGACCATGAAATATTTATTGTTTATCAAACGAGAGTAAGTGACGGCATACCTTTCTTACTATCAGGAGCAGGAGAAGTTGTAGAACATTATGAGTTACATGTGGACAATGTGACAGGTCAACTTCGCTACATCTCCGCCCCCACTTCATCCTCTAATATTCTCGGCGCCACTCCTTTGAGTCCTCATATTGCATCAGCAAGAGTTCAAAATAACACTAACATTACCAGAGTAGATGGGGTAGATGGCAACCCCGTTACCTTAGTATCAAGATCAATTGTTGCAGGAGATTTACTAATTGGAGTCAGATCCAACAATACCCTTCCTTTGGAAGGTGATATTGGAGAAATAATTATTTTCGATAGGGCGCTTAAAGTTTCCGAAAGAGAAGATGTTGAAAAATATTTAAGTGCAAAATGGGGAATCAAATTACAGTAATTTAATATCAAATTTCATCTTTAAAAATGATTTTGCATTATTAAACTTTAACCTCATCTTTTTGGCTAAAAAATTTAAAAAACCCGTAAATCTTTTATGATTTACGGGTTTTTTTTGAAATGAAATTCAGTAAATTCTAAATATCGGCGTAGCAAATTTTCTCTGCTTTATCTCCTGGATGTGATGTGCCAACCTTTTTCCGGGACACTAAGTTAAGCAGATTTTAAGTATTTTCTATTAACCTTTTCAAACTCAACCGGATCTAAATAATTATTATCTCAAGTGAATTCGGATTCGATTATAAAAAACCTCAATATATTCAAATATTACATTTTTAGCCTCCTGCCCATTTTTAAATTGATAATGGTTGGTTAATTCAGTTTCTAAAAGTGTGGAAGAGCGATTCAGCAACAGCGTTATCTCGGCGGCAGCCTTTACGAATCATGCTTTGAATAATGCCATGATCCTTCAGAATTGCTAATTTTGTCGAGTTTTGTTGGGCATGGTTTTGATATTTCTTTTCCCGAAAACTGTCCGGAAGAGGGTAGGCACATCAGTTATTTTCATAAGTAAGATCAAGGTCACTTTCTTAAATGGATAATTAATTTACCCACTCATTTTGAAAAAGAGCCGAAAAAGCTTTATTCAATTTTTTGGCGCTCCAAGCAGTCAAATTGTAACTATCGCCTAATTTGTAGCTGCGGTTATTAGTATGCCCCCCGAATAAGTGCAAATATTTTTTCAGATAATTTTACTCTTAAAAAACCATTGATTTCGCAACTAAATGCAAACAATTTTAAAAATCGGATGGTTACATTTTTGCATTTGGATCATAAAAACCAAAATCAACCGTGTTATTCTGACTAGAATCTAGATCATAATAACAATTCCATGAATCACCGTCTTCCAAGGGTTCTCCACCTATGGTAAGCGTTACAATTCCAGATGTAATGTCAGTATTATGTTTACCATATCCATTATTGTCCAAATCTGCATCATTATTGGCGTTTGCGACAAAATTATTAGTCGACACAAATCCATGCAGCGACTCCCCTTTATTCCAATTGGCGTGGTTCCAAACAAATACAACATAATTTCCTGGTTTTAATCCCGAAAATTTATAATGCCCTTCTTCATCAGTTCTGGCAAACCCAACTACATTTTCTCCATCTGGAATACCATCATCATTAGAATCCCCCCAGAGCACAAGTGTTACATTTGGGATTCCGGGTTCATCAGGATCATTGATCCCATTGGCATTTAAGTCGTTCCACACTCTATTGCCAATGGAGGTGGAGTCTGCCAAAATAGGGCTGCAATCTTGGTGGCAAAATCCCATTTCATTTATTGCTAGAATCATTTGCTCTCCCATTTCTTTGCCAATATTTAAAAAAGTAAGAGCGTTGTTATTGAAGTGATATATTGCATCTGTGGGTGATTTAGAGGGCTCTAAATAATGCTGTTTGGTTTGGGCAAATCCTATCAATCCTCCATCAACACCATCACTACAAGCTACATTTTCTTGGGCAACAGCAATGGATTTTTGTATATTTCCAACCCACCCTCCGTGATTTTTAAACCCTCCCTGACCAGAATTAGCGATGACTATTGGTAGCTTGGAGACCTTTAAATCATTTCTGACATCGTGAATGAGGTGGGTTAAATTACTTTCATATTCATTGTAGAAATTTGCATCTCCTCCGTCATTCCAGCCTTGAAACCATCCAAATCCTGAAATCTCATAATTCTCTAAATTTTTCGTTATATATTTTACTGTTTTAATCATTTTTTTATAAGAATCACCAGTTACACCTCCTGCGGATGGTGGTCTGAAATTCACAGCTAGACTGTGTCCTCCCCATGCGGTTTTTATGATCAAAATTGGATCATCGTAATATTCGTCGAGCTTGTGAGCAAACATCAGTTCTGGACCTATTAAATTGGCATTGGCTCCTTGTCCCACAGTAACTTGATCTCTAATAATACTGCCGCCTTTGTCATAATATAAAAAAGCATTTTCTAGAGAAGTCCAATTATTGAGTTTGCCAATCTTAGACCAATCTCCATTGGTATCATTTTTAATAACGTCGACCAAACTTCCTGGCTTGGCTTCTACGCCACCAACAGTTCCATAACCTTGCATATTGGACTGTCCAGCCAAGATAAAAATTCTCACTTTTGGAGGGGTTTTTTCCTGTTTTGTGGCAATAGGAACATAGCCAATTTCTAAGCCAGCGGGGGGCTTGACAATTCCAGCGGGATCTAATGTGGCAATTTTACCAGTAACCGGTGGTGCCAAATACTCATCTGTATGACTCCAATTGGCATGAATAAGCTCTATTCTTTTTTGAAGTTTATTGCGAATATCTTTTGGCAAATTTGCATGCATAATTGCCGGCTGATCTACAAAGCGATACCAATAATAGGTAAGCGTAGTTCCATCGCCCATATTTGTTTTGAACGGTCCTGACACGGGCCCAGGTTTGTTCCATGGCCCATTAGAATCTTGCCAATGACATTCGGGGTCTAAGGGTGTTAAATAAGGTATTTCCGTGCGTAAGGAAGACGGAACCGTGCTCGCTAATAAATTAGTAGATTTTGGAACTTCAGTTGCGCTTATGGCTTGCCAATTATTCTTAGAGTTGAGTTTAAAATATTCTGGCAAAACAAAATATCCATCATCTTGCTCTACTTTATCCAAGACAAACTGATAGCCCGTCATGTTAGAACTTAATTTAACATTCTTGATATAATTTAGATTGATATCATGTTTTATTCCATTGGTCGCTGTTTCAGAAATTCGGCCATACATGGATCCTCCATTGCCAACAAATGGAACCTTATATGTTCCTGTAGATGGTATTTTGGTTTTTACAGCCGGACCGCCATTAAACCAAGATTTGAGATTATTCCATAGTGCATTTTTTGAGTATACAGAAATCTGGCCAACAATTGCAGAGGTGTCATCTCCATTTATTGGAAATTGTAGTCTGGCAATTTTTGCATAAGGATTTCCATGGGTATCTTTTGAAATAAGTCCAGGAGATCCTGCATGTTCTATGCCAAAACCAACGTTTGGATCTGAAGGCCTAGAATCTAAAAACACCCCTTCCAAAGAAGGCTTGTTCAATATGGGGTCGGTCCAATAAGTAGGCATAAAAAAGGCCATCGGACCCTTAAAGTTTGTAGCGTTTAAAAATAAAGTCCAAGATTGATTTCCAGTTGTAATGTTCGCTCCATCGGACCTTTTCATTGGATCGGTTAGCGGCAAAGGAATATAGCCATATCCAAGCAACTCACCATTTGAACTTTGCGCCATGTTCAATCCGTCTGGAGCCCAAAGAAGCCTATTGGATAACTGAGCAACACCATATTTTCCACCAGGAGTGCTCCAGTTTCTTTGTCCATTTGCCAGTAAGTCACTTTTCCCTGCGCCGGGGCCATTAGCCCATGCGTAAAAGTTAAGAGAGACCCCGCCCATAATGAATTTGGGTATTTTGGTGGCAAAACGTGTATCGTGCCACCATCCCAAACCACCTTCAATAGTGGTGTAAAAGTCTTTGGGTTCATTTCCTGTTCTTTGTGTTGACAGCCAAGAACTCACCAGTCCGGTTTGAAATCCATGAGGGCCAGGATATTTTTTAAACACAGGCCAAGCGGAACTGTAAAATGAATATCCTGAACCAAATTTAGTGTCAACCGGAGCCTCTCTATTGATCCATGTAAAACCTGAGCGCTGCGCATTAGTCACTTTAGCATCAGCTGGACGGGATAAAGTTAAGAAAAATATTGCCAGAACAATGAGAAAAAGTTTGAAATAGCCGAAGATTAATTTATTTTGATGAGATATGATCGTTAGTTGTTTGCCCATTTATTGATAGTTTATGAAGATTTTGATTGCCAAATATTAAATTCTGCCCACTTGGTTCATATTTTCAGTAAACCCTATGGTAATAATAAAGCACACAATTGCACAGTTAAATTTGGAAGGAATAGGCTCGGTTTAAATTCTTACGAAATTCAATTAACTAACACCAGATCCCATCTATAATTCCATATCTGACCTTCGACTTTTTCGTCATAAATCATCAAAAAATTAAGCCATGTGTCACGGACACTAGACACTGTTAGCTAATTAATTTTATTTCAGATTTTGGCATATTTTTAGTGATTTTTTTACAAAATTTTCTGGAATATCGGGAATATTTTAAAAAATTTTGTGAAAAAAAAGCAAAAATAGGGCTAAATATGATGTGAAATTAATTAGCTAACAGTGTCTAGTCCCACAGTATATTCTTTTGAATGATTTTTTATGCTTGTTATGCAAGATTGAACAATTTTTGGTGCATTTTCAAATCCTTGAATCCAGCATACCCAAATTATTTTTGGAATTTCCCCGTTATCTTCCCCCTTCAAATTTTCGATAGAATAAAGATATTTATTCAGATATTGAATGGTAATTAATATCATGTTTTTTCTGTGAAAAACAGATCTTTTTTGTCTTTTTATTATGAAAGCGGCAAGTATTTTTACCAATTTTTTTTGAAGAAGAAATATGGGAAAACCTATTTTTTTGCATATTATGATGTTAAATAAAGAAATTATCTCTGCCTGTTGGCGGATTGACAAAATTATTTATTTCCATAAATTTCTTCTCAAAAGTTAAACTTTTATCCCTTACCACTGCTTTGCGAGATTCTTTAGTCTCTTTATTGATGCTTATGAGTTGGCCTAAAAACTCTGCTTCTGGAAAGACAGATAAATTGAGATTATTGCCTATATTAAATTTACTGCCAAAAACACTAAAATTCCTAACCCTCAAGATTTCAAAAGAACGGACTTATTTCTTCATGTTTTTCTTACGTAAAGCTTCAAAATCACCATTCTTCAAGCGCTTAACATAACTAACCACCTCACCTTTAATGACATTTCTCAAAATATACATTCCAATCAGGTTGGGAACCGCCATGGAAAGGAATAAAATATCAGCAAAATCGATGACAATTCCAATATTGATCACGCCGCCAATGAAAATGAAAATCATGAACGATATATGGCAAGAGCGAATTCCTTTTCCTTTACTCAAATAAAGCCAAGCTTGCTGGCCGTAGTAGCTGTAGGTGAGCATTGTTGAGAAGGCAAAAAGGAAGACCGCTGCTGATAAAACATAAGGGAACCAAGATGATACGGTTGCGAAGGCGTCTTTGGTCATCAAAACTCCGTTGGCAGAATCGCCTTGATAAACTCCGGTCACCACAATGACAATTCCGGTCATGAAACAAATCACAACAGTGTCGATGAATGGCTCAAGAATTGATATTGCTCCTTCTCTGACTGGTTCTCTTGTTTTCCCTGCTGCGTGAGCAATTGGGGCGCTTCCGATTCCAGCCTCGTTAGAGAATGCTGATCTTTTGATTCCTTGAATGACAGCACCAATAACACCGCCGTAAACTGCGTCGCCAATGAATGCTGAGGAAAACATGATTTTGACCGCGCCTATGATTTGATCGTAATTCGATGATAAAATGATGATGCAAGATACAACATAAACTACTGCCATGACAGGAACAATCTTTTCAGCGAAACCGGCAATTCTGGTGATTCCTCCAATTAAAATTGCGCCAATGATTAAAGTGAGCCCTAGAACCAAAATAAATTTTGACTCCATTCCCAAAGAGAAAGTGTCGGCAATGATTGCAATACTTTGGTTAGATTGGAACATTAGGCCCGCGCCGATTGAACCGCCAATACATAAAATTGCCGCGATCACACCAAGAATTTTACCTAATTTTGGCAAGCTCTTTTCTTTCAATCCATCCTCTAAATAGTAAAATGCGCCAGCTAGAATGTTTCCGTCTTTATCAAATTTACGATATTTTTGACCAAGAATGACTTCGCCACATTTCATCGACATGGCAAAGAAGGCCGCGATCATCATCCAAACCACAGCTCCTGGGCCGCCGATTGAAATTGCGATTGCAACTCCTGCAATATTTCCAAGGCCAACAGTTGCAGAAACTGCTGTGAAAAGGGCCTGGAGTTGAGTGATTTTCCCTGGTGCGTCAGGTTCGGCATATTGCCCTTTTGCCACATCAATTGCGTGTTTGAAGAGACGAATATTAATGAAGCCTAGTTTGAAGGTGAAGAATACTCCTCCGGTGATTAGCAAAGCCACTAAAAACGGTAAGCCAAATATGTTTATGTGCCTAACTTCGCCGAATATTTCGTACGATCCGCCCAAAAGAACAAATCCCAAAAAGGAAACCGATGGTCTGAGCATGTTCTCCAAATATTGAACAATGACCTGAACAAAATTTTCGTTTGGAAGGTTTTCTTGAGTCTGGTTGAAAGAAACTACAATGAAGTAAATCAAGGAAATGGCGAGGATCGAATAAAATATTCTTTTCATTTTGAATTTTTTGAGAATTTTTAAAGGAATTGATTGACGTAACTTATATGGGCAGTTTTTTAAAAGAAAAGGGCTTAGGATTTTAGGTGCGATTAGCCAATTAATTAAACGTCATCTTTTAACACATATTTGACTTGTTTAACTAGTTTTCTAAAGAAATGATAAAAATAGTGAATAATGTTAGGTAAAAGAACGATAATTGGGTAAAACTAATTCAATAAATCTAGAAAAATTTGCCCATAATTTTCCAATTTAGCCTCTCCGACTCCATTGATTTTCATCATTTCTCGCAAAGATTTTGGCTTCAATTGAATCATCTGGATCAAAGCTTTATCATGAAATATGACGTAAGGAGGCAAATTATTTTGTTTGGCCAGTTCTAATCTTTTTGCTTTTAGAATATTGAATAATTCATTTTCAGAATCAGTTTGCAAATTCACAGCCTGGTATTTTTCTTTTTCAATTTTCTTGCTGGCTTTTTTTGGTTTTTGATATTGACGAAGCTCGACTCTCTCTTTGTTTTTGAGGAACCCAACTCCATAGTGAGTCAATTTGATTCCGCCATGGTTCATCATGTCCACTCTGATGAGATTTCTGGCCACTAGCTGACGGAATATGCTTTGCCATTCTTGCTTGCTAATATCGGCCCCAACCCCATAAACGCTGAGTTCATTATGGTTGAATTGCATGATTCTTTCATTTTTCACACCCATCAAAATATCAATCAAGTAAATCACCCCAAACATCTGGTTAGTTCGATAAACGCAAGACAGGGCTTTTTGCGCCAAAATTGTGCCATCAAAAGTTTCGGGTTTGTTCAAACAAGTATCACAATTTCCACAAGCCTCACACTCATCACCAAAATATTGCAGCAAAATTTGCCTCCTGCAAGTTGCCGCCTCACACATTCCCAAAAGTGAATTTAGTTTATGCCTTTCAATTCTTTTTTGATGATCGGGCGCATTTGAATTTTCAACAAAATTGCTCTGCATGGCAACATCGGCCATGCCATAAAACATCAATGCTTTTGCTGGCAAACCGTCACGTCCTGCCCTGCCGGTTTCTTGATAATAGCTTTCAATATTTTTTGGAATATTCATGTGAATAACAAATCGAACATCCGGCTTGTCAATTCCCATCCCAAAGGCAACGGTAGCCACCATGATGGCGTCTTCTTGCTCTAGAAACTTTTTCTGATTTTCTCTCTTAAGAGAACTATTCATTCCGGCGTGATAGGTGTAGGTATTTAGGCCTTCATTTTTTAACCATTCGGTGATGTCTTCGGTTTTTTTGCGCGATAAGCAATAAATTATTCCACTTTGACCTGTGTAGTTTGCTCTAATAAATTCTAAGGCCAGTTTTTTGGGATTGCTGTCCGAGGAGATTGCGTAATTAATATTAGGTCGATCAAAGCTAGAAATAAAATGCTGTGCATCTTCCAAACTCAATTTCTCTAAAATATCTTTTCTGGTCGGAGCGTCAGCTGTTGCCGTCAAAGCAATGCGGGGAATGTCGGGAAACTGCTCCGATAGAATTGCAAGTTGGATGTAAACTGGGCGAAAATCATGCCCCCATCCAGAAATACAATGCGCCTCATCAATTGCGAAAAGTGCTATTTTTACATTGCTCAAAAGATCAAGAAATTCTGGCATCACCAACCTTTCAGGAGAAACATAGAGCAAATCGAGCTCCTGATTTCTAACCATTTGTTTTATTTGATCAATTTCGGCGTAGGAAATAGAAGAATTTATGGTCTTGGCGCGGATACCAAGAACCTCGAGTGCGCTGACTTGATCGTGCATTAGAGCCACTAAAGGCGAAACAACAATAGACAACCCATCCAAAATCAATGCTGGAATTTGATAACAAAGAGATTTCCCCGATCCAGTTGGCATGAGGACAAAGCTGTTCTTTTGATTTAAAACATTCTCAATAATTTGCTCTTGATGTCCGCGAAAGGAATTATATCCGAAGGTGGTTTGAAGGATTGAGATTGGTGAATTTTTCATATTAATTATTTGGATTTAATGTTTTTCTTCAAAAATGGATATTTCTTTCCGCTGCCTTTTGTTGACACCAATATGTTTTAATTGTAAGAAAATTAATGAATTTTTTAATAACGATAATTTCTTTTAGGTTTGACAGATGGAACATTCTAAATATATTGACAATTCTAATATTATAACAACTCAAGCTTAAGGTCAGATTCAATAATTGATCTCACTAAATATCATTAACGTCAAACCACCTTCAAAACAACACATGATTATTCCAAAAATTCTCTTAATCACAACCTTATTGTTGCTGATTCTAACCAAAAATACCTTAGCCGCCACAACCGTTTCCAAAACCGCGAAAGATTCCTTTAAATCCGCAGCCGCCATATATGTTATCAACAGATCTGACATTAAGCGCAGTGGCGCAACAAATATTGCTGAAGTCTTAAGAACAGTACCTGGTTTGCAAGTTGCTCAAGGGGAATCTGACCAATGGATGGTGACCTCTAGAGGTTTTGCTAATGGCTTTGCCAATAAATTATTAGTCATGATTGATGGTCGAGCCATCTACACATCACTATTTTCAGGGGTCTATTGGGGATCGCAGGGCGTTATGCTTGAAAATATAAAGCAAATTGAAGTCATAAGAGGGCCGGGAGCAACTCAATGGGGAGCAAATGCAGTTAACGGAGTTATAAATATCATCACCGAATCTGCAGCCAACACGCAATCAGGAATGGCCTCAGCAATGTATGGCAACAATAGAAGATCTTTAGCAGCAAGATATGGTGGAAAAATCAAGGACAATTCCTATTACCGAGTTTCCGCTTCCAGTTACGATGAAGAAAATAAAAGCCTTAACACCAGAAATGACGATATCGGATACACTATTAATAGGGGTGGATTCAGAATCGATTATGACGAATTTGAAAAAGATTT
>JBLHTM010000041.1:0-11072 GCA_047627215.1 Rickettsiales bacterium | reverse complement strand
TTTTATTATCAATAGAAAGAGAACTGATTTCTTCAGCAACCTGAACAGCAAGTTCGCGAGTTGGAGCCATGATGATGGCCTGAACATGTCCTGCTCCAGGAACAATATTTTCAATGATTGGAATACCGAATGCACCGGTTTTTCCAGTTCCAGTTTGAGCTTGTCCAACAACATCTTTAGTGCCAGAAAGCAAGAAGGGAATAGTTAGTGCTTGAATTGGGCTTGGTTTTTCAAAACCTTTTTTTTCTAAGGCTTCGATCATTGAGTCAGAAAGACCCAGCTTGCGGAATTCGTCTAGATTAGGCATGTTTTAGTTTTTTAGTTTTAAGAGTAGAAAAAGGGGAAATAATTTAAGTTCTTTTGTAGAAGCTGGAAATGATTGGCTTTAGTGAACAGCGTTTGCATCAGAATTTGAATTGCGGCGCACTCTAAGCATACAATCTCAAATGTAAAGATTTAGTTATTTGTTATTTACGGAGAAATATTTGCCTGGAACCTTATTTTTCTTGATGAAGTCGGCAATAATCACCCCTTTTTTGATCGTTCACAATAAAAATTAGCAAGTAATAATATGTAGTTTGGATATCGAAGACTAAGAAGTTGGGCGGTGTTTTTACTAAAACATGGCCCATTGAAAATAAATTTTCTTGACTTCCGGCTAATTAAAAATAATATCCGCCGTCCTTTATTTATTACATTACCAATATTTATTTTAAAATAAGATGGCTCCAAAACCTAAATCGTCCAAATCAAAAAGAAATGCGATCCTTTTCAAAATGGTTAGCACCGCTGGAACTGGATTTTTCTATACTGCAAGACGTAATCCAAAACAAAAACCAACAAAAATGGTTTTTAAAAAATATGATCCTGTAGTCAGAAAGCATGTTGATTTCAAAGAACAAAAATTAACTTCTTAATTTCTCTAAGCTGAAATTAACGAATCTATTTCGGACTTTAGGAGATTCTTATTTTTTAAAGTCTGAGATCTAGCCCAAAAACACCGCCAAAGTTAGTCCACTCAAATATTCCTCCTTACCTTGACACAAAAATCTCTCAACGACATCATCCTTTCCGCAACTAAAGTCGCAGAACAAGCTGCTATCGCTTGTTATGATTGGATTGGAAAAGGCGATGAAAAACTAGCCGACCAAGCAGCAGTCAACGCCATGCGCGAAGAACTTAACAAGATGAAAATTGACGGCACGATCGTCATTGGCGAAGGTGAAAGAGATGAAGCCCCAATGCTTTTCATTGGTGAAAAAGTTGGAAACGGATTTGAAGATTCTCTAGCAGTTGATATTGCTCTTGATCCTTTGGAAGGAACCACGATTTGCGCAACGGCCAATCCAAATTCTCTAGCGGTTATTGCTTTTGCAAATAAAGGTGGATTTTTGCACGCTCCAGATGTCTATATGGACAAAATCGCCGTTGGTGGCGGTTTGCCACTTGGTGTTGTTGATCTTGATAATTCTCCGCAAAACAATCTTAAAAGCCTTGCTCAGGCCAAAAAATGTTATATTTCTGATTTGACCGTTATGATATTGGACAGACCTCGTCACTCTGAAATCATCGCTAAATGCCGTGAAGCCGGAGCAAAAGTTAAGCTAATTTCTGACGGCGATGTTGCAGGAATCATTGCAACCACAGATTCTGCGACCGGAATTGATCTTTATTTAGGAAGCGGAGGAGCTCCAGAAGGAGTTTTGGCGGCCGCCGCTCTTCAAACGGTTGGCGGTCAAATGATGGGACGCCTGCTTTTTGATGAAGGTGAAAAAGTTGACTCAAAAAGACAAATTATGAGAGCAAAAGATATGGGGATTACCGATTTGAACAAAAAATACACCGCCGATGATATGGCAAAAGGAGATGTTTTGTTTATCGCTTCAGGTGTAACTGACGGCGAAATGCTTTATGGAATCAAAAAATTAAATAATAAAATCATCGTCAATTCTTTGATCATGAATTCTGCTGAGAAATCAGTCAAAAAAATCCTTTCCACATATTATTAAGAGCTCAAGCGAGTTCTTAATTTTTCAAATTAACAGCTTTCGTTATGTCCAAAGACTTCAAAACCCCTCAATTTCTACCAACTTCGAATTTCATCATTGGGCAGAAAACCAATTTAATTGGTCTGAATATTGATGAGCTTACTTCTGAAATGCTCAAAATTGGCGAAAAACCTTTCAAATCCAGGCAAATATGGAATTGGATCTATTCTTTCGGAGTCAGTGATTTTGACCAAATGACCAATATTTCCAAAGCCACTCGTGAGAAATTAAAAGAAAGCTATTCAATTTCCAGGCCTCATATTGTCGAAGACTTGTTATCAAGTGATGGAACCCGTAAATGGCTGATCAAATTTTCTGATTGTAGAGAAGCTGAAATGGTTTTCATTCCAGAAGATGAGCGCGGAACGCTTTGCATATCATCACAAATTGGTTGCACCCTAACTTGCAAATTTTGCCACACCGGAACACAAATGTTGGTGCGAAATTTGAGCGCTGGTGAAATCGCTGCTCAGTTAATGCTTGCACGCGATTTGCTTGGCGATTGGTCTTTGCCAAATGAGAAGCGTAAAATCACTAGCTTGGTGTATATGGGAATGGGTGAGCCATTTTTCAATTATGACCAAGTAAAAAAGTCAATTGATATTTTGAACGATTCTAATGGAATCAATTTTTCTAAACGAAAAATCACCATTTCTACTTCTGGAGTGGTTCCGGAAATTTTAAAATTCTCTGATGAAATAAAAACCGTTTTAGCAATCTCACTTCATGCCACAAATGACGAAACTCGAAGTCGGATCATGCCACTCAACAAAAAATACCCGCTCAAAGAACTGATGCAGGCCTGCCAGTATTATGTGGCCAAAAACCCTAATGGTAGAATCACTTTTGAATATGTTACGTTGGCCGGAATAAATGATAGTGAAGACGATGCGTTCAAATTGGTTCAAATGCTCAAAACCTACAAACTTCCAGCTTTACTAAACTTGATTCCTTTTAACCCATGGAAAGGAAGTGATTTTGTGTGTTCAAGCCGAAATCGCATCATGGCTTTTGGCAATATTGTAAAAAAAGCTGGATATGCAGTAACTATTCGAAAAACTCGCGGACAAGATGTGATGGCAGCTTGTGGACAATTAAAATCCACATCACAAAGGGAGAAGAAAGTGAAAATCCCTTCTTGACAATTCTTGGTAGCCAACTAAAACAGGGTCCTTTTTTATAGCCTTTTATTGCAATGAGAATCGACTCTAGGCTGATAATTTGCCTTGTGGACGACAAACTTTATCCTACAAATAACCGACAAAATGAAGCATTTAATTGATCTTAATAAGATCTCAGCGGAAGATTTAAAAAGCATTATTTCTCAAGCCAGAAAACTCAAAAAACTAGATTATCAAGCAACAAAAGATTTATTGTCCGGACAAAATTTGGCAATGATTTTTGAAAAACCCTCCACTAGAACTAGAGTTTCTTTTGAGGTTGCGGTCAATCAACTTGGTGGAAATGCTGTCGTCATGCAAAAAAATGACATGCAATTGGGAAAAGGTGAGACCATTGCGGACACTGCAAAAGTTCTTTCAAGGTTTGTTGATTTTGTGATGATCAGGTGTTCTGAGCACGAACTATTGCTTGAGATGGCGACAAATTCTACCAAGCCAATCATCAACGCCTTGAGTGATTTTAGTCATCCTTGTCAAATCCTAGCTTCAATTCTTACCATTGAGGAACATTTGGGAGATGTTTGTGGTAAAACCCTAACTTGGTTTGGTGATGCCAATAACGTCCTTAATTCTTATATTCATGCCGCAAAATCCTTTGGCTACACCTTAAATATTGCCATTCCAAAAGAATTGGATTTTTGTAATGAAGAAATTGAGATTGCAAAAAATGATGGTGCAAAAATCAATCTATTTCATGATGCCAAGTCCGCTGCAATAAATTCCGATGTTTTGATTGCTGATACTTGGGTTTCAATGGGTCAAGGAGAAGATAATGATCAAAAATCTAAGCAAAATAAATTGGATTTATTGATGCCATTTCAGGTGAATTCGAATTTGATGAAACTGGCAAATTCAAACGCAATATTTACCCATTGTCTGCCAGCATATCGAGGCTATGAAGTCTCGAAAGATGTTATTGACGGCGAGAAATCAGTAGTTTTTGATGAGGCGGAAAATCGTCTTCATGCTCAAAAAGCAGTTCTTTTGTGGCTGAAAGATATTTCTCTTGACTAAATTCGATGATATGGATGGTTGCTGATGATGGTGTGGGCGCGATAAATTTGCTCCGCTAGAAATGCGCGAATCATCATGTGGGGAAAGGTCATTTTTCCAAATGATAAGATCAGATCCGCTCTTTTCTTTAAGATTTCGCTCAAGCCGTCAGCTCCGCCAATAACAAAAGCTAGGTTACTATTTCCTGAACTTCCGAAACTCTCCAATGATTTTGCAAATTCTGGACTAGAAAGATTTTTCCCTTTTTCATCAAGAGCAATTATTTTAGCTCCGCCTGGAACCGCCGCCAAAAGTAATTCAGCTTCTTTATTTTTTAAAACCTCACCTTGAAGATTTCCTTTGGTTTCAAGCTCTTTGATTTGCATTTTCCAAGGCAAGCGCTTTTGGTATTTTAAAAACAAAGTTAAGTTCGGATCATTTTTTGAGAATTTACCGATAGAAATTATTGTGATTTTCATTTGTGTTTAATGTGGATTTTAATTATGTAAGACTCAATAATGTCAATTTCCATCTTTAATGGGAGTCGTCATAATGCCAGCCTGTTTCAAATAAATCTAATCAAAAATGAATCGCTCAACAACAATTGCTGTTTACCCTGGAACTTTTGACCCAATCACTTTTGGTCATATTGACATTATAAAACGAAGCCTAAAGATTGTCGATCATCTTATTATTGGAGTTGCTCGAGACACTTCAAAGAACCCGATATTTTCAGTCGAGCAAAGAATTGCATTGGTCAAAAAAGAAGTGGAAAATCTTGATCCTGGTAAAATCGTTGAAGTTGTTGGATTTGAAGGTCTTCTGATTAATTTTGCTCGAGAAAAGAATTCTAAAATCATCATTCGTGGACTTCGAGCTGTTTCGGATTTTGAATTTGAATTTCAAATGTTCGGAATGAATTCCAAACTTGATCCGGAAATTCAAACTATTTTCTTACCCGCTTCTGAATCCACTCACTTTATTGCCTCAAGATTAGTTAAGGAAGTGGCGCGCTTAGGAGGAGATGTTTCAAAATTCGTTTCTCCAAATGTTGAAATCGAGCTTGGAAAAATTCTAAAAAAATGAGTAACAATCCTGTTGAAAAACACGAAACAATCTGGGTTCTAAAAGATGATCGCGCTGGAAATTATTCGCAAGCAATTGGCCTGTCTGAAGCACTCGCTTCAGGAAATAAATCCGAAGTTCATATCAAAGAAATTTCTTATAATTCATTTAGCAAATTGCCTAATTTTCTAAAAATTAATGGACTTTGGGGGGTTGATTCAAAATCACGATTGGAGATTCTTAATCTTTGCTCGGAAAATGACCAATTCCCAACAATTATTATTTCTGCCGGGAGGAAAACCGCCCCACTCGCCGCCTATTTAAAGAAAAAATACAAATCCAAGGCAATTCAAATTATGAATCCGAATTTGAATTTTAAGAAATTTGATTTTGTGATCCTCCCTCATCATGATAAGAAATCAAAAGAGACGAATGTAATTCGTATTTTTGGTGCGTTAACTAGAATTTCTGACGATATATTGAAAAAAGAATATAAGAAATTTGCTGATATTTTGGAGAAAATTGACTCTCCAAGAATAGTTCTTTTGGTCGGCGGATCCTCAAAGAAAGGAAATTTCACCAATGAAATTGCAATCAATCTAGGGAAAATAGTTAGTCAAGCCGTTAACCAAATGCGGGGAAATTTATTAGTTCTAAACAGCAGGAGAACGGGAGAAGAAATCACCGAGATATTGGATAAAAATTTAAATTGTTCAAAAGTATTTTTTAAATGGCAAAAAGAAAATTGGGAAAATCCTTATTTTGCTGCTCTTAAAGCGGCCGATTTTATTATTGCCACTGGAGACTCAATCTCAATGTGCTGCGAAATTTCCTCTCTTGGTAAGCCAATTTATATTTTCAATCCGATAGAAATTTGCTCATCAAAACATTTGAAATTTCACCAAAATATGTTTGATGGCGGATTTTCCAGAAAATTTGATGAAAATAATCATATTCTTAAGAAATTTGATTCAAATAAACTACAAGAAACGACCAGAGTTGCTAAGTTGTTATTAACAAAAAGATTGTAATGACTGCGTCATATCAATAAGCTTGAGGCAATTATAAATTAGAAACCTCAAGAAGTATTTGATAAAGTCATTCTTACCAATCCAATTCAAAACTCTCCGCGCTTTTTTAGGCAAGCTCTTTGTCCTGTCCCTTCTTCTATTTTCTTATTCTTCTTGTACCGACCAGGGCTGTATTGAAGCCGATGATTTTGGTGAGTATGAGCAAGAAGTGCTTACCGTTAAAGCTAATAATCTTGGAGGGACTTGTGACTATTTTGCCTCTAAGTCTGTTGGCGATGCCGAACAAGGTTCTGGTCTAAAAAATTGCCTTAATCAGGGCACGACAACAATTCAAGATGAAACGGGAACAGAGCAAGTCGGGGAATCCGGAAAAGGATGTTCTGGATTTGCTTCTTCCGCCACAAATAGGCAGATCTGCATTGATGATTGTATTCAAAAATGCAGAGGAAGTTCTCAGAGCGCCTCTGCTAGTGCTGAGCCTAATTGGGTTTCCACTCACAAAAAAGAGCCCGGAAGAAATATTGGGGTCACTATTAGTCCCGGCTCGGAAGTGTCGATTAGGGCGATCGGAACAATTGTCTTAGGTGGATATGAACCTGACCCAGTCTACACTCGAGCGGAATATAGTGGATTGCAAGTGACAAAGAGCGATCTAAGTTCAAATGCTTTTATTGATCTTCAAGCAGGAGAATTTCGAACTGTTGAATTCAGTGGAAAATGGGATGGGGATGTGAATGGATCTAATGGGATTGATTTTGGCGGAAACCCATCTGACCCTGCCACATTTAACGGAGCGAGGCGATTGGCCGCGGTTTTAATTCCTCATCCAATCGGCTACAATTTTAACGTCAAAGCAGCTAGTGAATCTGCTGGAAATGATGGCGTCCCTCTTTTTGCCGACACCTCCTTGTGGCGCTGCGACGGGTACATCAAAGATAACCTAGAATTGCAACCTGATTGTTATAGTGGAAGTGAAATAGTCCCAAATGCCAACTCTTCCCCTACGGATGAATATTACCAAATAAGTTCTGATTCTGACGCAATCTTCCCTAATAGGGAGGATAGTTTGGGGTCTTTTGGCGGAATGTTGCGTTGGGATGGCGATGGATTGTTGCCTTTGAGTACAGACGATACTACCAGCATTGCAAATCAAGACACCAGAGAAATTCCATCAAATCCGCACGCCACTAGGTTATTGCTAAAAAGTACTAGCGATTGTCCATTAAGATTCTCAATTAATAAAGGAGTTTCTGTTGAAGTCAGTGTCAAAAAGTCTTTTTCTGAAACCACCCCCTACATATCAATTGAGACCGGACAAACTATCGTTCTGGATAATTCGAAAAACGCCGATTGTCCTAATTTTGACTATCAAATACTAAAATTGCATGACATTAAAATCAAAAAATCTGGCTTTGTTAGTTTTACAAATGTGGGTAATGTTAACGCTAATGTTGGCGATGGAGGAAATTGTTCTTTAAAAGGAAGGATTATCAACCCCCTTAATATCAAAGGAGAGCTCAATGACTATACTGATTTCTATGAGTATGATAATTTTGACGTCATCAACAGTATCGATCCCATTAGCGATCTTTCTGTTCCCGTCTCAAGTCAAGGGTCAGGCACTCCATTTGCGATGTCGCAACAATGGTCAGCAAAAGTTTATGTTAGAAAAGGTCAGGTCATCCGTCTTGATCCGGAAAGCTGGGATGGTAATTGGGTCGCACAAAATACATCATTGGGAACCTTGAGAACCTTGAGAACCTGTGGTATTGGTATGGCAATTAGGGTTGGAGGATTTAGCCCGAGTGGATCCGTTGAAGATAGGCCGGCATTTCTTTGTTATGGAAAAAATAGTGAGGACGTTCCAAATCCCGATTGTATCGTGGGAGTGGATTCTGGAACGGGAGAGCAAAATTGCCAAGAAATTTCGCAAGCATGTTTTGACAGTAATAACGCTGACCAATATTGTCCTGATAAAACTTGCCAAATCGAGACCCCTGCAGAAGGATGTGAATTTCCCGATAAAAAAATTTTTGTTCGGACCTGTAAAGCTTGCCACGATGCTAAAGTTAGTGCAGGGAATGAGAAATTAACAATCCAGATTACCGCGGACCAATGCTATAATTTAGAAAATTATACCGGAAAAGTATCTGATATTTATGAGACTGCTGATTCTAATGGAATAATTACTAGCGACGCTGAAAAAGATGCTGTTGACGCAGTTTTTGCTAAAGGGGCGGAGAAACTGGCAGATTTTAATGGTTATTATGGTAATTTTGAAAGCTTCAGCTACGCAGGAGAGTCAAGCGGATCTAATTATGTCTATACGTTGAAAAAATTAATTTACCCTTATGAGGGAGGAAGATTGATGTTTCTTATTGTTGATAATGATGATTTTACTACAGATTTTGAAAAAGATTTTAATCCAGAGACGGATGTAACGGGGGGAAATTATGAAAACAATTCACCTAGCGGGAATAGTTATACAGGCTCCAACGGCTATCGAATAGACATGTCAGGGCAGCAATCATTCAAAAATGGTCAATGGTTACAGGTTACGCTGTGCGCAGAGACGGGGACAGCAAATTCTCCAGTTTGCTCAGATGATAATGCGGAACCTGTTTCTGGACAGCCTAATGTTGTAACAATTGCCAATCCCACCGCTATCGATCCAGGGCCAAGCATTAATAGCTACTACAAATTTGATGAGTTTGGTAGTTTGGTTCGATTTAACAATTCTGGCAGTACAGATCCAACGAATCCTAATATTGCGGGTCTTTATCAAACCACGGCCGGAGATTTCTTCTATCGTCATGGATATGAAGGATTTGATGCTACGGCTGGAGCTGATAATTCTGAAGCTAAAAAAATAGAAAGAATCTCTAATTTAAGACTATCTTTCAAAATCAAAGATTCGGATATAGGAAATTGTGATATTGATGCCCCTACCTTAAATCAGGATTGTAGTAGCGGAAGCGGAACAACGTGCGATGGGTTGGTAAGTCAGAACCCTTTTTATGAAAAAAACAGGCCCCAAATAGATGGGAATAGCGAATTGGCGATAGAGACTCAACTGGCAGTTTCTGGACACGATGGCGAAATTTGTCCAGGCACTTTAATAGGACCAGTCTCAGAAGATGATTGCCAAAAACAGTTCTTCTGTGCCAATTTATACCACAATAACGACGGAGAATATCAGGTTGTCGTTAAAGTCAAAAATGAAAAAACCAATATATCTGGACTTGTTGATCAAGTTATTTCACCAGTTCTTAAAATTATGGATGGAGATCCCGAAATAGGAACGGTCGGTCAAGCAGAAAGGGTCTATACCGCCGTTGTCAGTGACTCAAGATTCCAAACCATCATCAGCATCTGTTTTATAGTTATGATTACTTTTTACGGCCTTGGTTATTTAATGGGCGTTAGCGAGTTCTCTCAGGCGGAAATTCTTAGTCGCATCATCAAAGTGGGAATAATCTATCTATTCATTGGCCCCTATGGATGGCATTGGTTTGATATGATTTTTGTCGATATGTTCAAAAGTGGAACTGACTATATAACTTTCCTCATGGCTAGTGCTTTTGACAGATCTTCTGATTTGCAAAATGCAATTGCACTTAATGACTTTAGTGACAAGGCAATTCTATTTGGTGGAATTGATGAAGTATTTGGGATGTTCTTTTCTAGTGCTGTTCAGAGTAAAATTTGGGCATTATTTTTCGCCAGTATCTTTGGTCCGATATATCTTTTCATAATTTATTTAGGATTCATGCTCTACGTATTTGCCGTAGCTAATGCTGTTCTATTATACCTTACCGCCCAGATTTTTATCTCAATCCTCTTTATTTTAGGGCCAATTTTCTTCATCATGTTGATGTTTAATCAGACCAAGAGCATGTTTGATAAGTGGCTTGGCGAGTTGATTGGGTTTTCTTTGCAGCAAATATTCTTACTTACAACGCTCGCATTTTTCAACATGATGATGTATGAGGTCGTAAAAATATCATTAGGATACAGAATTTGTTGGGAAGATGTTTGGGTTTTAGACCTTGGCATTACCAGAATAAAACTCCTATCTTTTTGGACGGTATCATCAATGCCTCAAAGTTTTAATGCTCAATCTGATGTTGGTAATATTGGTAATCCGGAAGGAATTCCGTCGTTATTTTCAATTCTGTTCATTTGGGTTATTGCATCATTAATGTCTAAATTCATTGAATTTATGACCGACCTTGGCGCAACAATTGGCGGATCCGTTAGGGCTGCTCAATTAGCAGGAGCAATTAAAGGGGATGCAGGAGCTTTAGCAAAAGGAGCTAAATCATATGTAGCCAGCACTTTCGTTGGTAAAGGGGTTTCTGGAGCCATAGCTTCAGTTGATCGCGCCGCTTTTAATTCTGGAAAAAAGGCTGATGAAGACCGAGCTACTAAACTAAAAGAGTCCAATGGTGACGTAAAATCAACATCATCTCTACGCAAAGCGCGTGAAAAGTCAGACAAGGAATTTAATAGCAATAAGTTGAATTTTGTAGACGCAAATGGAATTAAGAAGTCGAACGTTGAAGCTCATAGAAAAGCAGCTGGTGACAGTGCTGTAGACTCCAAAGCAAAAGACATGGGATTGAGTGATGATAAAAAAAATACATTACTTGGCAAAAACAAACTTAGAAATGAGGATGGAACCTTGAAAAAGGATGCAAGTGGAAAACAAGAATGGTCAGAGAAGGGAAGTCACTCCAAACTTGCAGCAGCAA
>JBLHTM010000040.1:0-11227 GCA_047627215.1 Rickettsiales bacterium | reverse complement strand
CCCAACCATTCCTGAGAGGCGCCCAACCATTAAGCCAATCTCAGGTGTAAAAGATTTATCAAAAAAAGAATCTCTTCTGCGGAAAGAAATGATGAAAAAAAAAGGTTCTTTTGCAAAACGTGAGGAAGAAAGAAGAGCTTCTGTTGATACTAAACAAACTACTCACTAAATCATTATTTGCATCCTATCTAAAAACTAAGTAAAAATTTGAGTGACTTAAACCATTGGTTTAGATGCCAATCTTAACAAATCACTCAAATTTATATGAAGCAATTTTCACTAAGAGATCTTGTGGATGGAGAAATTCCAGACCCGGTTCTTTATTATGACAATGTAATTGACCTAACCCCAACTGATCCGGACTATGTTCTTGATGATAAAACAAGAGATTATCTGATAGGTCTGCAGACCAAGGTGGTTCCAGAAGAGGGGTCTGAAGAAGAACTTGATGAGGGTTATAAAATACATTGTCCGCAGCATTTTGGGCTGTATCCCAGCATCACTTCCACTAAAACCAGATTAAATAAAATCGTTTCTGCTCACAGAGAAGCGACCGGAAACCCAGAGGCGGGGTCAAATTTGGTTGCCATGCTTGGTCAATATATGGATGTTTTTACCAAAGATCTCCAGGAGGAACAAACCAAAGAAATCACCCAACAAATCGAATCTTTATTGCTCGATATCATTGAGGAAAATCCAAATCACATCACTTGGTTAGATCAAATAGGAAGGGAATACACGCAGGCTTGTGAAAATCGCACGGCTTTTGGTTTTATTGAAATGGCTTCTTGTTTGGCAATTTTACAAGAAAAATCGACGACTGACAAAACAAATTCTGCTCGAGTATTGCCTATTATGGATCGTGTAGCCGGGTTTTTTAACAAACATAATGCATCATCTGAAAGTGGTGAGATAGAAACTGGAATTTTGCTATTGGTTGGAGTTGAGAATAGGTTCTTAGTTGAGGGAGTAAACAACAAATGGAGTGGAATTCCTCCATATTTATCAGAAATTCAAGAAAATTACTCGCTAAAAGAGGAGTTGGTTGATGCTTTTTATGATGGGTGTGTTGCTGGGGAAATGAAAAAGTCTGACCAAGAAGTGCAGGAGTATTTATGCAATACGCGCTTTGATTTTTGGTCTTTATGTTTTTCCAATCAGGTTGAAAAAATTGAAGAAAGTCATGTTGGTAAAATTGAGTTGGTGAAAAAGATGATTAATAGGGAGTCTTGCTCTGAAGAAGAAAAAGTTGTTTTTGATAAAGATCTTTCGGAGGAAGATAAAAAAACTATTGATAGTTTGATACCTAAAACAGAGGAAGGAAAAAAATTATTGAAAGAAAATCCTCTAGGATTTTGGAGTGAAAAACTTGAGGATCTGGGCTTGAAAAAGAACATTGAAATAGCACAGACAGTTTTGGGATTGAGAGAGCTCGTGTTTGAGGGTGGATCCCCAAGATCAAGCGCCTTAAGAAAAAATTCTGCGCGCTCGAACGATGCTTCTTTTGTTAGTCAAGTTGGTGGCGGTGAAAAAGATCAAAAACCTCTAAACCAGCAAGGTGGTGGCGGAGTTGGTTTTTAATTTATTCATTGCAAAAAGTCACACCAATGAAACTTAAGCAACTTGGCATGTAATTCACAAAAATTAATCAAAATGCGTATTATTTATTTATTCTTCACTTTTTTACTCCTTTCCTCAAATTCATTTTCTTTCTCACCAGAAAATCACCTGCCGCAAGCTCAAGAAAAAATGGCTAGGGAATTGTTTTTGCAAATAAGATGTCCTGTTTGCGCTGGACAGACCATTGAATCTTCCGACACTAAGGTTGCTTTTGAGCTTAGGAAATTGGTTCGTGAAAAGATTTCTGAAGGGAAGAATGGTCAAGAGATCAAAGATGAATTGACCTTGGAATATGGGCCTGAAATTCTCAATTCCCCACCTCTTGACGCACAAAATTTCCTATTGTGGTTTTTGCCGATCCTTTTTGTTATTGCGGGAGTTTTGTTTTTATTGAGGCGTCGCTAAGGCCTTTTGATATTTCGCGTCACCTCACTTTTTTGTCTAAATTTTCTAATATTTATTAAAAATTAGACAAAATTTTCTAAAAAACTTCAGTAAATTAAAATCTAGATATTTTGAGAATCTTTGATGAATTCTTGGGCATTCAAAATTGCCTCACTCACCGATTTTGGTGAAGTTCCGCCAAAGCTTGTTCTGCTTTTTACTGAATTTTCTACCGTCAAAACTGAGAAAATTTCTTTAGTGATTCCGCTTTCAATTTTCTGCATTTCTTCCAAAGTTAAATCTGCCAAATCACAATTTTTTTGTTCAGCAAGCTTCACAATTTGCCCCGTGATGTGGTGACATCTTCTGAATGGAATCCCCAGATCCTTGACCAGAAAATCTGCCAAATCGGTTGCGGTTGAAAATCCTTCGCCAGCCATTTTTTTCATATTCTCTTTATTGACTTTCAAGTCACTAAGCATTCCTGTGATTGCCAAAATGCAGATGCGAATATTTTTGTGCGCGTCAAAAACTGGCTCTTTATCTTCCTGCAAATCTTTTGAATAGGCCAGAGGCAGACCTTTAACCAAGGTTAAAAGATGGATCAGGGAGCCAAAAATTCTACCAGTTTTGCCGCGAACCAATTCCGCCGCGTCAGGGTTTTTTTTCTGTGGCATGATCGAACTTCCTGAAGTGAAGGCGTCGGAAAGGGAAATAAAGTCAAAACCTTTGCTCATCCAAATCACAATCTCCTCGGCAAGACGAGAAAGATGGCTCGCCAAAATTGCGCTGTTGGAGGCAAATTCAATGGCAAAATCACGATCAGAAACTCCGTCTAAAGAATTGGCGTTTGGGCGGTCGAAACCCAAAAGGGCTGCGGTCAGTTCGCGGTCAATTGGAAATGAGGTTCCGGCCAACGCAGAAGAACCAAGCGGGCATTCGTTTAGGCGTGATCTGGCGTCTTTGAACCTTGAAATATCACGCTTGATCATTTCAAAATATGCCATCAAATGATGAGCAAAAGTGATTGGTTGGGCAGTTTGAAGGTGGGTGAATCCTGGCATTACTGTTTCTAGATTTTCCTCAGCTCTTTTTAAAATTGTTTTTTGCAAATCATTTAAAAGTTCACCAATTTCGTCGCTTGAATCGCGAACATAAAGTTTGAAATCTGTTGCAACTTGGTCATTTCGAGATCTTGCGGTGTGCAGTTTTCCCGCCACATCGCCAATAATTTCGGTCAGCCTTCCTTCAATGTTCAAATGAATGTCTTCTAGTTCTTTTTTGAAAATAAATTTCCCTTCTTCAATTTCTTGTTCGATTTGCTTCAAACCCTCAACAATTTGTTTGGATTCAAGCGCAGTTAAAATCCCCACCGCTTCAAGCATGATCGCATGAGCAATGGATCCGTCGACATCTTGACGAAAAAGTTTTTGGTCAAAATCAATCGAAACATTGATCGCTTCCATCACTTCCGCAGGAGCATTTTCAAAACGCCCACCCCACATTTGATTGGATTTGGTGTTGTTTTCTTTTGTTTTTGTCATGGGAATTTTAGTTGAGTTTTATTGAATTTGCAGTAGTTGTAAATTTTTTCAGTTAGGAATCAACGTTATTTTTTTAAAAATACATTAGGATCTGTGCCTCCTTACAATCGTCATCTTCACAATCGTCATCTTCACAATCGTCATTCTTAGATAATCTCCATGCTCAAATAATCGCCATCCTCAAATAATCGTCATCCTCACGGAAGTGAGGATCTCGTGAGTCAGGATGAAAATTTTTTTAAAAGAACAGATTGGTCAAGAATTGTAGGCGGATGCTTTTCCTCATGAGGTACCGGATCCGAGATTTTCTAAGGCAGCAAAGCTACCTAAGAAACTCTATTTCCGGCATGACGCTAACTCAAAGAAGAGCTTGTGATGGCAAATCATGACGTAAAATCACAGAAGTAAATTGTGACGGTGATACATGGAGGTAAATTTTTTACAATTTATTTTTGGCATTAAGACGGTAATTAATTTAACCCGCTCATTTTGAAAAAAGATCTGGTTTTTCCATTCTTACACAAATGCCCGACGGGCATTTGTGTAAGGTTTTGAAAATCATCTCAATTAAACCAAAATTAATTTAGCAAGATCTTCACCCAAAACCTCAAATCTCCAATCTTTAAGCACATCTTTGATCAATTTTTTTCCGGAAACAATTTTAGACAAATTGCCTTGAGTGATGATTAATTCTGGACTCACCTCATACTTTTCTGCTTGTGATTGCAACAATTCGCGAGCTTTTTGGTAAGCTTCTTTTTGTTCTTCATCTAAGCGTAAGGTCATTTGCGGATCATCTTCTCTGGGGTTTAAATCCATTATTTTGCGCTGTTTTGCAATCAAAACAATAATCTCAGATTTAAGATCCGATTTAGAAACTCTGGTTCTAAATCCACATTTCTCCAACTCACTAATATTTTTTGGACCCTTAAAAGCGATCATGCTCAAAACGTCATCCTTGACAATGAAGCTGCGCGGAACATCGAGATTTCTGGCCAAAATGTCTCGCCAAACCACTAAAGACTTAATATTTTCTTGGAAAATGGCGGTTTTATTGATGGTTGGAAAATTTTTTAAAAGATCATCTGCTGACAAATATTTGCCAATATTCTCATCCATTTCTTTTTTTGCCCACTCAATTTTATTGTCATCAGTTAGTTTTTTACTCAAAATCTCGTAGATTTTTGGCAAATGTAAAACATCAATTTTTGCGTAAGTAAGCTGGTCTGGATGAAGTGGGCGTTGGCGCCAATCGCTTCTTTGCCAATCTTTTGAAACTTCGACATCAAGAAGGTTTTTTACTAAATTTCCGTAACTAATGGTGAATCCAAAACCACAAAAAGCGGACATGATTTGAGTGTCGAACATTGATTTGGGATCAATTTCCTGCATGCTTTTTTCAGGCAAACACTGGGATAAAACTTCCAAATCTTGGCGCAAACAATGAAAAACTTTGATGATTTCAGGATCGTTCAAAATGTTCACTAAGGGTGAAAAATCGAAATCCTCCAAAGCATCAATGGCAAAACAAACCCCGTCAACATTGATTTGAATCAAACATAAAATGGGAAAGAAAGTTTTTTCTCGAAAAAATTCAGTGTCGATGAAAGTGATTTTTGCTTTTTGGATTGAATTGCAAATTTTGTCCAGATCGGATTGTTCGGTTATTAATGACATTATTTTAAATCTAAGGTTACGACCACAGGGCAGTGATCAGAAGGTTTTTCGCGTTCCATCATCATTGAATCATCCATGTAGGCTGATTCTAAAATGTCAGACGCTTTGGGAGAAGTGAGTAAATAGTCGATTCTCATGCCTTTATTGTATCCCCAGCAATTGCCGCGGTAATCCCACCAACTAAAATTTTGGGTTTGGGGATTTTGCATTCTGAAGCTGTCTTGGTAGCCAATATTTAGTAATTCGCGAAATTTTATTTTCTCATCAACATGGAAGCAAACAGTGTCTTTCAAAACTTTTGCATCGAAAGCATCAACATCTTCAATTGCAACATTGTAGTCACCGCCAAAAACTGCAATTTCACCCAATCTGAAAATATTCTGCATTCTGATTTTTAAAGCATCAAAAAAATTCATTTTGTAGGAAAATCTTGCCGTTTCATTGACTTTTTGACCATCTTCCAATTTTGCTCCACCATTGGGAACGTAGATCGATGCAACCCTAATGGCTAAATTTTCTAATTGTAGAACAGCTTCAATGTATCTTGATTCTGGATCCTCTTTATCTAAATTTTTAATCACATCTTGCATTGGAAATTTCGACAAAATTGCCACCCCATTGTAGCTTTTTTGTCCAAAAATTTCGATATTGTAGCCCAAATTTTCAATCGCATCTTTTGGAAATTTTTCATCTTCACATTTTATTTCTTGCAGCAAAACCACATCAGGTTTGGTTTCATTCAAATAAAACAAAACATTTGTCAAGCGAGCATTAACGGAATTGACATTCCATGAGACGATTTTTATTTTAGTCATTTTTTGTTATTTTATTGGCTTTATTGCATGATTATTTTTCTACTATCCATTGTCTAGGTTTATTTCCCGTAGGGGCGAATTGAATTCGCCCTTTTGTTTTTGGGAGAATTCAATTCTCCCCTACATTTCCAGAATCTCATTAGACATTTGATTGATCACATTCAAATCATGTGAAATCAATAAATAAGACATCTGGTGGCTTTTTTGTAGGGCACTTAACAAATTTAAAACCTCATTTTGCGTGATCAAATCCAGCGCTGAAGTTGGTTCGTCCAAAATCAAAATTTCTGGTTTCAAAATCAACGCCCGAGCGATGGAGATTCTTTGTTTTTGTCCACCACTAAGTTGGTTTGGATAGGTATTTTTCATTTCAGGATTCAGCCCGACTTCTGACAAAATATCATCAACCATTTTTTCTCGCTCTTTTCCATTGCCAATTTTGTGGACAAGTAAACCCTCACTAACAATGTCACCAATTTTGATTCTTGGGTTTAGGCTTGAAGTTGGGTCTTGAAAAATGATTTGGATTTTCTTTCTTAAATTATTTTGATCAGAATTTTTGAGGTTTTTGATCGATTTATTTTTGAATAAAATTTCTCCCTCACTTGCCTCCAAACCAGAAATTGCTAAGGCTAAAGTTGATTTTCCTGAACCGCTTTTTCCAATAATTCCCAAGGTTTTTCCTTTTTGCAAATCAAAGGAAATGTTTTTATTGGCGTAAAAATATTTCTGACCAACTCCAAAAAAACTATTTTTAGTGGCAAATTTCACTGACAGGTTTTTGACTTCTAAAATTTTTTCTCGCATTTCAGAATCGTTTTTTCCAGCTTCAATGTTGGAAGATGCGATCAGTAATTTGGTGTAATCATTTTGTGGATTGTTAAAAACCTCTTTTGAGCTTCCTTCCTCGACAATCTCACCTTTATTCATCACCAAAATATTTTTTGCCAAATCTTGGGCAATTTTCAAATTGTGAGTAATGAACAAGATTGCCAAGCCAAAATCACGATTGAGGCGCTTTAGTAGATTGATGATTTGAACTTCCGTGTCAAAATCCAACGCTGTTGTGGGTTCGTCAGCAATGAGTAATTTTGGATTGTTGGCCAGTGCAATGGCGATCATTATTCTTTGTTTTTGCCCACCAGAAATTTGGTGAGCATAACGCTCCAATTTGTCAGAAAATTCCGCCAATTCGACCATTTTTAGCAATTCTAAGATTCTGTCTTGAATTTGTTTTTTGTTGAAATTTGGATTGTGAATTGTGATTGCTTCGGCAATTTGTTTGCCAATTTTGTGAAGCGGGTTTAGGGAGGTGAGGGGGTCTTGGAAAATAACTCCAATTTTTGAACCTCTGATTTGACAAAATTCTTTTTCAGATATTTTGGCAAGATTTTTTTGTGTGAATAAAATTTCACCATCAACATCAAATCCCTTGGGAAGTAATCCAGAAATTGCCATTGCAGTCACAGACTTTCCAGCACCAGAACCGCCAACAATCGCAGTAATTTCACCTTCCTTTAAACCGAAGGAAATGCCGCGAGCGATGGATTTTTTTTGAAAATTAATGGAGAGGTTTTTGATGAATAGCATCTTTAGTTGTGAGTTGCGAGTTGTGAGTTGTAAGTCGATTGATCTTACTTACAACTTACAACTCGCAACTAAAAATCTAAAATTTATCTTTGATGAATATTAGATTTTTCCTTGGTAGATTTTGATGATTTTATTAAGCATGATCAATGCGTCGTGTCTTGGGCGTTGGAAGACGTTGCGACCAATGATTCCGCCATGCGCTCCGCCGCGATAAATTTCTTTGGCCTCGTTGTAAAGAGATTCTTCACCCTTAGCTCCTCCGCCGGAGAAAACCACAATTCTTCTACCATCGAAACAACATTTAACAACGTGAGCAACTCTTTGTTCCAAAGTTCCAACTTGAATGTCTTCTTTGTCGTAAACTTTTAGGGCTTCAAGATTTTCTAATACCGCTGTTGGTAATTTAACTTTGATGATGTGAGCACCAATCAAAGCTGCCATGTGGGCTCCATAAGCACAGATGTCGATTGCAGTTTCACCTTGTTTTGACAATTCTCCTCCTCTTGGGTAAGACCAAATTACGACCGCCAAACCATGAGCTTTTGCTTCTTCTGCCATTTCTCTGATTTCTTCAATCATTTCAAAGGCAGCGTCAGATCCTGGATAGATCGTAAAACCGATTGCTGAACAACCTAAACGAATTGCGTCTTTAACCGAACCTGTTGTTGCCTGGTAAGGAGCGCTGCCTCCATCATGAAGAGAGTTTGAACTGTTAACCTTTAAAATTGTTGGGATTGCACCGGCAAAAGTGTCGGCTCCACATTCAAGCATTCCAAGTGGTGCGGCAAAAGCGTTTAAGCCAGCATCAATTGCAAGTTTGTAATGATAGTGAGGATCGTAAGCAGCAGGATTGACCGCGAAAGATCTTACTGGTCCATGTTCAAAACCTTGGTCAACTGGCAAGATTAGCATTTTTCCGGTTCCACTTAATTTTCCTGCCATCAAAATTCTTGCAAGATTAGTTTTTGTTCCTGGATTGTCGCTTTCGTAGTAAGAAAGAATTTTTTTTACTTGTTTTGTGATTTTCATTGTAGGATTATTTGTTTTTTGATAATAATAGGCTTAATTTGAGGCGAAAACGGCGAATGACAATAGAAGAAAAACAATTAAAAGCAATTGAAGAAATAAGAAAATTTTATCCTATTTGCACTGATGAAATCGAGCGGCTAGAATCTTTCGTTAAAATTCTTTTAGAGCAAAACGAACAATACAATCTAATCGGAAAATCAACCATTCCAGATCTTTGGGAGCGCCATATTCTTGATTCTGTGCAGCTTCTAAAATACATCCCGGATGGAGTTATTGTTGGCGATTTTGGCTCTGGAGCTGGATTGCCGGCAATAATTTTATCAATTTTGGGAGTTGGGGAAATTCATCTAATTGAAAAATCCTTTCGTAAGTGTGAATTTTTAGCATTAGCTGCTCAAATATCGAAAAATAAAATCATCATTCACCAACAAAAAGCTGAAGAAATAAAAGATCTAACCTTTGATGTGGTTGTTTCTAGGGCTTTTGCACCGCTTCCAAAATTAATTTCAGTGACAAAACCATTTTTAAAAAAGGATGGAATTGGAATTTTCTCAAAAGGAAAGAACTTTGAAAATGAGATAAATCTTGCAAAGCAGGGCAATAAATTTGAACATGTTGCCCACCCAAGCCTGACCTCAGACCAAAGCAGAATTCTTGTTATTAAAAACATTCAATAAATCATGCTAATTGGAATCCCCAAAGAAATTAAAAATCACGAATATCGCGCCGCTGCAACTCCCGCCGGAGTCAGGGAAATGGTTTTAGCTGGACATCAAGTTTTGGTTGAAAAATCACTAGGAGAAGCAATTGGATTTTCTGACGAGCAATATGCTGAATCTGGAGCGCAAATCGTCAGTGACGCTAATGCAGTTTTTGAGGCACAAATGATCTTGAAAGTTAAAGAACCTCAAGAAAGTGAGTGCACAATGATCAAGCCTGATCAAATTATTTTCTCTTATTTACACTTAGCCGCAGAACCAAAATTAACTCAAATGTTGATTGATTCAAAATGCATCGCCATTGCTTTTGAAACTGTGACCGCGGCCGACAATTCTTTGCCACTTCTCGCCCCAATGAGCGAAGTTGCGGGAAAATTGTCAGTCCAAGTAGGAGCCAAGGCTCTGGAAAAAGCTAGTGGAGGCAGAGGAATTTTATTGGGAGGAGTTCCGGGGGTCATGGCTGCGAAAGTGGTTATTATTGGTGGTGGAGTTGCAGGAAAAAACGCCGCAACAATTGCCATTGGAATGGGTGCACATGTTGTTATTCTCGATCGTTCACTTCCTAGAATTCGCTACTTGTGCGATGTTTTTGGAAATTCGGCCGATATTTTGTATGCATCAATGGAAAATATTGAAATCAATGTCTTAGATGCTGATTTGGTTATTGGCGCAGTTTTGGTGGCAGGAGCAGCCGCCCCAAAAATCATCAATAAAGAGACGGTTGCAAAAATGAAAAATGGCTCTGTAATAGTTGATATTTCAATCGATCAGGGCGGCTGTTTTGAAACCAGCAGACCAACTTCTCACAGTGAGCCAACTTTCATTGAAAGTGGAGTAGTTCATTATTGCGTCACCAATATACCCGGTGCAGTCCCCAGAACTTCAACTCAAGCCCTAGAAAATGCCACACTACCATTCACTTTGGCGTTGGCAAACAAAGGCTACAAAAATGCCTTAATTACCGACAAATATTTGAGAAATGGATTCAATATTATCGGCGGAAAAATCACTCACAAAGCGGTAGCAGATTCTCTGAATCAGCCATATTTTAACATCAAGCCAAAAAAAGTTTAATGCAACTTCCAACCACCTCAGAAACGATCAAGAAACACGGTCTTGATGCCAAAAAATCACTCGGGCAAAATTTCATTTTAGATTCAAACCTTACCAACAAAATCGCCCGTCAGGCTTTAGAGAAGCTAGAATCTTTGGAAGGTTTTGAAGTTCTAGAAATTGGCGGAGGACCGGGAGGGTTGACAAAATCGATTCTAAAACTAAATCCCAAAAAACTCACAGTGATTGAGCAGGATAAAAGATGTATTTCTGCCTTAGAGGAAATTCAAAGTTTTTATCCAAATCAGCTGGAAATCATTCAAGGTGACGCTTTGAAATTTGATATTGCTAGCTTTGCAAAAAATATTTCTCACGGCAAACAAGACGCCTCTCAGATTGATGAAAGCCAAACACTTAACAAAGAGATTAGCGGCAAAAAAATCAAAATCATTGCCAATCTACCCTACAATGTGGCGACCGAATTGCTTTTCAAGTGGCTCTTGAAAATAGAAAATGTTGATTTAATGATTTTAATGTTCCAAAAAGAAGTGGTGGAAAGAATTGTTGCCAAGACAAATAGCAGGGCTTTCGGTAGGCTTGCGGTGATGGTGAATTTCTTTTGCACAACCAAAAAACTATTCGACATTTCCCCTTCTTCCTTTACCCCTTCTCCAAAAGTCACCTCCAGTTTGGTGATGATCAAGCCTCGGGAAAAGCCAATTATGGACGTTGATTTTAAAAAGTTAGAAAAAGTTGTTGCTGGTGCATTTTCCCAAAGAAGAAAAATGATCAAATC
>JBLHTM010000039.1:0-11666 GCA_047627215.1 Rickettsiales bacterium | reverse complement strand
GGTGTGATTGCTGATTTTAAAGCGGCAGCAGAAATGATTAAACATTTCATCCGCGAAGTTAACCAAACCAGAAGTTGGTTAGGGCCAACCATCGTTATTTGCGTTCCTTCCGGATCAACCCCAGTTGAAAGACGTGCAATCCAAGACGCTGCAGAAGGCGCGGGAGCAAATGAAGTTTTCTTGATTGAAGAGCCAATGGCAGCAGCAATCGGCGCAAATTTACCAGTGACTGAGCCAACAGGATCAATGATTGTCGACATTGGTGGAGGAACAACAGAAGTTGGAATCCTTTCACTTGGAGGAATAGTTTATTCACGGTCAGTCAGGGTTGGTGGCGACAAAATGGACGATGCCATCATTTCATACATCAGAAGATACCACAATTTATTGATTGGTGAGGCCACAGCAGAGAGAATCAAAAAGAACATTGGTGCCGCTTGCCCTCCAGAAGATGGTGATGGATTGACAATTGATGTTAAGGGTCGTGATTTGGCCAGTGGAATTCCAAAAGAAATAACTTTAACCGAAAAACAAATTGCTGAAAGTCTGGCGGAGCCAGTTGAACAAATTATTGACGCCATCAAAGTGGCGCTAGAATGTACACCTCCAGAATTATCGAGTGATATTGTTGAAAAAGGAATTGTTCTTAGTGGTGGTGGAGCTGGTTTGAAAAATTTAGATTATGTGATCAGAAAGGCTACTGGTTTGCCAGTTTTTGTTGCAGAGAACCCTTTGCTTTGTGTGGTTAATGGCTGTGGAAAAGTTCTTGAAAATATGAAAATGTTTAGAGCTGTTTTGTTCAGACAAGACTAGTTTGAATCACAATGTTTAAGCATTATTTAGAACCTAAAAGATCCAAATCCAATTTCTTTGCCTACCATAATCTTAGGCGTGTAATTCAAAACATCGAAGAGCCTTTATTCGCTTTTCTTTGCTTGGCTTTAATCGTCACGTCCAAAATAAATCCCAAAATAACCGATAATTTGGCCAATGTTATTGTGGAATATTCAACTCCAATTGCCAGAATCGCCTCCGCTCCTTTCAATGCCGTTGTTGATGTTGTGATCAACTTTCAAGAATTGATGGAAATTCGCAAACGCAACATTTTTCTTACAAAAGAGAATCAGGATCTAAAATCTGTCTACATCAAAAGCCTTAAAATACTCCAGGAAAATAGGCAGATAATAAAAACCATCAACTACGCAGCGCCAAAAAGCAGTCAGTTTGTTGTTGCTCATTTAATTGCTAAGCCGCACCAGATATTTAGTCGTAATGTATTTATTGATGCTGGTGAGAATTATCAAATAAAAACAGGTAATATTGTTACTGGAAGCAGAGCTTTGGTGGGTAGAATCGACCAAGTCGGCACAGAAAAATCTCGAGTTCTACTTGCGACAAATATCAATTCTCGTATTCCAGTGCTAATTTCTGGATCAAAAACCAAGGGAATCTTGGCTGGAAATAACAGTGACTTGATGAAAATTTTGTACTTGGGAAAGGATCATTCAGTCAAAATTGGAGACATGGTTTTTACCTCAGGAGATGGCGATGAGATTCCGTCGGGAATTTTGGTCGGCGTGATCAGTAAAACCGACAGAAAAAATGCCTATGTAAAAATGATTGAAGATGTCAAAAATCTTGATTTGATCAGTGTAATTAATTACTAAAATAAATGAAAAAAGATAATTTACCAAAACGTTTCTTGAGCAGAATGATTGCAGCTCAAAGTCTTTACCAATATGAATTTCACCAGCGAAAAAAGCCCTTGGAATCTTTGTCAAAATATTTGGTTGAAAATTATTTTCTTACCGAAGATGAGGAATCATCATCTTACGCCAATAAGATCGACAACGTTTTGCTCGAATCTCTGCTTTCTGGATTTAGTTTAGCACAAGATAAAATCGATGATGAAATCACCCCTTTTTTGAAAGGTGAATGGAAAATAGAAGATTTGGCAGATTTGGTTTTGCCGATTTTACGCCTTGCCACTTTCGAGCTAAAATTTATGAAAGACGTTCCAACTAAAGTTGTCATCAGTGAATATGTAGATTTGTCGGCCTGTTTTTATGACGTCAAACAGGTGACTTTCGTTAATTCTATTTTGCAAAACATTGCCAATAAAATTAGATCTTAATATGGAAAATATCTCGATTGCCAAAATCACCTCAGCTCATGGAATCAAAGGTTTGGTTAAGATTATGAGCTTCGCTTCAAATCCTTGTGATATTGAAGAATATGTTAAGACGATATTTGATTCTTCTGGGAATCCGTTAAAAATCAAAATCATTAGGCAAATTCCTAGCGCCAATAACGATCTTTTTATTGCTGAGATTGAAGGATCGGAAGATCGAAATTCTTCAGAATCTTTAAGAGGTACTGAATTATTTATCAAAAAAGAAGATTTAATAAAATACGATGAAGATGAGTTTTTCTATTGTGACCTGATTGGCCTAGATGTCTTAGATCCGCAAAAAAAGAAAATTGGCAAAGTAGAAGCCGTACATGATTTTGGTGCTGGAGGTTTGGTTGAAATCAAATTTTCTGACGAGAAATATTCTAAAAATAAAATTAGTGATTTTGCCTTTACCGATGAGACATTCCCAGAAGTTAATATTGCGGAGGGATTTTTGATTTTTGATCTTCCTGATATTATTGAAGCTTTAGATGCTGATAAAGAATAATTAGAGACTCTTAATAGAGGGTTCTAACTATTAGAAAAACGCGCCCCACGGGGCGCGTTTTTTTTACTTAGAAATTATCCCCAACAATTCCATAAAAATGAACCAGCCAAATACCCAATTAATCATCAAAATATTAACTATTTTTCCAGATTTATTCCCCGGAATCCTAGGTCAGTCAATCGTGGGAGATGCTTTAAAGAAAGGAATTTGGGAATTAGAAATCATTGATATTCGAAAATGGGGCCTAGGTCAAAGAAAAACCGTTGATGATACAATTTTTGGCGGCGGTTCCGGAATGCTAATGCGCGCAGATGTTTTGGGTGAGGCGATTGAAGCTAATATTGAGAATCCCCGTGATGTGAAAATCATTTATCCTTCTCCACGAGGAAAGGTTTTTAATCAGCAAATGGCAATTGATTTGAGTACGGTTAAGGAAATATCGATAATTTGTGGCAGGTATGAAGGAATAGATGAGAGAGTTTTGGAAGAGTACGATGTGGAAGAAATCTCTGTCGGTGATTACGTTTTGTCAGGTGGTGAATTGCCGACAATGGTCATGCTTGATGCGATTGTGAGAAATTTGGACGGAGTTTTGGGCGGAGATGATTCACTAAAAGAGGAAAGTTTTGGCAGCGGCTCAGGTAGTAGATTTGAAAATCTTTTGGAATATCCACATTACACAAAACCACAAATGTGGAAAAATCGCCAAGTTCCGGAAATTTTACTTTCAGGACATCACAAAAAGATTGATCAATGGCGATTAGAGCAAGCTATTCAAGTCACTAAAGAGAGAAGAAAAGATTTGTTGGATAAATAAAAATTGGCCTTTTTTCAAAATCAGTGGGTTAATGAATTGTCCACTTAAAAAACGCCCTTGATCTTCCTTATGAAAATACCCTAATTTGAGTAGCAGAATCTTATTTATCATCATCTTATTTTCCATTCTTACATCCTTACATAATCGTTCCTCACATAATCGTCATCCTCGCGAAAGTGAGGATCTTGTGAGTCAGGATCGAGGATCTTTTAAAGTAATGGATCGGTCAAGAATTGTAGGCGGATGTTTCCCCTCATGAGGTGCCGGATCAAGATTTTCTAAGACAGCAAAGCTACCCAAAAAACTCTATGTCCGGCATGACGGCAATTGCGTGATGCCTAAACTTTCTCAAAAACCGCAACTAATTCCAAATGGTGGGAATGGACAAATTGATCAATCGCTTTGATTTGATTTATTTTGTATCCTTCCGCTAATAAAATTTTTGCATCAACTGCAAATGCTGCTGGGTTGCAAGAAATGTAAATAATATTTTTTACATCAGACTTAGCAATTTGTCTTGATTGTGCCAAAGCTCCATTCCTGGGAGGGTTGATGATTACTAATTGTTTCCCCTGTAGCTCTCCTGCCAAAAGTGGTTCTCTGACCAAATCCTTAACTATTCCTTGTAAGCTATTTTGCAGATTATTCTTAGCGACGTTTTTATTCAAAGAATGGATCATCGAATCCACACCTTCAAAGGCTTTTATTTTTAATTTATTGTTTACACCCAAGGCTGCAAAACTGTAAGTTCCAATTCCAGAATAAAGATCAACCACATTTAAAGATTTTGCCGGTTGCTTTTTTTGAATCTGCTCTACCAAATCATTGATCGCCCCGATAATAACGTCTTGCCCTGTTTTGGTTGCTTGCAGGAAAATATCTGCTTCAGAATCAATTTTGACATTACCAAAGAAGAGTTGAGGAATTTGAGATTGGTAGATTAGGTTGTAATTATCACCAATTTTGTAGGCCAAACTAATGATGTTATTTTCTTTAACAAATTCGGTCAGAAGATCAGAATTTTCTTCATTTGGTGAGTCGTTAGTTTGCAAAATAATCGCAATACCATTGTCAAATTTGGTAACAAAAATTTGTGAAATTTTCAGATCAATTTTCAATATCAAAGCTTGCAATGGTCCAATAAGTGCAGAAATATCTTTTTCCAGAATCAAGCAATTGTCAATTTTAACCACATCATTTGAATTCTCTCTGAAAAAACCAAGACGTTTATTTTGGTCAATTTGAAAGTTGACTCTTCTTCTCATTCCAGCAGGAATGAAGTTCCACTCAATTTCGCCACGAAAATCAATATTGTCACGGCCAAAAGTTTCAGTCAGTATTTTGCGTTTAAAATCTTGGTAATATTCCAATGAAAGATGCTGCAAAGAGCATCCGCCGCAATCATCAAAATGGACGCAAGGAGCTTTGATTCTGTTTGCGCTTGGATAGTTGATTTTTATTAGATTGGCAAGAGTGAATTTGCTTTTTTCTTTAATGATTTGGGCGGTAATTTTGTCGCCAATCATGGTTTTGGAAACGAAAATCTTTTTCCTTTTCTTTTCGGCATTCTCATCAAATGCAAATCCTTGTCCAAGATTGGAAAGCCCAGATATTACAAGTTCGATTTGGTTGGTTGATTTTGTCATTTTTTATGAGGAAATTTTTAATCCTCGCGAATGCGGGAATTCTAGGAGTTTTTGGTTTCTCCTTTTGTTGATTTTTTGCCACCCCGGGTTAAGACCGAGATGGCAAATGGGGTTTATTTTTTAACGCCCCAATGGTGATATTATTTTTTAAGCTCAGCAATAACAGTTTCTCCACCGACCATTGTTTGGCCAACTAAGATTTTGATATCGGTAGTTTTTGGCAAATAAATATCAGCGCGACTTCCGAAACGAATAATTCCATATCGGTCACCAGCTTCAATTTCTTGGCCTTCTTCTAATGTGGAAACAATTCGTCTAGCAACCAATCCTGCAACTTGAACGAAAACAATTTTTTCACCATTCTTAGTTTCAACAACGGCAGAATTTCTTTCATTGTGAGTACTAGCTTCTTCTAAATTGGCACTAAAAAACTTTCCTGGTTGATATTTAACTTGAGTTATTTTTCCAGCAATCGGTGCGCGATTAACATGAACATTAAAAACGTTCAAAAAAACACTGATTTTTGTCCACTCACCTTTTTCAAGGCTAAGTTCAACTGGAGGAAGTGCATCTTCTTCAATCAAATTAACCACACCGTCTGCCGGGCTAATAATTAAATTTTCACCTTGAGGGGTGAATCTTGTTGGGTCGCGAAAAAAGAAAACGCACCATAAAGTCAAAACTAAACCAATGGTTCCAAGGGCGTTGTTTAACATGGCAAGAATGATTGCAACGACGGCGAAAATGAGAATAAATTTGATTCCTTCTTTGTGAATCGGAACAAAAACAACTTTTAGTAAGTCAGAAATGTGATTATTGGACATGTTTTTAGGAGAATTATTATTTAGAAAAAATTAACTATTAAAATTAGGGGTCATTATTGTTATTAGCAGTTAAAAAACAACAGCTCATCACTCACAATTTAGTACTTCTTTGACATCTTTTTGGATTTGAGTCTTCAATTCTTCAATTCCGGAAAATTTTTTCTCCTCTCGAATAAAATCAATCAATTCCACGACAATTTCTTTGTCGTAAATCTCCTGATTAAAATCAAAAATATGAACTTCAAAAAGTGGTTCGGAACCATTGAAAGTTGGCTTGATTCCAAAATTTAGAATCGCTGAATAATCTTTTTTATCCACAAAAACCTTGGCTTTGTAAACCCCAAATTTTGGCTTGATCAAATCTTTCTGGGGTAAAAAATTAGCAGTAGGAAAGCCAATTGTTCTGGCTAATTGTTTCCCCCTGATGATTGTTCCGCAAATTTGATAATTTCTTCCAAGCATTTTATTGGCTGATTTTAAATCCCCGCTTTCAATAAAATTCCTAATTTTTGTTGACGATAAAACCTGGTCATTGTGATTTCTTTTTGCGGCAATTTGATGAAAAGAGAAATTGTAAATGCCTGCTAATTTTTGCAATAAATTGGCATCGCCGACACGATTTTTTCCAAAAATAAAATCATATCCAATGATCAAATGTTTTATTTTGAGTTTTTCAACCAAAATTTCTCGAACAAAATCTTCTGCCGACAAATTGGCAAGCTTCTCATCAAATTGACTGATAAAAACCGCATCAACTAAATCTTTTTCTTTTAAAAAATCTAATTTTTGAGACAAAGAAAAAAGTCCGCGATTAAATTTTTTTTCAGGACGAATAATTTTTAGCGGGTGAGGATCAAAAGTGAGTAACGCAGATTTGATATTTTCACTGCTAGCAATTATTTTGGCATTATTTAGAATTTCCTGATGACCAAGATGAATGCCGTCAAAATTTCCAATGGTGAGAACAGAATTTTGTAATTTAGGGTCGATATTGTGAAAATTTTGGATGATTTGCATTAATTTCTATTTGTAAGTTGCAGGTAGTCAGTGTTAATTTTTGGGGTGGAATTTTAGGCTTTATGATATTTAATTTAAATAACTTTAATTTTTATGTTTCTATTTGTTAATAATTTATCGACTAAACCATCTTTTTTCTTAAAACTTGCAATTTACTGCTTGCTGATTTTTTTCTATCTTTTTGTTGGTAACAGTTTTGCTGGAGAAAAGAATTCTGATTTTAGTCACGGAATTTCAATTTTTGGTGATTTGAAATATCCTCAAAACTTCACCCATTTTGACTACGTCAATCCATCAGCGCCAAAAAATGGGCAAATAAAATATGGAGTTGAGGGAACTTTTAATAGTCTTAATCCTTTTATCTTGAAAGGAATCCCGGCATCTGGAATGAATATGAATTTCGACACTCTGATGATTAGATCTGCCGATGAAGTCTCCTCTAAATATGGTTTGATCGCCAAATCTGCTAAAATATCAAAAGATAAAAAATCTCTGACTTTTCTCCTGAGAAAAATTGCCCGCTTTCATGATGGATCAAAAATTAGTGCTGACGATGTGGTTTTCTCTTTTAATATTTTAAAAGAAAAAGGGCATCCATCTTTTGCGATGGTTTATCGCGACGTTGTGGAAGTTAAAAAAATTGGCGATTATGAGGTAAAATTCATTTTTAAGAATGGTAAAAATCGCGAACTTCCACTCTCAGTTGCTAGTCTTCCCATATTCTCTAAAAATTATTATTCCATCTCGAAAAATCCAGTTTTTGACAAAACAACTTTTGAAGTGCCTTTGGGCAGTGGAGCTTACAAAGTTTTGGATATTTATGCTGGAAAATCAATCACTTATCAGCGAGTTGAAAATTATTGGGCGCGAGATTTGCCGGTTAATCGTGGGCGCCACAATTTTGATAAAATAACCTACGAATATTACCGAGATAATAATGTTCTGGTTGAGGCTTTTAAGGCCGGAGAATATGATTTTAGACAAGAAAATATTTCTCGTAATTGGGCAAATTCCTACAATATTGACAAGGTGAAAAATGGTCAAATTATCAAAAAAGAAATTGATCATAATTTACCAGCTCCAATGCAATCCTTCGTATTTAACTTGCGAAAAGAAAAATTCCAAAATCTTATTTTACGAAAAGCGATTGCGCTTTCTTTTGATTTTGAATGGGTTCGAGAGAAAATATTTTATGGATCATACGCGAGAAATAGTAGTTTTTTTGGCAATTCTGAGTTTGGAAGTTCAGGTTTACCAAGCCCTGAGGAGTTAAAAATTTTAGATAATTTTCAAGGACAGATTCCAGAATCAGTTTTTAATGATGAATTTAAATTACCAAAAAGTGACGGCAGTGGTTTTTCTAGAAAAACTTTGATTGAAGCTCGTGATTTGTTGGAATCGGCGGGATATTTTGTTAAAGATAAGAAATTGATCGACCCCAAAACCAATCAGCCCGTTGAGTTTGAATTTCTCATCAATAGCAAATCTTTTCAAATGGTCATTTCTCCAATGATCAAAAATCTTAAAATATTAGGCATTAAAGCCGGTATCAGATTGGTCGACGAAAACCAGTATCTCAATCGCCTCAAAGATTATGATTACGATGTTATTGTTAATGTTTTTGGCTCCAGTACAGCTCCTGGGGATGAGCAATTTAGCTATTGGCATTCTAGCCAAAAAGATATCGTTGGCGGAAATAATTTAGCGGGAGTTGAAAATGAGGCGGTGGATTATTTGGTTGAAAAAATTTCTACCAGCAAAAATAAAAATGAGCTTAAAGTTTTCACCAAATCTTTGGATCGGATTTTGCTGAATAGTTTTTATGTAATTCCTCAGTGGCATAGCTCAGTTTATCGAATTTTGTATCAAAATAAATTCGCTATGCCTGCAAATTCTCCACCATATTCATTGGCTTTAGATAGCTGGTGGGTAAGATAGTTGGAAGCAGTAAGATTGAATTGGTGCGGTTTATCCAATAATTACGGGATTGGTTTTTGAAAATTCTCGCTCTTCATCATCTTCGAACATTGAGATCAATGGTTGATCGCCAGACTCTATTTCTAGAATATCATCAAAGCCATTAAATCCGGTTCTAATACTTCGACAATAAGCTCCAAGTCCACCAATTTCAATGTAGTCACCTTCGCGAATGTTGTCAGGTAGATAGAACGGGCCTTTCATAGTATCTAAACTATCGCAAGTTGGGCCATAAAATCCGAATGGCACTAGTTTTGTCGAAAAATCGTCGGTTTTATTGATTCTTATTGCCTTGGTCGGGTAGATAAATCCTGGATGTCCAGCGTCGAACAAGCCGCCGTAGGTGCCGTCGTTGATGTAGAGCATTTGATTTTTACGAGCCTCAACCCTAACAACCAATGATCCAGATTCTGCAACTAATGCACGACCCGGTTCACACCAAAGCTCACAATCAGGTCCCAAGCCCAAAGACTTGATTGAGTCGTTGATTTCATCAATGTAACTTTTTAGTGGTGGAGGGGTCATTCCTGGGTAGGAAGATGGAAATCCTCCGCCGATATCAAGAACGTCCAACTTTACTTTTGCGCCAATAATAATCTCTTTGGTGATCGAAATTGCATTTCGATATTCAGAAGGTTCCATGCATTGAGATCCTACGTGAAAACAAATTCCTAGAGTTTTGGCTATTGTTCTGGTTTTTCTAACCAATCCGATTGCCTCACTTGGCAAAATTCCAAATTTACCTGAAAGGTCCATCGCGGCGTGCGAATTGGGAATCGAAAGACGAATATGTAGTGCTAAATCTTCAGCGTTATTTGTGACTTCTAAAATTTTTTCTAATTCATCGAATGAATCGAGAGAAAAATTTCGAACTCCAAATTTAAAATAAGCTTCATGAATTGACTCTCTTCTTTTGACTGGATGCATGAAATAGAGATTGGCATCAGGAATAAGGCGACTAACTAATCTAACTTCATTTATTGAGGCAACGTCGAAATGTTTAATTCCAGCGCCATGAAGATGCATTAATGCAGATTCTTCAGGGTTGCTTTTTACAGAATAAAGAACTTTGCCGTTGAAATTATTCAAGAACCATTTTGCTGCCTTTTTTATGCTATTCGGGCGCATAACATGAACTGGAATCGCAGGCTTTATCTGGGATATTTCTTGCTCGATGGAGCAATATTGTTTTTGTGATTTATCAACAGAGGTTTTGGCCGGGACATATGGCTTTCTGTTGTTAGGGAAATTTAAATAGCGAATATTTGAATTTGCTACACCGCCATAGTCAGTTGTTTGTGTCATTTCTTAAATGATCTCCAAAAAAAATAAGTGAACCTGATATTGTAAAATTTACCATATCAATAAAAAATGTAGTTCTAACCTACAAAAAAACGGAGCGACTTAAAAGTTGCTCGGAAAATAAATAAATTTTTCAGACAAGCTTTGCTAAAATATTTCAGCTAAGTTCGTCTAGTTTTTTTGAAAACAAAATTTCAAGGGGGCGTAAAATAAATATATTTTTTTATATGTAAATATTTTTCTTGTTCAATCTTGTTTATGAGTCATCTAAATCCTTGCAATAAAACTTTGCTTCTAGATAATTTGCTGCGGGAAGCAGGGCAGGCGCTTGGTTTTGTCAATCTGGTCAGATTCGAAAGAAAGCAGCCATAGCAAGATCAACGGGTTGTCTTGCTTCCTAATCATATCTTCTGTCGCAAATTCCTAGTTTAAAAATGTCATATCAAGTTTTAGCACGCAAATATCGTCCAAATAATTTCTCCGAATTAGTCGGTCAAGAAGTTCTGGTTCAGACACTTACCAACGCAATTGATAATAAAAAAATCGCCCATTCATTCATTTTGACTGGAATTCGCGGTGTTGGAAAAACCACTACCGCTAGAATTATCGCCAAAGCTTTGAATTGTTTGGGAGAAAATGAGGATTCAAATATCGCCAGAACACCTTGTGGAGTTTGTTCAAATTGTGTTTCTATTTCCAAATCATCTCACCAGGATGTAATTGAAATTGATGCCGCATCTAAAACCGGAGTTGACGATATTCGCTCTTTAATCGATGGAGTTCAATATTCACCAGCAATTGGTAGATACAAAATTTACATAATTGATGAAGTTCACATGCTTTCTAATAGTGCTTTTAATGCTTTGCTTAAAACCCTAGAAGAGCCACCTGCCCACATTAAATTCATCTTTGCAACCACTGAAATTCGTAAAGTTCCAATCACAGTTCTTTCTCGCTGTCAAAGATTTGACCTGCGTAGGCTTGATGTTGAAGAATTATCAGCGCATTTAAAAAACATTCTTTCTCAAGAAAATTTCACCGCCGAAGATTTGGCGTTAAGTCTTATTGCAGAATCTGCCGATGGTTCGGTTCGTGACGCTCTTTCAATTACCGATCGAATTTTATCACATAATAATTATCAATCTGAATTGACATCTGTTGCTGTTGAGGAGGTTTTGGGTTTGAATGATAAAAATAAAATCATCGATTTTTTCGCAGAAATATTGCAAGGAAACACCAAAAATACATTGGATCATTTAAATAAATTCTACGAGTACTCCACTGACATCGTCAATTTGATCATTGATCTACAAAAAATTCTTCACACAATTATTTTAAACAAATCTACCGATTTTGAGCCTCATTTATTTTCTGCCAGTGCGACAGATAAAATCAAAAATAT
>JBLHTM010000038.1:0-12058 GCA_047627215.1 Rickettsiales bacterium | reverse complement strand
AACTTACGGATAATATTTTTGGAGATGATTTGGGTGGTGAAATAAAAAATGAATTATTTGATGATCAAGATATTATTTCACAGCTAAAGAAAGTGGCTGAAATTGAAGAAAAGGCTTTGGCGCCAGACTTGGAGTCTTTGGGTCTTGATGATTTGGATTTTTTTGAGAAAAGCGCTTCTGAAGAAGAAAAAAATATTTTGGCAGAAGATCAAGAAAATTTGGATGATGAAGTAAAAAAAGAGCAAAAAATAGTTTCTCAAATCACCAAAGAACAGTTGGAAGAAAAAATTTCTACAGATTTAGAAGAAAAAGTTGAAGTTTCTGAATTTCCTAAGTCAGATAAATTTCCAAAAGAATTGCCAAAAGAAGAAATTGTTGCTGTTAAGAAAGTAGAAAAGGAAGTAACTGATCCCATCAAAATCAAGAAAGTTGATCCACCTAAAATAGTAAAAAATCAAGAAAAAACCAAAGAAGAAGAAAAATCCGGATTTCACCCAATTGCCGCAATAAAAAACTTTTTTAAAAAAGATCCAGAGCCTATTGCGGATGTAAAAAAGATAGTGTCAAAAAAAGATGAAGATGTGATTAAGGATGATAAAATTGTCATTGATCCTCAGATTCAATTGGATGCAGAAATTGAAGAGCGCAAAAAGAGGGAAAAAAGAATTGCATTAGAGGAAGCTAAAGAAAGGCAAAGAATGGAAAAAATGCAAAATATTAGAGAAAAATATTTGCAGCAAAATGAAGAAAATACTTTTGATGGAATCAGTAATTATCAGATAATGAGCCAAATCGTTCCTAGGAAAAAGATCTTGCCAAAATTCATTAATACAGAGGTTCCTCCCCCGCTTTTAAATCGCATTAGAAGCAATGAGAACAGACATCACCCATTTATGATGAGTAATGGAGAGAAGGTTGATTTTATGTTTAAAGCTATCGCCAAAAATAGAATTGACGAATTCAACTCTTTATATGCTTTAAATAAAGAGCCTAATATTAAAAATCATTTTGGTGACACTTTACTGACTTTTTCAGCTGTGATGGGAAGGCGAGATGCTATTTCTAGTCTCTTGTCTAAAGGGGCGGATCCTGACATGGTTAATGATTTGGGATATAGTCCACTGAGTATTGCTATTGAGCTTGTTGATTATCTGTCGGTGGAACTTTTGGTTGAGATGGGGGCTAGAATTGATACTGTTGACGGGCTTGGAAGAACTTATTTGATGCAAGCGACAAGAGTTGGATCTTTGCAGATAGTTGATTTGTTGCTCAGTAAGGGCGTAGAGATAAACGCCGAAGATAATAGCGGAAATACCGCTCTTACGATGGCTTTCAAGTATAAAAAAGACATTATAGCTAAATATCTAGCAAGGTTTGGAGCAAAAAGCTTCATTAAAAAAGAATATAAAGAAGATGATTCTTCAATGATTGAAGAGATTTTTTATAAGTGGAGATAAAAATTGGATCTTTTTTAAAATAAGTGGATAAGTGCTATTTTTAAAACAACATTCCTTTATCTAAAAAATATTATCTAATTTTCTAATCTTCGCGCAGGTGGGGGATTTTTTAAAAAATACGCAAACAACTTTTTAATTTTAAAATTAGTGCCATCAATCTGCCAGAAAGGGTGGAGGTGTGTTCGGCCTCTTGTTTTTTTGAATAACTGAGGTGGCTTGAAAATTTGGGCGGATGCAATCCGCCCCTACGGGTAAATACCGACAATTCAAATAAACCATATTAATTGGCAATTAAATTTATCCGATCATTTTGAAAAAGAACCTTAAAGTTCTTAATTATCCGTCGCTTTAATTAGACAACTAAATCAATAAAATGCCTTTACTTAACATTCAAGAGCCAATCAAAATCAGTTCAGCAGAAAATAATGAACAAGAAATCTCCCAAGAAATTGGTATTGGAATTGATCTTGGAACTACAAATTCATTGGTGGCAATTTCTGTTAATCAAAATCCAGAAATTATCCTTGATGATTTTGGGAATTTTATGCAGCCATCTATTGTTTGTGTTAATGGTCAGGACAACCTTATTTCAGGGGCTGAAGCTAAGAAATCTTTGTTTAGAAAAGTTTACTCCATAAAAAGATTGATGGGAAAGGGCTTTAGGGATGTGAAAAATGATTCAGAATTTAACCAAGTTTCCCAAGAAGTTGGTGGTTTATTGAAAATTAATTTAGGAGATAAACAATTAACCCCTGAAGAAATTTCTGCTCAAATTCTAATCGACCTTAAAAAAATTGCTGAGAAATCTATTAATAAACCAGTTTCAAAGGCGGTTATTACGGTTCCTGCTTATTTTGATGAGGCGGCGAGAAATGCAACAAAACAGGCTGCAAGCCTAGCTGGATTAGAGGTTTTAAGGCTTATTAGTGAACCAACGGCAGCTGCGGTGGCTTATGGTTTGGATAATCAAGATAAGGGTAGGTTTTTGGTCTTTGATCTTGGTGGGGGGACTTTTGATGTTTCGATATTGGAACTTAGAAAAGGTGTTTTTAAGGTGATTGGAGTTGGTGGAGATTCTGCTCTTGGTGGGGATGATTTTGATAATTTGATTGTTGGAAAGATCATTGATCAAAATAATTTAAAGAATTTGGATATTGACGATTTGCAAAAAATCAAGCTTGCGGCTAAAGAAATCAAAGAAGAATTGAGTGATAAAGACCATTTTAGAATCAAAATTAACCTTAAAAGCCAGAAAATTTATTTTCAGTTAAATGCAGAAGAATTTGAGATTTTGTCGCAAAATTTAATTTCAAAAACAATTCAAATAACTGAAAATTTGCTTGATGAATTGGATTTGGAAGTTGATCAAATAAAATCAGTCATTCTGGTTGGCGGATCAACTAGATTGAAATCGATTCGCGAAAAACTTAAAAAATCCTTCGGAGAAGAAAAAATACTCGGAAATATTGATCCGGATAAAATTGTTGCGCTTGGAGCTTCAATTCAGGCTGAAGCTTTGACTTCTCGAAATTCAGATAATTTGCTTTTGGATGTGATTCCATTGTCACTGGGAATTGAAATGATGGGCGGATTGACCGATAAAATAATTCTGAGAAATTCAACAATTCCAATTTCCGCTTCGAAAGAATTTACGACTTACGCGGATTATCAAAACGCCATGAAATTCCACATTGTTCAAGGTGAAAGAGAGCTTGCTAAAGATTGTCGTTCGTTGGTTAATTTTGAAATTAAAAGCATTCCTGCTCTAAAAGCTGGAATTGCTAGAGTTAAAGTGGTTTTTAAAATTGACGCTGACGGTCTTTTGACAATTAGTGCCACTGAAACATTAACTGGAGAAACTCAAATCATTGAAGTTAAACCAACTTTTGGCTTAGATGAATATCAAGTTAGAGATATGCTTTTGGAGTCTTTGAAAAATTCCAAAGAAGATATGAATGCAAGATTGCTTGCGGAGGCTAAAATTGAGGCAAAAAGAAGTATTTTGGCCCTTAAAGCTGCTTTTAAAGAGGATAATGATTCGATTGATGATGATTTTATTGGAGCTGCAAATAAGCAAATAAAAATATTAGAAGATGCGATTAACATTGGTGATTCTGGTCAAATAAACCACCAAGCTGAAGAATTGGAGGAGTTTGCCAAGAAAATTGCTGAGATAAAAATGAATCAAGCTATTAAAGAATCTTTGATTGGCAAAAATATTGATCAAATCTCTTGATAAGTTAGATTTAATTTTTATGATTCATCGCTTCTTAAATGAAAGCATTTATTTAGAATAATAGATTTTGGGGATATAGCTCAGTTGGTAGAGCACCTGCCTTGCACGCAGGGGGTCAACGGTTCGAATCCGTTTATCTCCACCATTTAAAAAAATATTTTAATAATTATATCTAAAAATTATTTTTTCAAAGCAGAAAATAACTTTTTATCATTTCATCATCATTTAAGTCACAATCCTATTCTAGCCATTAATTTTTTTAGATTTTATCCCCCATCTTCTCTTCACTAACTTTCTCAATATCTAAGAAATTGGCACATTCAACACAAATAAATCATAAAAAAAGAGCTAATAGCATTCTTGAATTCTCAATGGTCGCCCTCATTGTTGCAGGAGTTATTGCTGCCTCATCTGGATCCTCAAAAACAATCATTGTAGCTGCTAAAAATAAAGTTTCTGAGAAGAGAATGGAAATCGTTTATGATGCAATTAAACTTCATGTTGCTATCAAAAAAAGAATTCCTTGTCCCGCCTTATTTACAAATACTAAGGGTGATCCTAATTACGGAAATGAATTAATTGATTATGGAAATTGTTCCTCAGCACTAAATGATGGAGATAAAGAACAAAATAATAATTTGGCTTATGGAATGGTACCAATAGATTCTCTTAATTTAACTCCTGATCAGGCGGAGGATGGTTTTGGAACTAGGTTTTCGTATGTTGTAGATAAAAGATTTACCAGGACTAATGTTAACTCTTTAGATGAATTGGATGGTTTTGAATTAACCCAATCCTCTTTAGCTGAATCAGATTTTCCAGAAACCTCTCTCTACGGAATTGGCGTTTCGAGTCATAATTATGATCTCTTGCCTAATAATAACGGTATTATTGTTTTAATTAGTCATGGGGAAAATAAATTTGGTGGATATGATGCCGTAAGTTCTAAGAAGAATTCTGATAGCACAAATTCTGACGAGCTCACTAACCATAGTATTAATATTAATAACTCCTTTGTGACTTCCTCATCTGAAGTTGGTTTTGATGATATTGTTAAATTTTCGACTAAGGCAAAATTAGTTAGAGAATCTGGCTTGGAGGAAATCATGTGTAACGGGGATGAGGCAAAGGAATCTCAGTGTCCAGATGAATCTTCTGTTTCTAATTTATCAACCAGCAATTGGGGAAATGTGAATTATGGTGATGAGTATTGCTTTGCTCAACCAAAAAGTTTTTGCAAAAAAAAATGTGGTAAATATGGGGTTTGGAGTAGAGTAAACATAGGTCTAAAATATTGTGGATCGGAAGAACTAACTCCAATAATCACCCCCCCTTCTGCAACTTGTGAATTATTCGATAATTATGCTAATGGTAACGATACCTATCGAGGATCCGATGTAACATTAACTATCGGGGAAAGTCGGACAATGGAAAGAAATGGAGGGAATTGCTCTCCCAGCCCCACGACTGGCAATGGATGTTTAGGCAATGGAACTTCTCCCATCATAACATGTTCTGCGGATAACACCTTAACTAAAACTAATGGTTCAGCCCCTTGCTTATGTAAAATTGATAATAATCAGGCATTTGGCTCTTTTGATAGGTATTACGGATCTACAAAATGCTTTAGTGGGCACCAATCCTTGTCCACCAGATCAGGATATTGCGCTGGATCTAATTCTCCTTCTCATATTTATTGCTCCCGAACTTCCTCCAGTCAATCTGCCTACAAATATAACCCTGGCAGTGGAGCCTTTTACCCTTCGAAGAATTGTTGCTCTCCTGGTTCAAGTATTTCAGGAAGCACTCTGAAAACATCGACACAATCCGCATGCTCTGGAAATCGTTGCGGAGATTCTAGTAAATTGAGATATGATTTTTATAATGATATTAACGCCCAAACCATGATTAATAATCAAAATACGACGCTTTATAAGACAGTTAGTGGCTCTTGTCCCCCCAGATGCAGAACATACTCATATAATTTTTCAATCAACCTTAGCTGCAGTGGTCAGTCAAAAGTTATTCAGTGGTAGTTTTTTTAATAATTATTCTATAGAAATATTTTGAGGTGTTAGTTGTAATACCGGATATTATCTTTAATAAAACATCTATGTTTATTTTTTTTGTTCTAAGATCAAAAAGAATAACTTTTTTATATCTCGATATGGGATCTCTTCTCTCTTCGACCTGAATATCATATTTTGCGATTAATCTCTAAGAGAAAAACCGCTATATTATGCCAAGTCTAATCTTTAATTGCGTTTTTAAACAAAATATTTTTGAGGATAAAATTGAAGGGAGAAAACTCATTTATCGGTGCATAAAAAAAGTTTTTCTCTTGAATTTTAGACCAAAAAGATGCAGTTTAAAAAAGTGATTAAAGATGAGATTTGGTATTAGATATATGATAGACTCTTTTTTGTTAGTAACTGATTTGCGCAGAATGTTAATATTAATGGATTGTTTGTTTTCCAAGTTCAATTTTAACTTCTTGAAAATCCATTATCGGAACTTAAAGCTTTCATTCTGACTTTGGCGGCAAAGCCAACCGGTCCTTTAGGTTTGTTTCTTTTTGCTACTGCTTTAGAGTCCATTTTTCCCATGGATTTATTGCGTCCAAAATTGGTTTTGACTTGGTGGATAAAAACTTTGTAAGCTTCTAAATTTTCTTCTAAATCTTCTGTGACTTCTTCAGCAATGTTGTGTTCTTTTTCATCCCAAACATCAATATCTTGGTTAAGTGCCGCTTGAAGTTCTTCATATTCAATTTCTAATTCTAGTTCAGTTTTTCTGTCAAGACTGCGGAGTTGATCTTTGGACGCTCTTATTTTTGTATTGTTGTCTGATATGAAATTTTGATCATGCTCGCCTTCGTCATCTTCTGTTTCACTTTCTATGTCACTCTCACCATCTTCATCTTCCGGATCATCATCCAAGCCATGTTTTTCTTCAATGAAGGTCTTGTGGAAAGGTTTTGAGATATTTTCCAATTCTTTTTCTAAAGCAAGAGCTTCAACAAATGACAGATTGTTTTCATCTTTTGGCTCCTCCTTATTTACCCCCTCTTCTTTCATGACTTGCTTGAGAGGTTTTTCTTTTTGGGATTGTTTTATTTTTTCTAGCTGTTCTTTGGATAAATACATGATTTATATCAAATTATTGATTTTGTTTATCGCTAATAAGGAATTGTCTATTCTGCTAGATTCAGACCTGTTTGCCATTACAAATAAAACTTTATGACCTTGAAGTTTGATTTTGTTTTTGCTGGAAAAGACCAATTCTAGGAGTTTTTCACCATTTTCAAAATGACTATCTTTAAAGCTAACCAAAACTCCTTGTGAGACTATTTCGACTTTTTGAATATTTGCTTTTCGGCAGAGGTTTTTCAAATATGCCATTTGCAGGAGATTTTCTATTTCGATAGGCATTTTTCCGAATCTATCGTTGATCTCAAAAGTTATTTGCTCCTGATCTTCTTTGTTTTTTATTCCCGCCACTCGTTTGTAGAATTGCATCCTGGTGGATAAATCAGCGATATATTCTTCAGGAATCAATAATGAAATTCCTAGTTTGATTTGGATTTGATAAGCATCCTCTTCTATTGCTACATCTTCAATTTTTACTGATCCGTCCGCAGAATTTTTTGCAGCATTTTTCAATCTTTTGATCTCATCAAGGAGCATTGATTGATAAAGTTCGGCACCAGTTTCTCGGATGTGACCCGATTGTTCGTCGCCCAAAATATTACCACTTCCCCTGATGTCCATGTCATGAGAGGCGACAGAGAATCCTGAACCAAGGCTTTCCAGGCTTTTAATTACTTTTAGTTTTTGTTTAGCAATCTCACTCAAATTGTGGATTTTGGTGGTAAAATAGCAATATCCACGAGTTTTCCCGCGACCAACTCTGCCACGAAGTTGATAGAGCTGGGCGAGTCCGAAATGTTCAGCTTTATAGATGATCATTGTGTTGGCGAAAGAAATATCAATTCCTGATTCAACAATTGTTGTTGAGAGAAGAACATCAAATTTTCCATCATAAAAATCATTCATTCTGATATCAAGATCTGCTGGAGGCATTTGCCCATGGGCGATTTCGATTTTTACTTCAGGAATTTGTTTTCGCAAATTGTCGTGAAGTTGGTTTAAATCTGAAATTCTTGGAACCACAAAAAATACCCTGCCTCCGCGCTGATATTCACGCAAAATTGCTTCGCGAATTATTACCGAATCATAGGGCATGACGAAATTTCTAACTGCCATTCGATCTTGCGGTGGGGTGGCGATGATACTTAATTCTTTGACGCCACTGAGAGACATTTGCATGGTTCGGGGGATTGGCGTAGCAGATAAGGTTAAAATATGAACTTCGCTGCGCATTTCTTTCAAGCGTTCTTTTTGGATGACGCCAAAATGCTGCTCTTCATCTACAATCATCAAGCCCATTTTTTTGAATTTGATGTTTTTGTTCAAAAGTGCGTGAGTTCCAATAACGATGTCGATTGTACCATGTTCTAGCTCTTGTTTTATTTTTCTAGATTCTGCTGCGGTAACCATTCTTGAGAGCTGAGCTATTTTGACTCCTGTCCCTTCGAATCTGCTGACAAAATTTTTGTAATGTTGACGACAGAGCAGAGTTGTTGGTGTGATGATGGCGACTTGATATTTACTGTTCGCAACAATGAAAGCGGCACGAATGGCGACTTCAGTTTTTCCAAAACCAACATCTCCGCAAACCAGACGATCCATTGGTGATCCTTTTTCTAGATCCTCTTCAATTTGGGCAATTGTTTTGAGTTGGTCTTCCGTTTCTTCAAAACCAAATTTTGCCTTGAATTCTTCATACTCCATTTGGTTTGGAATGATAATTGGCGCTTTTCTAATTTGTCTTTCGGCGGCGATTTTTATTAAGGCTGCGGCGGCGATTTTTATTTTCTTTTTGACTTTTTCGCGGCGATTTTCCCAATTATTTTTTCCTAATTTATCAAGAATAATAAGGGAATTTTCACTGCCATATCTGGTGATGAGGTTGATATCTTCAACCGGAACGAACAGAGCGTCACTGCCAAAATATAATATTTTTAGGAAGTCGTTTTTGATTCCTTGGGTTTCTATATTGTGCAAACCGTCAAATTTTCCAATACCGTGATAACGGTGAACGACCAATTCTCCAACTTGTAAAGTAACCCCTCTTTCGAATATTTGTTCGACAGATTTTTTTGCGGAGCGGCGCATTGTTTTCTCACCAAATAAGGCGGATTCTCCGATAATCATCAAGTCGCTGGTGATAAAACCATTGCCGATTGGCAATATTCCTAGGCCGATTTGTTTTTGGTTTAGATTTGATACATCTTCAACTTGCGTGATGATTGAGACTTTTATTTCATGCTCGTTGAGAATTTTTCGTAAGCGTTCTTTGGAGCCCAGAGACGAGCAGAAAAGGACTATTTTTTGATTTTTGGATTCAGCAATCAAGAATGTTTTGAATAGTTCAAAAACGTTAGTTTTGTTGGCGCGAGAGGCAAGGGCGAAATCTGGGATTGGCTTGATTTCAAGGTCGATGGTTCTTTGTAGGTTCTTGTTTTTTTGGCTATTGTCGGCAGAAAAATATATCACCAGGTTTTTTGCTAGTTCTTTTTCAAGATCTTCGTTACTCAAATATAAATCTGTTGGCGGTAGTGGATTGTAAATCGAGCCGGACTTTTTGCTTTCGCGAATATTATCAACCCGAGCTTGATAATATTCTTTTATGGTTTTTATCCTTTCATTTTTAGCATCTAAAACTGACTTGGAAAATGAAATTTGAGGATTATCCAAATATTCAAAAATACTGCTGAGGGGTTTGTCATAAAACAAAGGCATAAAATGCTCTAAGCCATCATGATGGCGTCCTTCGCAAATTGTGTTGTAAAAAATATCCTCACTAGGAGAGCCAAAAATATTGCGATAATTGGCTCTGAAATTGTTCACTGCTCCGGCATTCAAATTGACTTCTGCCATAGGAAGTAAGCTGACTTGCCTAACTTTATTGGAGGTTATTTGTGTTTGAGGGTCAAAAACGCGAATTGATTCGACATTATTGCCAAAAAAATCGAGGCGATAACCAATGAGATCGTCAGCAATTTGGTTATTGGCGGTGATGATGTCGACGATGTTCCCGCGAATTGCAAATTCAGAAATTCCCTCAGCAATGGCGCTACGGCTAAAGCCATTGTCGATTAAGGAACTCGCCAAAAGATCGATAGAAACTTCTTCCCCAACCTCAATTTTGAAACCAAGATTCCTTATCAATTCAACAGGAACGGTTTTTTGCAGAACTGCGTTGATGGTGGTGATGATTAGGGTTTTTGATTCTAGGTTTTGTTTGGTTAGTTTATGGAGGCAGTTGATTCTGGCGGCTATGATGGGAAGTTTTGGGGAAACTCGATCATATGGAATGCAATCCCAACTGGGGAAATTTAGTATTTCAAGATCTTCGGCTTCTATGTTTCTTCTGCTGAAAAATTCGATTTGCTTTTGAAAAATGGTAGCTTCTTTGTCGTTTTTGCAAATATGCAAAAAAGTCTTCTGTTTAGAATTGTGGATTAATCTTTTTAAAACCAGTCCAATTGCATCGTCATTTACTGAAGTGATTTGGGTGCTTTTGGTGATATTTTGAAGTTTTATTTTATAATCCACTTTTTATTTTTTTGATTTTTTAAAAGTAGAAGATTTTCAACAAAACAATCTTTCTTGCAAGTGGAGCTAGTGACAAATCATGTCATGATTATTTTGGTGTAAAATCTCTTGCCAGATAAAGTGATCCGCAAATGATGATTCGGCAGGGGTTTTGTGGGTCGAGGTTGATTAGAAAATTTATGGCACTTTCCAGATCATCTTGCGCTTGAACTTCTTTGATTCCGCTTTGTAAAACCTTTTCAACAATGATTTTTGCTTCTTCGGGGTTTGGTTCATTTTTGACCCTGATGGGACAAATGAAATCGATGATGTTTTTGAATGGTTTGAAGAATTCTGGTTTGACTTTGTTTTTGGTGAAGCCTGTGATGAGGAAATTTCTTTTGGGTTTTTGATTTTCAGAATCATCATTGATTTTTTCCATTATCCAATCCGAAAGAATATCAAATCCCCCTTGGTTGTGGGCTCCGTCAATGAATAGTTCATCTTCTTTACGAAGATTTTTGTGATGGAGTTTTTCTAGTCGAGAAATCCATTTGGTTGATTTTAGCCCTTCATTTATTGCATCTTTTGAAATATCAAAATTTTTAAGATGGCAAATTGCAATGACACAAAGAGAGGCGTTGAGATATTGGTGACATCCGATTAGAGCGGGTTTTGCGAGATTTTTTAGGTTGATAAAATCCAAATCAAAGGTTCCATCCTGGTTTATTTTTATTTTAGAATCATCATCAAAAACATGCAGAGGTGCAGATATTTCTGCGGCTCGAGATTTGATCGCAAGCATAATTTCTGGTTCTTGAGGCGCCACAACGCAAGGAACATTTGGCCTCATTATGTGGGATTTTTCGCAAGCGATGGAAAATAAGTCAGGGCCTAAATATTCTTGATGGTCAAGTGAGATTGAAGTGATAATTGTGGCGATTTTTTGGTCAATGACATTGGTGGCATCTACTCTTCCACCCATTCCAGTCTCGATGATGCAAATATCGGCAGGGTTCTTTGAAAATGCCAAAATCGCCGCCAAAGTGAATCCTTCAAACAAGGTCAAATTTATATTGCCAATTTCTTCACAAGCCATTCGCACTTCCTCAAGTATTTCATATAAATAACCATCATCGATTTGATGGTCAGAAATTACGATACGCTCATTGCAATGGTGGATGTGGGGAGAGGTGAAAAGGTGGGTTTTATAACCTGCTAACTGAAAAATTCTAGAGATGAATGCTGCGGTCGATCCTTTTCCATTGGTTCCGGCGATGTGAATTGTTGGGGGAAGTTGGTTTTGTGGGTTTCCTAGTTTTTCTAGAATTGGCAGGATCTTTTCACATGAATTGTTGCTGATTGATCTTTTATTGGGAATTGGGAAGTGGGGTAGGTAGGTCATTTGTTGTTTTGTGAAGCTTTTTGTGTTTGTTAATAGTCTTCATCTTTTTGATCTAAAATTGAGAAGAAGAGCCCTTTTTTTATATCCTAATACATGTGTTTTTCTCCCAGCCCTATTTTTAAAAATATTTTTCTTAAATTTATATTTAGTTATGATAATTGTTACAAGAGACTTATAAAGTCTTGAACAAAATTACCAGCCTCCTCGCCCCATTACAGATTTTTTCGCGCCTGATATGGCTACCATTTTTCGGACAGTTTTCGGGCAAAGAAAAAACAAAAAACTGAAGATTGCTGGTTTT
>JBLHTM010000037.1:0-12211 GCA_047627215.1 Rickettsiales bacterium | reverse complement strand
TTCTTGATAATTGGCCAGAGTCAAATCATCAAAAACCATTCCTTTGAGGTTGATTGATCCATGCAATTCTGGAGTTTGCACCCAAACTCGTTGGTCTTTTGTTTGCTCGATGATTTCTTCTTTTGACAAAACAATATTGTCAATTTTTACGTCTCTTGGCTCGTTATTTCGAGCAGTAAAATCAATTTTATCATCATAAAAATCCGCTGATTCTTTTGAATCTGAAAACTCTTGTTTTTGTTCAATGATTTTTTGATTCTCAATTTTCCTAGCCTCAACTCTTGGTTTTTCATAAAGCCAAGTCCAGGAAATTAAAATTACCGCAGAAATAACGATGGCAAAAATGATATTATTACTATTTTCGTTTTGCATTTTTAATTTTTTGAATTTTCTTGGTATAGTCAATAAGAACTTCTTTTAGTGCTTCTTTTGCACTGGAAACAGTTTTTATTTGCATATTATTTTTGACGTCTTCCGGTATATCTTCCAAATCTTTTTTATTTTGCTCAGGAATGAGAACAATTTTGATTCCACCTCTTAGTGCCGCTAGAAGCTTTTCTTTCAATCCTCCAATTGGCAAAACTCTTCCTGTCAAAGTTATTTCCCCCGTCATTGCAATATCTTTATTTATCTTCAAATCAGTAATGGCAGAAACCAAAGCGCAGCAAATTGCAACACCAGCCGAAGGGCCGTCTTTAGGAGTCGCGCCTTCAGGAACGTGAATATGAAAATCATATTCATTGAATTCCTTGGGAGAAATATTTAAATCTCCAGCGATTGATCTAACATAGCTTAGCGCAGTTTGGGCAGATTCCTTCATAACATCGCCCAATTTTCCAGTAGTTTGAATTTTCCCAGAACCGCTGAATTTTATCGCCTCAATATCCAATAAATCACCACCGAAATCTGTATAAGCCAAACCAGTTGCAACGCCAATTTTGTCTTCTTCCTTGGCAATTCCATAGTTGAATTTTTCTACTCCAGCAAGATCCGCAAGGTTTTTTTCAGTAACGCTCATGCTTTTTACTTCGCCAGAAATAATTTTCTTAACCAATTTTCTAGCAAGAGCAGCAATTTCACGGTTTAAATTTCTAACTCCAGCTTCAAAGGTGTATTTTCTAATTAAGCCCAAAAGAGCGGAATCGGAAACGCTAAATTCTTTGGCACTAAGTCCATGCTCAGATCTTTGTTTTGGCAATAGATGTTTTTTAGCAATGTTGAGTTTCTCATCCTCGGTATATCCAGAAAGCCTAATGATTTCCATGCGATCACGAAGTGGGGCAGGGATGTTGGACAGATTATTGGCGGTTGCCACAAACATAACCTTGGAAAGGTCGTAATCAATCTCTAGATAATGATCGTTAAAATTTTTATTTTGCTCAGGATCCAAAACTTCCAATAAAGCTGAAGAAGGATCACCACGCATATCGTAGGACATTTTATCTATCTCATCCAAAAGCATTAAAGGGTTGACCGTTTTAGCTTTTTTCATGGATTGAATAATGCGCCCTGGCATTGAGCCAATATAAGTTCTTCTGTGACCTCTAATTTCCGCTTCATCACGAACTCCGCCCAAAGAAACTTTCACATATTTACGATTCAAAGAATCAGCAATTGCTTTTGCTAAAGACGTTTTTCCAACTCCGGGAGCTCCCACCAAACACAAAATTGGACCTCTAGAAGAGTCAGAGGTTTTAATCTGAACTGAGATAAATTCTAAAATTCGTTCCTTGATTTTATTTAAAGCATGGTGGTTTTTATCAAGAATTTTTTGAGATTTATCAAGATTGTTATTTGACTTAGATTCCTTGCTCCAAGGAAGTTGAATAATCCAATCCAAATAGCCACGAACCACACCAGCTTCAGAAGCGAATGGATTCATTTTTTCCAATTTAGCGATTTCACTTTGACATTTTTCTTCAACTTCTTGAGAAAGTTTTAATTTTGAGAGTTTATCTTTAACTGCCTGTATTTCACCATTCTCATCTTGACCCAATTCTTTTTTGACGTGCTTCAATTGCTCATGAAGAAACAACTCTTTTTGACTTTTGGCAATTTTCTCTTGGATATTTTTGGCAATCTTTTCCTCAGCAGTGGAAACATTAATATCTTTTTGAAGCAACTCTAGGGCCTTATAGATTTTCTTTTTAATGTCATTTTCTTCCAGAATATTCTGCCTAGACTTAATGTTGGCGTTAAGGAATGAGCAAATCAGAAACACCAGATCGTTGGGAGATTTAACTTGCGCAAGAGCTCTAAGGACTTCCGGGGTAATTTTTTTATTATAAGTGCTATATTGTGAAAAACTATCAACAGAAGCTTTGATCAATCCTTTTAAATCAGCGTCTTCCAAGGAATATTTCTTTTCCTGGATAAATTCCACCTCACAAGAAAAGAAGTCGCTCTGTTCTAAAATTCGGGCTATTTTCCCCCTTAGCATTCCTTGCAGGACAACCTTCAAATTACCATCCTCAACTCTAGTGGTTTCAATTATTTTACAAATAACACCAACCTTATAGACGCTACCTTCGTCAAAAACATCCTGATCAGGATTTAATTGGGTAACAACAAAAACTGGAATATTTGCATTTTTGGCATTTTCGATAGCCTGAACTGATTTTTGCCTTCCAACTATGATTGTTGTGGTCATATGAGGAAAAACGACAACATCGCGTAAAGGAACTGTATAGAAAATTTGTGGATTAATGGTTTTCATAGTATATTTTAAAACCCAGTTTATGGGGTGGGAGTTGCAAAATGGAGCGGCGAATATAGTAATCTTTTATTAGTTTTCAAATGGAAATAATTTTATTTATCAGTGGATTGTCGATTGGCGCAGTTGTGGCGGTTGTTTTTGCTCTAAAATCATCAAAAATACAAGAAAAAAATCAAGAATTGCTAATCTACCAAGGAAGATTCAAACAGGCGGAAATAACCATTTCTGATTTAAAACTACAGACCCAAATCGATCAAAAAGATTTAAGGCAGCAAAATCAGAAAATAACCGATTTTGAAAAGCAAAATGAACTGCTGAAACAAAGACAATACTTGCTCGAGAAAGAGAAAAGCGAATGGAAATCGGATAAAGAAAAAATCCTCTTACAATTATCAGAGGAATTGATGCGCAAAAATTCTGAAGAACAGCAAAAATTCGGCAAAAATCAAGAAGAGAAAATAACCAAAATCAATGAGGATCTTTATAAAAATTTTGAAAATGTGTTAAATAAGGTAAGCTCTTTAAATGATGATGTTTCCAAGTCTAGCAATGAAATTAATTTGACCAAAAATGCGCTATTAAATCCTTCCGGAGCAGGGAAAACTGCCGAAATAACCCTAGAAAACATCCTTAAATCTTCAGGCTTAAAAGAAAAAAACAAAGAAAAAGATGTTGGTGATTATATTCTACAATCACATTTTCTAGCCAGCGACAATTCTGCTCGAAAACCAGATGCAGTTTTATTCCTACCAAATAATCACAACGTAATTATTGACAGTAAGTCATCAATGCACTTTTTAGAATTGCAAAAAGCAATTGAGTCGGCGGATGATGAGCTGGAATCCGTCATAAGAATTAAGCTGAAGGAGACAATGTTAAAACATTTGGATGATTTGAAAAAACGCAACTATTCTGGTGCAAAAGAATTTTCCGAGATCAAGAAAAGTAATCATAATCAAATTTTCACCACAGTGATGTTTTTACAAACCGAGAAAATGCTTTCAATAGTTGACGAAATTGATAAAAACTTTACCCAAAAAGCGCTTGATTTAGGAATTTGGGTTTTAACTCCAATCGGACTTTATAATTTATTATCGCAAGCCAAATTGACAATTGGAAAAATTAAGCAAGAAGAAAATGTTGAAGAATTGAGAATCGAGGTAAGAAAATTAATTGAATCCATTTCCACAATGTTTAACAAGGCCGAAGACATCGGGAAAGCGACCAGCAAAGCTGTGAAATCCTACAATGAATTTGCTGCAAGTTTTAACGGAAGATTTTTGGTCAGAGTTAACAATTTAAACAAGATGGGTATCGAGTCGAGCAAAAAAAGCATCGGGCAGAAATTAGATAAATACAATATCGTCAGCGACGAGAATATTATTGATGGAGAGGTTTGGTAATTTATAAATGCGTATAAATAAAAAGAATTGGGGTTTGAGGATGATTAACCGCGCAAATCCATTACGCATTATTTCATTTTTCAAAAAGGATGTTTTATTTCTCAAAACAAACATTCTCCCAAAATGGGATTTATCAACTTAAAACCAAACTTAAAGATTTCATTTTGGCTTAGAAATTGCGTCAACTCCGATTTCATTCAAAAACGCCTTTTCTAAACTATTTTCTTGGTGTTTTTCGCGGAATTCTTCTGGCTTACCAACAAAAACGATTTTTCCGTCATTTATGATTGCGATTCGGTCACAAATTTCATCAATATCTGACAGGATGTGTGAGCTAAAAAATATTGAATTTCCCGCCTCTTTATAATTTAGAAGTTGTTTTTTTAGAAAAATTCTCGCCCTCGGATCAAGACCACTCATTGGCTCATCTAAAATAATTAACTTAGCATCACTTAAGAAGGTACCAAGCAATCCCAATTTTTGAGTCATTCCTTTGGAATATTTTGATATTCTTGAATTTAGCGCACTAGGATCCAAATCTAAAATCTCGGCCAATTCTTGCGCTTCCTTAAGATCAAACTTCTTTTTATGGAATCCAGTGACAAATTTTAGAAATTCCACCCCTTTCAGTTGACTTGATGGATGAAATTTTTCCGGAAGATAAGCAATATTATTTCTCGCTTCTGGCAGAATTTTATCAATTCCGAAAATTGTCGCCCCACCTCCATCATGATCCAAAAGATCAATAATGATTTTGATTAATGTGGTCTTTCCTATTCCATTCAATCCAACAAATCCGAAGATCTCGTTATCTTTCACTTCAAGGCTAACGTCGTTCAGAACTAATTTTTTGCCAAAGGCTTTAAAAATATTTTCGACTTTTATAGGTGATAAATTCATGAATTGTAATTTTTTTGTTGTTTTATCAGATAAGGAATTTGCGACAAAGTGAAGGTAATTGAAAGCGGAAGAATGCCAAATACTTTAAATTGAACCCAAAAATCAGTAGAAAAGTTGCGCCAGATAAATTCATTCAATATCGCTAGAAAAATAAAGAAAAACGCCCAACGCATTGAAAGTGTTAGCCAAGCCTTGTCACTGATGACAAAAGAATTTCCTAGCAACATCTTGAGTAAGGGTTTTTTGGCAGAAACTCCAAACATTAATATTGATGCGAATAATAAATTGATCAGAGTCGGTTTGATTTTTATAAAAAAATCATCTCCAGAGAAAATTGTCAAAAGACCAAAAAACCCCAATAACAAAGCGGAAAATAAGGGCACTTTTGCAATTTTCTTGGTGACCACATAATTTATGGTCAAAGCCACAAAAGTGGTAACAACCAGTGCAATAGTGGCGGGAATTATAGGCTTTGGATCGTTTGAAATTTTATAAACTAAAAAGAAGATCAAAAGCGGCAGAAAGTCACAAATGAACTTTAAAAATGAATTTGAGTTTTTATTTTCCATCTGTTTTTTTACTGGTTTCTTGTTGCACTAAAGTTTTACTAATCTCTTCGGCTTTTTTTACATTTTCAATCATATATAGGCTTTTTGATGCTGCATCACGGAAATTTTTTTTAACTTGATGTGCAGAAAATCGATTTCCCAGGCTGTCGGCTTCAGATTTGTCGTAAAACAATCCATAATATAAAATCGCTAGAATTCCTACAATGCGAAAAATTGGACTACTAATTATATTTTTCATAAATTCTCCAATTGATTTTTAGTAATCGATCCAGATCGAATTATTTTAATACCACCATCAACCTTCAAAACTGTTGACGCAATTTTATGAACACAAATGCCACCGTCAATTATTAAATCAACTTTACCATTAAAATAATCCCAAGCTTGATTGAAGTTTATTGCCGAATCTTTACCACTAGGATTAGCACTTGTTGCGGCAATGATTCCATCAAATTCATTTAATAAATCTAGGCAAAATTTGTGATCGGGGATTCTAAGTCCCAAATTTTCACTCTTACTAAGCAAAGGTGAAATTCTCAATTCTAAATTATCAGTATTTTTCTTTTTTAGAACCAAGGTAATCATTCCGGGCATGAATTTTGCAGATATTTCTTTTTCGATTTTATTGAAATGTAAAAATTTTTCTGCCATTTTAATGTCTTTGACAAATACCGAAATTGGTTTTTCTGGATCGCGTTTTTTTATTGCATAAAGCTTTGCGACCGCCTTATCACTAACTGCATTGCAGGTGAGGGCGTATACCGTTTCAGTTGCAAAACAAACAACGCCATCATTTTTCAAAACTTTTGCTACCAAAGTGGCGGCTTGTGGATCACATTCTTTAATTTTTTTCATATCATTATCTTAAATTAGTCTAAAACTTTGGCGATGATATTTTGATGTGCCGTATTTCTTAATCATCTCATAATGATATTTTGTGGGATATCCTTTATTTTTCTTCCATTCATATTCGGGAAATTCTTGACCGATATTTTCCATAATTTGATCTCTGGTTTCTTTAGCAATGATTGAAGCGGCGGCAATTGATAGACTTTTTTGGTCTCCCTTGATGATTGACTTTGCAGGACAATCTATTCGTGGAATAAAATTTCCATCAACTATCACATAATTTGGAATAATTTGATATTTCTCGCATAAATTATCAAATGATATTTTCATTGCGAGTTTGGTGGCGTTTAAAATATTAACATCGTCAATTATTTTTTCACTAACAACTCCAACCCCAAATCTAGATACCTCTTTTAGTTTTATAAAGAGATCTTTTCTTATTTTTGAATTTAGCTTCTTAGAATCATTTAATTGATCTGGATAATTATTTCTATCCAAAATAACACTTGCCGCCACAACCGGTCCACAAAGTGGCCCTCTTCCAGCCTCATCAATTCCAGTGATCAAAAAAAGATCATTTTTATCAAGCTCATTAAGCTCATCTTCTATAAGGAAAGAGGGTTTTATTTTTGTTGCAATTATCATATCCGTTTGGTATTTTTTGGGAATTAAAATTCTGAATATATCTTTTTAAAGAATAAAACCAACATTTTATACCAATGACAAACGAATCTACAATCAAGAAAGCATCATCTTTAAAAGCCATTATTTCAATTGTATTAGTCATATTGATTGCCGGAGTTGGGTACACTGTGTATAATAAAAATTCATCAGATGATTTAGATATCAAATCAAACGTCAAATCAAACGTCAAATCAAGTGGGGTTAATGGCGGAAATCTTATTAAAAACGTTGCTGATGTTGAAGAAGTTATTCTTAAGTGGGTTGAAGCAAATCCAGAAATAATCATCGATTCAGTTATAAAAATGCAGCAAAAGTCTGCTCAAGATCAACTAGCAAATGCTCAGAAGGGAATATCTTCTAAGCAAGACGATCTTTTAAATGATAAAACTGATCCGTCACACTCACCAAAAGGTTTTGATGTTTCAATTGTAGAGTTTTTTGATTACAATTGTGGATATTGCAGGAAAGCCCAAGCCACCGTCGATAAACTACTCAAGCAAGACAAAAAAGTTCGTGTAGTATTCAAAGAGTTTCCAATTTTAGGTCAAGATTCTATTGACTTAGCAAAGGTTGCACTAGCTGTAAATATGATTGATGAGAAGCTCTATTTAGAATTTCATGACGCTTTGATGAAAAGTTCTGTTAGAAAAAAAGACGGAGCAATAAAAATCGCTGAAAGCTTAGGTATTGATACCGCACAACTTTTAAAGACCCTGGAAGATAAAAACTCTAATATTGAAGATAAAATTGCATCCAACAAGGAATTAGCATCTTCTATTGGTATAACCGGAACTCCGGCCTTTATTATAGGAGATTCTTTGGTTCCCGGGGCATTAGACATATCATCTTTAAAAGAAAAAATTTCTGCAGAAAGAAAGAAATAATTAAATCCATGCCCGCTTTTTTTGGCGAGCATTACAAACTCTTATATAAACCTAAGTAATTTAGATAATGAAAAAGTCTTATAAACTGTGTATAGCACTATCTCTAGTTGTCTTGCTGTGCGAATCAACATACGCTCTAGCGGCAACAAAATATATCAATATAGCAACAGGAAACATTACGGGAGTTTATTACCCTGCTGGCGGAGCAATTTGCCGATTCGTTAACCGAGGAAGAAAAGATCACAACACCCGATGCTCTGCTGAGTCCACTGGTGGTTCAGTCTCAAACCTAAATTCCCTCAGAAAAGGAGGGACGGACTTTGCAATCGTTCAATCCGATTGGCAATATCACGCCTACAATGGCACTGGGTTTTTTGGAGACCAACCTCCATTCAGAAAATTAAGATCTATCTTCTCTCTTTACACCGAAACATTTACATTGGCAGTTTTAGATAATTCAGGAATCAAGGATCTTGACGGGATTGTTGGTAAAAAAGTTAATTTTGGACCTCAGGGATCTGGAATGTATGCGACTATGGAAGTTCTGTCAGAAGTAAAGGGTTGGAATAAAAAATCATTTTCAAAAATAACCAACCTAGATCCTTCTGATCAAGTTCAAGCTTTGTGCTCTGGAGAAATTGATGTTATGATCTACACAGCCGGGAATCCAAATGGAATTTTGCAAGAAGCGACTCAGAATTCAAATGCAAAATGCAAAGCTAGAATTTTAAGTGTTGACAAAAAATCAATCAAAAAGCTGATCCGACTAAACCCATTTTATGTTGAAGCGGTAATACCAGGAGGAATGTATCGTGGAAACCCTGATGACATTAACACTTTCGGCGTAAAAGCGACAGTGGTAACTTCTAGCGACATATCTAGTGATGCGGTTTACCACCTAACCAAGGCCGTATTCAATGATTTTGATAATTTCAAAACCCTTCACCCGGTATTTTCTTCCCTAAAAAAGGAAACCGCTATTAAAAATGGCAATTACGCACCGCTTCATAAGGGCGCAATTCGTTACTACAAAGAATCAGGACTATATAAAGAAGATTAGAAATTTTATTTTTGGGCGGGCAATTTAATTGCAAAATGCCCAAAATTATTCTACACCAACCTCTTCATCAAGAGAATAAAAGTCGAAGAAAATAAATGCCCCAAAAAAACATCACAACACTATTCATCAAATAATAAAAATTCACGATACACCCCCGTGCGCGATTTAGATCACCAAAATGAAAAAGAGCCTCGCTCAGAACCCTTTACTACAAAAGGATTTACCATTCTAAACAAGCATCGATAAAAACCACCCTTCATAACTCAATATTTCATCTACTAAATTGGAAATAGGTTTAAACCATCCAAATGTGGGCACATAAAGACGCCGGTATCGGTACTTTTTTCCGGATAGTTTTCAGAAAATAAGAAATCAAAACAATATACAAAAAGCGGGATATTTTCAGGGTCATTCTCGGAATCCTTTACAGCTGGGTAGTAAAATATTCCGATTCCAACAAAAATAATCAAAAAAACATGCCTGGTAACGCTAATTCTTTTGAGGAAGTCAAAAGAATTAGAAAAGGCGACAGCGTACTTTGCCAAGAAATCAGTAATATTTGAATATATTGGGTTTTTTATAATAGATCCTGGATTCACTCTGCTAATAATTAGGGGACGTCCGTAAATACGTGTCAAAATTCTAATTTAGGCTAAATCCAATTTCAGCCTATTTTCAAAAAATATATCTAATTGTCCAATTATCAAGCTCCAATTTGGAATGGGCATTTGCCATTTTTTGCTAATATTTTTGATTGCCAAGAATATCAATTTTTCCAAAGCTTGCTGGCTAGTAAAAGCACCTTTAGCTTTGGTAACTTTTCTGATCTGCCTATGCGACCCTTCAACAGCGTTGGTGGTATAAATCATCTTCCGAATCTCTGGAGGATATTTAAAATATCCTGATAAATTATGCCAATTATTATTCCAAGATTTTAAAACTAACGGATATTTTTTACCCCATTTTTCTTGTTTAGATTATGCTAAATCCTTGCTAATATCCTTGCAGACTAGCTTCAAATCTTCCATAAATTCCTTTTGATTTTTGCTGGTAACATCTTTGATGCTATTTCTAATCTGATGGATAATACAAAGTTGAATTTCCGTTTTAGGAAAGATAGAATTTATTGCATCTGAAAATCCTTTTATCCCGTCAATGCAGGCAATCATAATATCCTTAACACCTCTATTTGAAAGATCAGTTAAAACAGTCATCCAGAAATTAGTACCTTCATATTCTGACAAATAAAGCCCCAGAACATCTTTTTTACCCTCCTGATTGATACCAAGAACAGTGTAAAAAGCTTTGCTGAATACTTTACCTTCCTCCGAACATTTAAAATGCATCGTATCAAGAAAGATTATCGGATAAATATCCTCTAAAGGTCGATTCTGCCATTCTTTAATCTTAGGTAAGATTTTGTCAGTAATATCCGTCATGTTGGATTTAGAGATCTCAATTCCATAAATCTCTTCCATATAAGAACTACTATCTCGATAACTCATTCCCAGTCCATAAAGAGCAATGATTTTATCATCTAATTCTTTTGTTAGAGCTGTTGACCTTTTCTGACAATTTGTGGTTCAAATGAACTATTTTCGATCTCTAGGAGTATTTAAAACAAAGGCTGATTCTTTGGTTTTTAGAGTTTTAGAATTATAACCATTGCGACGATTATTAACTCTGGAGGCACCATCAAAATCAGAGTTAAGATCATAATCATGATCAAAGTCGGATTCTAAAAATTCCTGCCCTTCATGTTTCAAATGCTGATTTAATTCTTCAGAACAGCGCCGTCTCAAGAATATCTTTAACTATTCCACTAAAAAACACCGCCCTTGCCAGTTAAAGGCTTGCCCGCATAAATTTGCTCTATTGCTTGCTTTTTAAATGAATCGTTCAGTAGGCTTTTTTTGGATAATGAAGATTGTTGTTTCTTAGTCATAATTTATTGTCAATTTAAGTTTAAAAAAATAACTAAAATTAAAATAAGCTGACGCTCATTTTAAGCTCGCTCTTAAATTGACGCGGAGTTTGGGAAGTTCTCAATAATTATTAGGCCACCGGTGGATTTTAACAAATTGGATAAGGAATCTTTTAAATATGCTTAATTTAGTGCCTGGAAAAAGGTTGGCACGTCGGAATGATTAAAAGATTAATCACAATTTATACCTTAATTAATCTTTCAATCGTAAATGTCATTCATAAAGTTTTTACGACACTCTCCATTTTGCGGAAACAATTTAGATTGAAGAATCAGGATCTTTTGTTTTAGTATCAGGCTTCATTATTATATTCATGTCGTCTTCGGCTTTACCAGCACTGTTTTTATCTTTATTTTCAGTGTATTTATCTTTTTTATCCGTCACACCCTGATCTATACTATCTTTCCATCGATCCATAGCCCTAAGTTGATTATTTGTTCTATCTACACTTTCTAACTTCGTTGCCCCCTCTTCTTCGAGAGCATCTTCTCTTTTGCTATACCCGGATTTGATTTTAGCAGCTGTTACAGCTGCGCGTCCAATATATTTTAGATTTTCCTTGCCTTTTAAAGCCGCAGCGCCAACTGACAGGCCAGCCTTTCCTAAAGTCGCTCCTGCAATAGAAGCTTTTTTATCTGCGAAGTTCCCAGCTTTTCTTATGTTCCCTAATGAAGATTTACCCGCTTCTTTAGCTCCAAATCCAATTCCAGCCACCACTCCCGTTACCGGAATCATCGCAGCTTTTGCTGCAATTCTTGCAACACTGTCATTTTTCATATTTTCATTACTTAACCCTATTGCATTTTTTGTTTTCTCGTAAGTTCTTTCTCTAAAATTCGTCTTCATTTTGAAGTCTTTTCCTTTTCCTTTGCCTTGCATATTTTTTAACGCCTTTTTTTGCTCATCAGTAGCTCCATCAGACATTTTACCAAGAGTCGCAAGAGAAACATTGTTCGATCTATCTTTATTGTTTTTATTCATGTCTCGAGATCTTTTGGCAGCCATTAATGCGCCTCCGACAGTCTCGGATTTAATTGCTGCTGCAAGTTTGGAGTGACTTCCCTTCTCTGACCATTCTTGTTTTCCACTTGCATCCTTTTTCAAGGTTCCATCCTCATTTCTAAGTTTGTTTTTGCCAAGTAATGTATTTTTTTTATCATC
>JBLHTM010000036.1:0-12273 GCA_047627215.1 Rickettsiales bacterium | reverse complement strand
CGAGAACACAAAGAGATTTTATAAATACTTTTGAAGAAGCTGGAATTAGATTTATTGAAAATGAAACAGAGTTTGGCGCCGTTGTGAAAAAGAAATAATAACAGAAAAAGATCTATTAATACCTAAAGACAAAAATTTGACATGACCGACGAGCAAAAGAAAAAATTAGAACAACAACTTTGGAATATCGCCAACGAGCTGCGCGGAAAAATGTCAGCCGATGAATTTCGCGATTACATTCTTGGCTTCATTTTCTACAAATATCTATCTGAAAAGCAGAATATTTTTGCTAATAAATTACTCGAAACAGAAAGCATCAAAGATTATGCCAACGTTAACGATGAAAGTGATATTGAGGCAATCAAAGAAGAATCGCTGCTAAAACTGGGCTATTTCCTGCGCCCTAATGAGTTGTTTGGTGCAATTTCTAAAAAAGGAAATATCAAGATTGATGAAAATGATGAAGACACAAAAGGCAATTTCATCCTAGAAGATTTACAAACAATTCTAAACTCCATTGAACAAAGCACGATGGGAACGGATAGCGAAGATGATTTTAATCAGCTATTTGAAGATATGGATTTAAACAGCTCAAAGCTTGGTCGCGCTCCTGAAGCTAGAAATCTTCTCATCGCCAAAGTTCTAGCTCATTTAGATAAAATTGATTTTAAGCTTGAAGATTCTGAATCCGATGTTCTTGGCGATGCTTATGAATATCTGATTGCACAATTTGCCTCTGGCGCAGGAAAAAAGGCAGGTGAGTTTTATACGCCACAACAAGTTTCAAAAATTCTAGCTAAGATCGTAACTCTCGATAAAAAACGCCTCAAATCAGTATATGACCCAACTTGTGGCTCTGGATCTTTATTGCTACGCATTTCAAAAGAAGCTAAAGTTGGAGATTTTTACGGTCAGGAATTAAACCGTACCACATACAACCTGTGCCGTATGAATATGATTTTGCACGATGTGCATTTTAGTCATTTCGATATTCGCCAAGAAGATACGCTTGAACATCCACAGCATCTTGATATGCGTTTCGATGCCGTGGTTGCAAACCCACCATTTTCCGCAAACTGGAAAGGCAAAGAAAACCCACTCAACGAAACTGACGACCGCTTTAGTCAATATGGGCGTATTGCACCAAACACCAAGGCAGATTTTGCTTTTGTGCAACATATGATTCACCAACTAAGCGATAGCGGAACGATGGCGATTGTGTTGCCACATGGCGTGCTATTTCGCGGCGGAGCAGAAGGAGAAATTCGCGAATATATGATTAGAGAGCAAAATTATCTTGATGCAGTAATTGGCCTACCTGCTAATTTATTTTATGGAACTTCAATTCCTGCCTGCATTATGGTTTTCAAAAAATGCCGCATAAATGATGAAGATATTTTGTTTATCGATGCCAGCAATGATTTTGAAAAAGTCGGCAATCAAAATGCTTTAACCAATGAGCATGTTGAAAAGATTATTCAAACTTATCAAAAGCGTGAAAATATTGAAAAATATGCCTATAAAGCGCCACTTTCCGAAGTAAAAGAAAATGACTACAACCTCAACATTCCGCGCTATGTCGACACATTTGAGGAAGAAGAAATTGTTGATATTGAAGCGGTTGCCAAAGAACTGAAAGCATTAGAAAAAGATATGAAAAAAACTGATGAAGCAATTGCAGGTTTTTGCAAAGAATTGAATATTCAAACACCATTTTAGAATTTATGAAAAAAGCAAACTCACCAATCATTTTTTAACCAATTTACAAAAAACCCATGGAAAAAAATATCACCCTATTTGAACAAATAAAAGAAACAGACAAAAACAATAACGAATTTTGGGGAGCAAGAAAACTTGCCAAAGCTCTAGAATATAAAGACTTCAGAAACTTTCTTATTGTGATTGAGAAAGCCAAAGAAGCCTGTGAGAACAGCAAACAAAGGGTTCTAGACCATCTCGTTGAAGCCACCGAGATGGTGGCGATTGGCTTGGGAGTAAGTCGCGATATGCCAAGCTTTAAACTTTCACGATATGCTTGTTATTTAATAGTTCAAAATGCCGACCCTTCAAAAGAGGTGGTTGCACAAGGGCAAACCTATTTTGCAGTGCAAACTCGCTTGCAAGAGATAAGGCAAATGGACGATTATAATCGTTTATCTACTGAAGAAGAAAAAAGGCTATTTTTAAGAAATGAATTAAAAAGACATAATGTTGAACTAGCACAGGCAGCTAAAAACTCAGGCGTTATTGAAAATAAAGACTACGCTATTTTTCAAAACCACGGCTATATGGGCTTATATGGCGGGCTGAATGCCAAAGACATTCATAAAAAGAAAGGATTAAAGAAAAGCCAGCAAATACTTGATCATATGGGATCAACAGAACTTGCAGCCAATTTATTTAGAGCCACACAAACCGAAGATAAATTAAGAAGGGATCAAATTATTGGCAAAAAAAATGCCAACAAAACCCATTTTGAAGTGGGCGCAAAAGTTCGTAAAACGATTGTAGAAATTGGCGGAAAAATGCCCGAAAATTTACCTGTTGAAACCAGCATTAAGAAGGTTGAGAAAAAGGAAGGCAAACAACTCAATTCACCTAAAAAAGACAAATAATGGCAAGAATGAATAATATTCCAAAATTAAGGTTTTCTGAGTTTAGTGGGGAGTGGGAGGAGAGTCCTTTGGGAAAATCTTTTCCTAAAATACGCAATGGGTTCGTCGGAACTGCAACTCCATACTATATAAGAAATGGGGTTCCGTACCTTCAAGGAAAAAATATTAAAACAGGAAAAATAAAAGCTGATGGACTTGTTACAGTTTCTGAAGGGTTTCATGCTCATCAGAGAAAATCACAATTATGCAAAGGTGATATTCTTATGGTACAATCAGGACATGTTGGAGAATGTGCAACTGTAACGCATCAATATGAAGGAGGTAACTGCCATGCGCTTATTGTAATGTCGCCAATTGAAGGTGTGATCTCACAGTTCTTTGTCAATTATTTTTATTCGCCAATTGGTAAAAATAAAATACAAAAATTTACAACTGGCAATACAATAAAACATATTTTAACAAGTGATTTAAAGCCTCTATTGACTTATGTCCCCCAACCCAAAGAACAGCAAAAAATCGCCTCATTCTTGTCTGTTGTGGATCGGAAACTTTCGCAATTGGGGAGGAAAAAGAAGCTTTTAGATCAATATAAAAAAAGCATGATGCAAAAGCTCTTCACCCAACAAATCCGCTTCAAAGATGACAATGGCGATGATTACTCTAATTGGAAAGAGAAGACGTTAGATAATGTTTCTGATATTATTATGGGAACATCTCCTGAGTCTAAATTTTATAATAGTAATTCTGAAGGTTTGCCTCTTATTCAAGGAAATGCAGATATTAAAGACAGAAAATCTTTTCCTCGAATTTTTACATCCATGATTACAAAAGAGTGTTCTGAAAAAGATATTTTGCTAAGCGTTAGAGCTCCAGTTGGTGAAATATCAATCTCTCAACATCACGCTTGTATTGGGCGTGGAATATGTGCTATTCGTGCGAAGTATTCAAATATACAAGAATTTATTTATCAGTTTTTACTTTGGTTTGAACCTAGATGGAAAAGCCTATCCCAAGGCAGTACATTTGAATCAGTAAACACTGGAGACATTAAATCACTTAGTATTCCAGCACCACACCCAAAAGAACAAACCAAAATCGCCAATTTCCTATCTTCAATCGACGATAAAATAAACCTTATTGAAACCGAATTAACCAAAGCCAAAAACTTCAAAAAAGGCTTGTTGCAACAAATGTTTGTTTAAAAATATGACTACACAATCAGAACAAGAATTAGAAAATAGCCTGATCTGTCAGCTGCAAACATTGGGATGGGAAAAGGTGCGTATTGACGATGAAGAGGCGCTTTTGGTTAATCTTAAAAAACAATTGGAAAAGCATAATAAATGCACTCTTTCTGATGCGGAATTTAAACAAGTTTTAAACAAGCTGGCGAAGGGGAATATTTTTGATAAAGCGAAAATTCTGCGCGGTAGAATTGATTACATAAAAGATGATGGCTTGGTTGGTTATGTTGAGCTGATTAATCAAGTTCAATGGTGCAAAAATCAATATCAGGTGACTAATCAGGTTACTATGGTTGGTAAATATGAAAATCGTTATGATGTGACTTTGCTGATTAATGGTTTGCCATTGGTGCAAATTGAGTTGAAGCGCCGTGGACTGGAGATGAAAGAGGCTTTTAATCAAACCAATCGCTATCATCGTCATTCATTTTCGGCGGGTTTTGGGCTTTTTGGCTATCTGCAATTATTCATTATCAGCAATGGCGTTAATACCAAATATTATGCCAATAATCCTGTAACTAGGCGTGATTTTAAACAGACTTTCTTTTGGGCAAATAAGGATAATAAAAAGATTACTCAGCTTAGTGAATTTGCTAATGTGTTTTTAGAAAAGTGTCAGCTTTCAAAAATGATTACCAAATATATCGTTTTGAACGAAAGCGACAATTTGCTTATGGCGCTGCGCCCTTATCAATATTATGCAGTTGAGGCAATTGTTAACCAAGTTTTAAACACTGAAAAAAATGGCTATATTTGGCACACGACAGGATCGGGGAAAACTCTTACATCATTTAAAACTGCGCAAATTCTAACCCAGTCGCCTCATGTGCATAAGGTGGTTTTTGTGGTTGATAGAAAAGATCTTGATTATCAAACAATTAGCGAGTTCAACAGCTTTTGCGAAGGTAGTGTTGACTCCACCAATAATACCAAGAAGTTAGTAGAACAATTTGTCGATGATACGCCGCTTATTGTTACTACTTTACAAAAACTCAACACCGCAATTATCAAAGATAAATATTTGTCTAGCATGGCGCAGTTGCAAGACAAACGCATGGTATTCATATTTGATGAATGTCACCGCAGTCAGTTTGGCGATACACATAATCGTATTAAAGCTTTTTTCCATAAGGTGCAGATGTTTGGATTTACTGGAACGCCAATTTTTAAAGATAATGCCGCTAAAAATGCACTTGGTAAGCGCACCACTAAAGATTTATTTTCTGAGTGCTTGCATAAATATGTGATTACCGATGCCATTCGCGACGAAAATGTTTTGAAGTTTTCAATTGAATATATTCGCACCGTAAAGCAAAAAGAAGGAATTGCAGACATTGAAGTTGAGGCTATTGATACTGCTGAAGTTATGGAAGCGCCTGTTCGCTTAAATAACATTACCGATTACATTATTGCTAACCACGACCGCAAAACTCACTCTAAAGAATTTACAGCTATTTTTTGCGTTTCAAACGTTAAGACCCTTATGGCATATTATGAAATGCTTAGAGCAAAGAAAGAAGCTGGGGAGCATAATTTGAAAATAGGAACAATTTTTTCTTACTGCGCCAACGAAGATGATAGCGATGCCAATGGATTTATTGAAACTGATGTTATGCCAGATGATAGTGATAAGCCAGTCAACAAGCATAGCCGTGAAAAGCTTGATGAATATATTGATGATTACAATCAAATGTTTGGCTCAAATTATTCAACTGATAATTTCTATGGCTATTATAAAGATATTGGTAAGCGTGTGAAAAAACGCGAAATCGATATTTTGCTGGTGGTTAATATGTTTTTGACGGGTTTTGATAGTAAGGCGCTTAATACAATTTATGTGGATAAGAATCTTAAATATCATGGCTTGATTCAGGCATATTCACGCACTAATCGAATTATGGGGCAAAAGAAATCTCAAGGTAATGTTGTGTGTTTTAGAAACTTAAAACCAGCTACTGATAAGGCAATTGAGTTATTTGCCAACAAGAATGCGATTGAAGATATTATTCTAGCGCCATATGAAGATTATACTAAGCGCTTTGCGCAGGCAGTTGAAAATTTATATGCAATAACTCCAACCGTTGAAAGTGTCGATGAACTTCTGACTGAGGAAGATGAAGCTAAATTTATTCAAGCCTTCCGTGAGCTTATTCGTATAAAAAATGTGTTAGAGTGCTTTACTGAATTTACCTTTGATGATTTGCCGATAGATGAGCAGCTTTTTGCTGATTTTAGAAGCAAATATCTTGATTTATACGATAAAGTTAAGAGCAACAACGAAAAGGAAAAAGTCTCTATTCTTGACGACATAGATTTTGAACTAGAGCTTATCCGCCGCGATACTATCAATGTTAGTTATATTATCTCGCTCTTGCATAATCTGCGAAATTCAAGCCCAGCCCAGCAAGAAAAACAACGCCAAGCTATCATGAATATTCTTGATACTGAAACGCAGCTTCGCAGCAAGAAAGAGTTGATTGAGCAATTTATCATTACCAACTTCCCTAAAATTCCTAAAGGCGGTGATATTGGGCAAGAGTTTGAAAGTTATTGGAGTGAGCAGAAACAAAAAGCCATTGAAGAACTTAGTAAAACTGAAGGTTTAGATTTGGATGGTTTGCAAAAAGTTATTGGGGATTATTTATTTACCCAAAAAGAGCCAATGCGTGATGATGTTGTTGAAATATTAAAAGAGCGACCAAAACTTAAAGAGCGCAGCACTATTTCAGAACGTATTATTAGTAAGATAAAAGACTTCGTTGAGACTTTTATTGATGGTGTTGATTAAAAAAAGTAAAGGGGTCAAGTTCAGAGTTCCATATTCAAACCTTCATTAACCATTTTCATTTCACCCTTATAACTCCCTTTCTCCAATTCTTTTTTAGCATTAGCTAAATAGTAATTTGTTGATCTATAGCTCTTAAGATCAAATAATTCCGCTATTCTAGATAATGAGTAATCTTTATATCTTTGGCACAAATACATAGCCAGACTTCTTGGAAAATTACCTCGTTTTTGTTTGTTTGCTTTTTTTGTAATTGAGACTTCTGTCACCTCAAATGTTTTTGCAATTAATTTGATAATATGATCTGCTGTAATGCTATTCCTCATTTCTTTTTTTAAGATGTCCTGTTTATTTATATCATCAGATAATTGACTGTAAATTTGCTCCTTAAATTCTTTTTTTCCTAAAATTGCTTCTCGATTCTTTTTTTTGAAAAACTCCTCAAGATCTACATTATTTACTGCATCAACAAATAACTCATATCTCTTCGTCAAATCATTATCATCCTTAAACATAGACAAAGAACTATCCTTATTTAACCACTTTGGAGTAGAAGATAAACCCAAATAAGATCGATAACTTGACCATTTATAATCTTTCAAATCATTCACCAATTGCTTATTCTTATTTTTTATTTCTATCGGATTCTTGTGAATATATTTAGTTAATTCCAAAAGATACTCATCTGTTTCAACCAATATCGCTTTATATCTACCCCTAAATAATGGCCCATCTATTTTTTGTAATTTATTAAATCTTTGTGTATAAACACCATTCACATGCCTCATCACCCTACCCAAATTAGCATTAGGGGTTTCCATTAAAAGATGATAATGATTTGGCATTAAACAATAAGCATGAATAATACAGCCAAATCTTTCGCAAGATTCCCTCAATATGTTCAGGAATATTTCGTAATGAGAATCTGTAAAGAAAATATCACTCCTGGCTTTTCCTCGGTTCATTACATGATAAAAAGCATTCTCATATTCTATTCGTAGTGGACGTGGCATGGTAAAGGGACTTTAATCTATTTAAAAATAACTAATTCGCATAGATTATAATATGACTTTTATTTAAATCTATATTTCGTTTGTAGAACTCTTAACTTGACCCCTTTACTTAGGAATTAAGGGAAAATGTAAAGTAAAATTTCTATAAAAATGGTGTCAAGTACCGACACTCCTACACTGGTTTAATTTCTAAATCTTTACTACAGACTTTTCTTTAAAATTAACTTTATATTCTCCTTGAGAATTAATGCAGTTTTGCCATGTCTGCCAATCAACAAATATAAATGGCAACCCATCTATAAAGTGATTCGTATCATCAATATCATTATTTGGATAGTCTATATTTGTTGGATAATATCCTAAAATCTTTCCATTTTCTGGATTATATTTTACTCTATAACGGGCTAGAGAAGCTATGTTATCCGTAGAATCTTGATATCCTCCATTCAAAATTTCCAAATATTTTTTATAAACAAATATTTTATGACGCTCCTTCTTTGTCACTTCTTGTACAATTCCAAGAGATTCTAAATTTTTCATATTACGAATAATAGTAGGCAAAGAAATGTTACACTCACTTTTTATTTTACTGGTATTGGTAATTGGATTTTTTTGTAAGTATTGATAAATAGCTAAAGTTGCAGCACCGCATGGCATGCAATTTTTAACTGAATAGGAATCTTTCTCAAATAAGTTAATAATATCTTTGGCCGTTCTTACCGCATCATTAGATGTTTTTTCAACTCCAGTTAAAAAGAATTTTATCCAAGATTCAAAATCACCCGTTTTTCTAATATTTTGCAAATGATCATAATATTCTTGTCGATACGTTTTGAAATATAAACTAAGGTAAAGAGAAGGTTGTTTTAATACTCCATCATTACAAAGCATTAAAGTTATCAAAAGCCTGCCTATTCTACCATTACCATCTAGAAAGGGATGAATAGTTTCAAATTGCACATGAGCAATTGCTGCTCTGATTAGAATTGGCATTTTTACTTTTTCATCATGTAGAAACTTCTCGAAATTGTCTAAGCAATCCATTAATTTTTCTACTGGCGGAGGCACAAAAAGTGCATTGCCAGGTCTTGACCCACCTATCCAATTTTGTGACGTTCTAAATTCACCTGGGTTTTTATTGTTTCCTCTTGAATTATTCATTAATTTTGCATGAATTTCTTTTATTAATCTAAGAGATAATGGCAACTCCTCTAAACGATCCATAGCGTAATTCATGGCTGCAACATAAGAGGAAACCTCTGTTACATCATCAAATAGATCGGCAGATGATTGTTGATTGTTTTCAAAAAGAAGAAGGTCGGAAAGTGAAGATTGTGTTCCTTCAATTTGAGAAGATAGAACCGCTTCTTTTCTAACATACATATAAAGAAATAAATCTGGGTCTGGCAAAACCATGCTAATGCCATCTAATCTTCCAAGAGCGGTATTTGCTTTATCAAGAAATGGGTAAATCTCGTTCATGTCAATGGATGGCACTGGTGGTAAGTTATTTGGAACATAACTATTAAAAGACTCACCACTAACGATGGAGCTTTTAACATATTTACCAATTCTGTCTTTTTTAGATGCGGAGCCTTGATTTTGCATATTAATTTTTAGATAAAGAATTTAACTTAAAACATTACTTAAATACATTTTAATTAACATTTATGAAAGGTACAAGTATTTAAGTAATATAAAGTTAATATTTTATTAGTTATTATAAACTAAGTAATATCCTTTTCACTTATTAATTACATACATAACATGTATAACAAAACCCACTTTTCTATACATATAAAAATAACATGTATAGAAATAAGGTATTTACAACAGGAAACTGTTTGGCTTAATCAAGAGAAAATGGCGGGTTTATTTGGCAAAACCAAATCTACCGTTAACGAAGGTGAGCTTTTAGAAAAACACTCCATGCAGAAATTCGGAAATTCCGAATTTCAACAAAAAGCTACCCTCTTGATGTTGTAATTTCTATTGGATATCGTGTTAGATCAAAACAAGGAAAGTAAGAAAATTAAAGATGAGAGTCTAAAAGAACTTGATGACGATCTTAAAAGTTAGATCTTTCAAAGAAGAGTCAGAAATAGTTTTGGGGGCATTTTTAGGGGCATAAATTATTTTTACTGGTTGCTAGATATAGTATTTATAAGGCTTTAGAGCATGCAATGTGGATGTCTCTTTCCCATCAAAACACAATTCTTTGCTTTGGCCTATTTCACAGCCCGACACCAAACACCTCTTCCCTCACCAATCCGATCCAATTTCTTCAAATCAAATAATTTCTTAATTATCGATTCAACAGTCCGAGCAGGAAAAACAATAGCTCCAATCTCGTCTTTGCGCGAAAATTATTTTTTCTCCAATGGCAAAGCCCAATTCCATAATTCCAACTGTTTATCCGACAATAAATGCTCGATAGTTTTACCCTTCAAAATATCCAGTGCTTTCTCAGCCTGTCTATTCACAATCTTCAAGAAAAATAATAACCAAGATGAAGTGTCTTCATAATCAGTTTTCCAGCTTCGCCGAGTCTTGTTTAATGCCAAATAATAATCAGCCATATTTTCCTCAATCAATTTCTTGTGAGGCGCAATATTGGTAAAATCATATCCAGATTGCAAAAGCATTAAATTGGTTAATAATCGACTAATTCTCCCATTAACATCACGGAAGAGACTTAGCTCCTTTTCTTTCCACTTTCTTTTCTATTGCTAAATTAAAAAATAACAATGTTCATTACAGCGCGGTTTTTAAGAGGTAGAGTTTTTAAAGTCCTGCAGATTCAACATCTTGAACCAAGTCCGATCTTTAGTAGGATATTTAGGAAAAATATTTTTGAGGATAAAATCGAAGATAAAAACCGCCCGCACCTTGATGTGCGAAAGGTTTTTCTCTTCGATTTTAGTTCTGAGATTTTGCTAAAGAAAAATGCTCATAAAAGCTAAAACAGTTAGTCGCTGTTTTTTCACGCTTTTATCCAAAAATATCAAGCATAAATGCGCTATTCAAGATAGGATTTGATATTAAAATTTAATCCATAAAAATATGACCATGTTTTCAATTAGATCACCGAGAAAATCAAATAAAATAAAATTTACTGGTTCTTTAGGAGAGCTGCTTTCGGCTAGTCTCGATTCTCCTAAAAACCCAAAATCATATGCCTTGTACGCCAATTGTTTCACCTGCAATAAAGATCTAAATACCGTGAACCGCATTGCAAAATATTTAAACAAAGAAGGAATAGCTTTGTTTCGTTTCGATTTTACTGGAATTGGCAAAAGTAATGGAAATTTTGCCGACACCAATTTTTCATCAAACATAAAAGATTTGGTCGCTGCCGCAGATTTTATGAGGGAAAAATTTCAGGCTCCAAAAATTCTAATTGGCCACAGCTTTGGTGGAACCGCAATTTTAGCGGCCGCCAAATATATTAAAGAAGCCAGTGCTGTTGCCACTATTGGCTCTCCTTTCGATTCGGCTCATGTTAAACATAGTTTTGAGGGCAGCATTGCAGAGATAGAAGAAAAAGGCTTTGCTCAGGTAAGTTTGGTTGGTCGTCCATTCACTATTAAAAAACAATTTATTGACGATATTGAAAGTCACGATATGCAAGAAAATATCGAAAATTTAGATAAAGCCTTGCTGGTCATGCATTCCCCAAGAGACGAAACGGTAAAAATTGAAAATGCCCGAATGATCTACGAAACCGCTAAGCACCCAAAAAGTTTCATATCTCTGGACACGGCCGACCATCTTTTAATTGAAGACCCTAAAGATGGTGAATATGTTGCAAAAGTTCTATCGGCTTGGGCTAGCCGTTATTAGAATTTTGATCAATTATCTTGCCGCGCCTCCTATCAATCAGCAGAAATAAAGGAAAGAAATTCTCCCTAGGAGAAAAATATGGGGAAGTTGCCAAGAATCTAAATAAGGAAAGTGAAAAATCTCCTGAATTAAAGTAAGCTACCGCACAATTAGAAGCCGTGCCCAATCCAATTTCACCAAAATATTCCCCAAAACAGCCATTAAAACTTGAAAATAAAATCCAAATTGGGTTTTGTTAATTGAGCAGTTGGATATATTTTTTGATAGCAGGATGAAGTTAGGTTTGTCCTAAATTAGGATTTTGACACAAAATTAGATACGCTCCCCAATAGACACTATTAGCTAATTAACTCGCAGCGCCTAATTGCAGCTCACTATCATAATTTGCTCTGTGGTTCAATTTATGAATAGTATTTTTCTCAGACGATTTTTTTGAAAAAGGTAAATTATAATAATCACCATCACATAAAACTGGCACATTTTGCCATAGCCCATTTAGATGTTGGTTATTTTCAACCATCAAATCAAAAAATATGTGGAATATGAAGTAGTGAACAGCAGTTTTTTCGTGTTTCCAATATTCAAGCAAAAGTGTTTTTATGCCGTTTGTTAATTTGTGGTCTTTGCTTGAAGCAATTATCCAATTATTATTATTATTAAGAATATTTTTGGCGTGAAAACAAAAGAAACTGCCAGATGTTATTTCTTTGGGTAATGAATCTGTTAAAAAAACGGTGGAATCCACCCAAATTCCACCATGCTTTGAAAGCAAA
>JBLHTM010000035.1:0-12555 GCA_047627215.1 Rickettsiales bacterium | reverse complement strand
AGGAAGAAATAAGTATTTTTTTAAGCATGATTTTAGCTTTGTTGGAAAATTATTTTTTGAGTTGAGGTGGCTTATTGAAATCGGATACTTTATGAATTTTTTTTAAGTTCTCAAGAAGATTTAAAAAATCGTGGAATAATGTTTTTGTGGTGATTTTTTACTTAAGGATGGTAAATATTTTTGGAATAAAGAGGCTAATATTTTTTGGGGACTTGGATAGAGACTGATACTTATTAAGATCTTTCATAGACACGATTGCCAAGATCACGTTCTGCTAATTTTGCAACATGTGATTCTTCAACCGCGCCTTGATTTTCTTCATCAATACTCATTCTTCTTTTTGAATTTATGAGATTTTTTCTTTGTTCGTAATCTGCTCTGCTTTTTTTTATTTTTTCCAACCCCTCTGGCTCCTCGTAGGATTTAATCAGCTTTTTGATATTTCCTTTTGCTGATTCCATTAAATGATTGGGAGTTATTCCTGTTTTCTTGGAAATTGTAGCTAAAGTGGTATTTTCGCCCATTCTTTTATTTTTTCCTTCAGAGATGATTTGCTCTAAGAGTGCAGACATCCTTCCTTTTTTCACTTCTTTTTTTGCCCCTTTACCGGCCTCTATTTTATTTATTGGTAGCTTGTCTAAAGATGTTTCTTGCCCCATGTTTTCTCCGTTTAATAAATCTTTCTAAGAAAAGATTGAATACTCTCAATTGTATCATTTTGAACAGATTTTTGCAATCTTTTTTGCGTATTAAAATTCATCAATCTTCCTTCTTTGGAAATCCTGAGAATCACCCTTGAGATGCTCGAAATTGAGAATCAAATATTTCAATTATTTCGTGGCAATGAAGTGCCGCCTTCCTTTTTTCCTAAAATCTAAAATATTTCAGTTTTTAAAACTTTTAAAAATAAAACAAACGCGCTACCGGTAGCGCGTTTGTTTCAGATTAAATTTGCCGCTCCCTATCTATTAATTGAATTTTATTTCAAAAGGCTAATCATGTCGTTTTTTAAATTCAGATTCTTTTTCAAATGACCAATCAAAACATTATCCAATCTTTAAAATCCCTTCTTCAAACTTCAGATCTTGCTTCAAAAAAGTGGGTAACGCAGCAGTATGACAGCGGGGTGATGAATGACACAATTGCAATTGGTGGCGACGCCGCTGTGGTTCGAGTTCGCGATACGCAAAAAGCATTGGCAATCACTTCCGATTGCACACCAAGATATGTTGAGGCCGATCCTTTTGAGGGGGCGAAACAAGCGGTTGTCGAAACTTATCGTAATATTTGTGCGGTTGGAGGAACTCCGCTTGCCATTACTAACTGTCTTAATTTTGGCAATCCACAAAAACCAGAAATCATGGGGCAAATTGTTCGTGCCATCAAAGGAATCAACGAGGCTTGCATCTCCCTTGACTATCCTGTTGTTTCGGGAAATGTTTCGCTCTACAACGAAACTGACGGCAAAGCAATTCAGCCGACGCCGGCAATTGGAGGAGTTGGGCTTTTGAAAGATTTAACCAAAAGAGTTGATACGAAATTTAAAAATATCGGTGATGTTGTTTTGATCATCGGATCGACAAAAGGACATTTAAATTGCTCACTTTTTGAGCGAGAAATATTGAAAACTCCCGCAAAAAATAATCCGCCACAAATTGATTTAAAATTAGAAAAAAAACATGGTGAACTAATCAGAAGCTTGATTGGAGATGGATTGATCAATGCTTGTCACGATGTTTCTGATGGTGGAATTTTGGTAGCTTTGTTTGAAATGGCTTCAAAAAAATTGGGAATCAAAATTGATGATGAGTTTTTGAAAAACTCGCGTGATCAAAATGCTTTAATGTTCGGTGAAGATCAGGCGCGCTACATCATCAGCTCTTCTGACAAAAAAGCTGGTCAAATTATTGCTATTGCACGGGACATTGGAGTTGAGATATTCAAAATAGGGCAGGTGATTCCAGATGAAATAAATATTTCCAATAGCAATGTAGCAATTCAAGAATTACAAGATTTAAACGAGTCGGTTTTTCCTGTCAAATTTTCCTAAAATATGAATTATAAATCCGAAAGTAAAAAAACTTATTGCTATACAGTGCTTGCGATGCGCTTTTTGGAAAAAATCCTTGGGGCAAAAATAACTACTGATGGTTTGGAAAACATCCCTTCAAAACCAGTTTTATTTGTTTGCAATCACTTTACCAGATCAGAAACTTTCGTAGTTCCTTACATAATTTACAAAAAAACCAAAAGACAAGTGCGCTGCCTTGCTGATAGTGGATTGTTTCATGGTGTTTTTGGGAGATTTTTAAAATCAGTTGGTGCCATTTCAACTAAAGACCCAAATCGCGACAAAATCATTATTTCTGACATGATGGATGGAAAATATGATTGGATGATTTATCCCGAAGGAGTAATGATAAAAAGCAAAGAAATTCACAATAAAGACGCATTATATTTGTTTAGAGAGTTGGATAGTGATTTAAAACAGGGAGTTCATACTGGGGCGGCAACTTTAGCACTAAAAGCACAGATTTATAGATCAGAATTAATTGATGCAAAAATCAAAGGCCGTACCAAAATTCTTGAATATTACAAAGATGAATTCGGAATCGATTATGACTGTGATTTTAAAAATGCTCATATCCACATTATTCCCGTAAATATAACCTACTATCCAATTAGGCCAGGTAAGAATATCATTCAAAGTTTTGTCAAAAAAATTATTAAAAAAATTCCGAAAAAAATTGTGGAGGAGTTGGAAATTGAAGGAAATTTACTGCTTTCTTCGAATATGAATATTCACTTTGGGAAGGAGATTGGTCTTCAGGAGTACACCAAAATAATCAGAGGTGCAATCTATAAAATGCCATTCATGAACAGAGATGCCAAGATAAATTTAGCGGTGACATATTTTAAAAATCGTCTTACCAACAAATTTATGCAAAAGATCTATACCAACACCCAGATTAATATCGATCATGTTGCGTCGGCAATTTTATTTTTATATCCTAAAGAAAAAATCTCCATCTACCATTTTAAATCATTGCTCTATCTATCTATCGCCCAAATTATTATTTTTAATAAATATCGCATTCACCCAGATATAAAAGAAAAAAATATTTTCCAAATATTAGCGGGGGAAAATTTTAATGAGTTTGATGGCGTGATGGATCTTGCCAAGATGTCTGGAATTGTTGGGGAGAATATGGATCACGATTCTTATTTTATCAATAAAAGTAAAATTGGTCAAAGATTTGATTTTCATCAAATTAGAATCGAAAACACTTTGCAGGTGATTATGAATGAGTTTTTGTTATTAAATAGTGCGGTTGCGATTGTCAAAAGAAATGTTTTGCTTGGTGAGGCTGAGGTTAGAAAAAGAAACTCCAAATATATAATTTCTAAGGATTTGGAAAGTTTTAAAAATGACTATCTTCAATATTACGATTCAAATCTTTCAAAACCAGAATCGATCGGCAGACCATTATTTTTAGATAGCAAAAAAGACAATAGTGATGGTATTTTATTGGTTCATGGCTATTTATCTGCCCCAAAAGAAATGGAAGAAATGGCTCAATATTTCAATAAATTAGGATACAAGACATATTCCGTCAGGCTCAAAGGTCACGGAACTGCACCAATAAATCTTCAAGATGTTAAGTGGCAAGATTGGTATGTTAGCTTGAATCGTGGCTATGTGGCACTAAAGCTGATTTGTAACAAGGTCTTTATCGTTGGCTTTTCAACCGGAGGACTTCTCTCGATTATTGCGGCATTTAGAAAAGATAATGAAATTGATGGCATTGTGTGTATAAATCCGGCATTAAAATTGAGAGATATCCGCAGTAAATTTGCCTCACAAATTCACATGTGGAATGAATTTTTGGAAAAACTCAATATCTCAAAAGGGCAATTGAAATACGTTGAAAATGATTCTGAGAGTCCGGAGAATAACTATTCTCAAAACTACGTTCAGGGCATTAAACAGCTAGAAATTTTGATGGATTATTGTGAAGTAATATTGTCAGAAATAACCTGCCCAACATTGATTATTCAGTCAATAGATCCTGTTATTGACTCTCAAAGCTCCAAATCAATGCTTAAAAGAATTGGTTCGAAAAAATTATCTTTCAAAGAAATTGATTTGGAAAAACATTCAATAGTTAAGGGTGTTGGCAGTGAAGAAGTTTTTGATTTGGCATCGAAATTTATAAAATCCAATTAGTGATTTTTATGAAAGACTTAAAAGTAAAATTGTGCGGATTTAAAAATAAGGAAGATGTTGATTTTGCTGTTAAATGTGCAGTTGATTTGATTGGCTTTGTTTTTTATCCGCCTTCAAAAAGAAATGTTACGGCGCAGCTGGCTGGAGAAATTTCCGCTGATATTCCGCCTGAGATCAAAAAAGTTGCTGTTTTTGTTGATCTAAATGATGATGAAATTTCCCTGATTATTGAAAATCTCAAGCCAGATTTTTTGCAAATCCATTCAAAAGATTTCCTTAGAATCTTGGAAATTAAAAATAATTTCAAAATCCCCATCATCAAAGCTTTCGCAATAAAAGAAGTTGAGGATTTGGATGTGATTGGTCAATATGAAGAAATTGCTGATTATTTTTTATTTGACGCCAAGGTGAAAGAAATCGGCGGTAGTGGACAATCTTTTGATTGGAGAATTCTTGATAAGCTTAAAACCAATAAAAAATGGCTTTTATCCGGCGGCTTGAATGTAAACAATTTTGAGGAAGCTCTTATTCAAACAAATGCAAGAATGATTGATTTATCTTCTGGAATTGAGGAAATAAAAGGTATTAAGTCAAAAAATCTGATCAAAGAATTGATGGTCAAGTTTGATGCTTTGAAATAAAATAGAGTCTAAAAAGAGAAGTCTGAAGAAAAAAAGAAGTGGTGCCCGAACGCGGATTTGAACCACGGACACAAGGATTTTCAATCCTTTGCTCTACCAACTGAGCTATTCGGGCATGTCTTTAAAAAAGGTGCTTTTTTAAAGAACGGGGCATTCTAAACAGCAATTATTTTTTTGCAATAATTTAACTTAAAAAACCAATGCCAGAATTTCACGATTATTCATTTTTTGTAAAATTAGCCTATTTTTCAGGCGGAACAATCTTAATTATTTTCGCTTTATTCTCATTCTTACAACTAAAAAACAATGCCAAAAAAATTAAAAAAGTTCAATCCACGAAAAAAACAAAGAATTAAATTTATCGCCATTTTATCCTTAATTTCTCTGGCTGCGTTGATCTTCATCATCACAAATTTCCGCGATAATATTGTCTTTTTCTATTCCCCTTCCGAGGTTTTATCTGTTGAAATTTCTAGCAAGATCACTGATCAAAAAATCATCCGTGTTGGCGGATTGGTTGTGGAAGGAAGCATCAAAAACTCAGCAAATAATCTTCAATTTGTCATCACCGATTTAAAAGAGGAAATAAAAGTCACATATTCTGGAATAAAACCAGATCTATTCCGCGAAAAACAAGGAATGGTCGCTAAAGGATTTTGGGATGGCGAGGGAAATATTTTTGTTGCAAGCGAACTTTTAGCAAAGCACGATGAAAACTACATGCCTCCAGAAGTTTCTAAAGCTCTTGAGAAAGGTTCGGAGTAATTTTTATTCACGACCTTTCTCCATCAACTCTATTCATCCTAGATCATTCTTCACTCACATTCTTCTTCCCGGTCTTGACCCGGGATCTCGTGAGATTGCTGTGTTTTTGGCTCTTTTTCAAAATGAGTGGGTAAATTAATTATCTACTTAAAAAGTGGTCTTGATCTTCCTTATGAAAATAACCTAATTTGAGTGGTGGAATTTTATTTATCATCATCTTATTTTCCATTTTTACACCCCCTAGCAATATCTAGTACTCACAATCGCCATCCTCACATAATTGCCACACTCACATAATCATCATCCTCACATAATCATCATCCTCACATAATCATCATCCTCACATAATCATCATCCTCACATAATCGTCATCCTCACGAAAGTGAGGATCTCGTGAGTCTGGAATCGAGGATTTTTTAAAAGAATAAAGAATAGATTGATTAAGAATTGTAGGCGGATATTTTTCCTCATGAGGTACCGGATCCGAGAGTTTCTAAGGCAGCAAAGCTACCTAAGAAACTCTATGTCCGGCATGACGGTAATTCATGATTTTAACTTTTTTACAATTTATGCTTGGGCACCAAGGTGGTAATTGGTTTACCCACTCATTTTGAAAAAGAGCCGTGTTTTTTTTACGGCAAAAGGAGATGGGATCATGAGGTACCGGATCCGAGAGTTTCTAAGGCAGCAAATCCACTCAAGAAACTCTATGTCCGGCATGACGAAATCTTTTTTACATGTGGCGATATTTCTAAATCAATTTAACTCCTTCCAATTTACGAATAACATCGCGCAAACTTGCCGCTTTCTCAAATTCAAGATTGCCCGCCGCATCTTGCATTTCTTTTCTCAATTCAGGCAGTTTTTTATTCAGAAGTTTGAAATTGCCATGTTTAGCTTCCTCAAAAATATCATCAAAATTTTCTTTGCTTTTCAAATTCTTCTTACTGCGCGACAATTTGGATTCTTTGCTTTTGTTGTAAAGACTGTCTAGCGGTGAAGAGAATGACTTGTTGGTTGTGGTAGGAGTTATTCCATGTTTTTTATTGTGTGCTTCTTGAATTTTTCTCCTCCTCGAGGTTTCTGACAAAGCTGCCTTGATTGATTTTGTTTCTTTATCAGCATACAAAATCACCTTTGATTCAGAGTTTCTGGCTGCTCTTCCGATGGTTTGAATCAATGAAGTTTCATTCCTCAAAAAACCCTCTTTATCAGCGTCTAAAATTGCCACTAAAGCACATTCAGGAATGTCCAAACCTTCACGAAGCAAATTGACCCCAATCAAAACATCATGAACTCCGCGCCTTAAGTCGAGAATAATTTCGATGCGCTCCAAAGTTTGAATTTCAGAATGCATGTAAACCGCTTTCAACCCGCAATCATTCAAATATTCGCTCAAAGATTCCGCCATTTTTTTGGTCAAAGTGGTGGCAATAGTTCGAAAACCCTTAGCAACAGTGAGTTTTATCTCACTCATCAAATCGTCAATTTGAGTTTTTGCAGGGCGAATTTCACAGAGAGGATCAAGAAGTCCGGTCGGTCGAATGATTTGCTCAACAACCTCTCCGTTGGTTTTTTCTAGTTCATATTTGTTTGGTGTCGCCGAAACGTAAATTGTCTGCGGTTTAAAACTTTCCCATTCTTCAAACTTCAAAGGGCGATTATCTTTAGCGCTCGGCAAGCGAAATCCATGTTCGGTCAAATTGGTTTTTCGCGCAAAATCACCTTTGTACATTGCCCCAATTTGCGGAACGGAAGCGTGGCTCTCATCAACAAAAAGCAGTGCGTCATTGGGTAAATATTCAAACAAAGTTGGAGGAGCCGTTCCCGAAGGTCTTCCGGTCAAATAGCGCGAATAATTCTCAATTCCTTTACAAGATCCGGTTTCAACCATCATTTCCATATCGTAAACCGTTCTTTGTTCCAATCTTTGTGCTTCAACCAGCATTTTCCGTGATTCAAGCTCCTCAAGGCGAATCTTTAAATCAGCTTTGATGTGCTTAATTGCCGCCATGACATTATTTTTCGGAGTGACGTAATGCGAAGAAGGATAAATGGCAATATCGGTTTTTTTGTCGAAAAATTCACCAGTTAACGGATCAAATTCATTAATTTCTTCAATTTCATCGCCAAACATGACAATTTTCCAAGCTCGATCATCCAAATGCGACGGAAAGACATCGACAGAATCTCCCTTGGCCCGAAAATCACCACGCTCAAAAGAAACTTCATTGCGATTATATTGCAAATCAACCAAGCGATTTAGGAGTTTTTGACGATTTATTTCCTCACCAACTTTGAGGCGAATCGCCATTTTCCCATAAAATTCTGGCGAACCAATACCATAAATACAAGAAACCGAGGCGATGATGATGGAGTCGCGATTTTCAAACAAAGCACGAGTTGCATTGTGACGCAATCGGTCAATCTCCTCATTGATGGAGCTGTCTTTTTCAATAAAAGTGTCGGTCTTTGGAATGTAGGCTTCGGGCTGGTAATAATCATAATAGGAGACGAAATATCCCACCTGATTGTCTGGAAAAAACTCGCGCATTTCACCATAAAGCTGCGCCGCCAAAGTCTTATTGTGCGCCATGATCAGGGCAGGGCGGCCGGTTCTGGCAATGACATTGGCCATTGTGAAAGTTTTTCCTGAGCCGGTAACACCAAGCAAAACCTGCTCTTTTACCCCGTCATTAACGCCTTTTATCAGTTTTTCAATTGCCTGTGGTTGATCTCCAGATGGTTTGAAATGGGAATTTAGTTTAAAATTATTTGTCATTAAAGGATTTTAGGATGAAAAATATTGGCTTAAGTAAAATCCAAGAAATATTGCTAGGATTGAAAGAATTACGGAAGATAAAACATATGCCAAAGCTAGGCCATATTGTGAAGCGCTAATTAGGCGTAGGGTGTCGACAGAAAAAGCGGAGAAAGTTGTAAAACCTCCCAGCAAGCCAGTTGCTAGAAAAAGACGAGCTTGAATTGGCATTGATTCCAAATGATGAGTCAAATAGAAATGAAAAACTCCCATAAGGAATGACCCCAGAATATTGACCAAAATGGTGCCAACAGGAAAGGCACTACCTCGATGAAGAAAAATAACCGCCTCAATCAACAAATATCGAGAACAAGCGCCAAGAGCTCCACCAAGAGCTACGAATAAAATATTTTGCATGATTTTAAGATTGTCAATTTTATAAATATCTGGATTTCCCCACCAAATCTTCAGATAGAAATTGTAGGGGAGAATTGCATTCGCCCTTTTTTCATTTAGATGAATTCAATTCGCCCCTACAATTTTCACCTATGAGGAAAAGCACAATAATCTAGAAAAATTCAGACCAAATGATTGTCATTAATTTTTTCTAAATTTTCGATAATTTTCACCAAATCAGGCTTTCCAAAATCACTATCTCCGAAATTTGCAACAGTAAGTTGGTTATTATTAAAACCAATAAATAAAAGATTTTTTGTCAAATTTATGGTTGTGATCAATAAAATCAGCTGATTGCTGTTGATTTTCTCGTCTTTTAATAGGTGAATTTTGGGGTTTGTTTTTGATTGAAAGAAAGCTGCTTTAAGGATCATTAAAACCGATCCAAAAAAAGAAGAAATGATCAGCCAAGAAAAATGCCGATAAAATCCAACGTGAAGAAACAAAAACTTACTATGTTTGTTGATTAATTTTAGTTTCCAAGAAAGAAGGCTTATCAATAATGACGCCCCAGCGCCAATAAAAACAAATGCCCAGGAAAGTTTTTCGTTGGAAAATGTCAGTAAAATCCAGAAAAAAAATAATGTTAAAAATAAATTGAAGATATTTATCATCTGAAATAGTTTATGAAGATCTTTTATTTAAAAAACCTGATCATAATGCAAAAAATCTTAATTGTTCAAGCCCCATTTTATCAAAAAATTTCCAATATGCTTTTAGAAGGCGCAATCCTCAAGGCTAAAAAAAATCAGTTGGAATATGAAATAATTGATGTTTTGGGAGCTTTTGAAATTCCCGCGGCAATTTCTATCGCCGCCAAATCAGAAAAATATGACGGATACATTGCTTTAGGTTGTGTCATTCGCGGCGAAACCACTCATTATGATTACGTTTGTCTGGAAAGTGCTCGTGGATTAAATGAGCTTGGTTTTAAAGAAAATTTAGCGATTGGCTATGGAATAATCACTTGCGAGAATGAAGATCAGGCAATTGCGCGAGCTGATTTGAATCAAAAAGATAAAGGTGGTTTTGCAGTTGAGGCTTGCTTCAAAATGATGGAATTGAAGAAAAAATTTAGCGCTTAGATGACAATATTCATCAATATTTCAATCCTAATTAGCATTCTTCTGGTGACATTTAAAATCATAAGATCTACACAAATATGGCAAAAAATCATCGGATTCCACCTTCTATTTTTATGCGTAATAATTCTGATTTTAACCAATCAAATCATCGGTATTTCACCAATGATTGATCTGGTTTTTTTATTGATATTGCTGGAATTGGTGGCGATTTTGTTCTTGTTTAAAAATAATGCAAAATCCCAATGAACATAGCAGCGAATATTTTTTCAATTTTTGGCGCCTTAATCATAATGCTTTGCGCTTTAGGTTATTTACGCAATAAGAATATTTTTATTCCAGTCAAACTAGTTTTTATTGCCAATATTTACGGTCTCTCATTTTTGATGATTGGTTTTATGCTAAATAACCTATCGGCAATTCTATCCATCAAAATCACCCTATTAATTCTTTTTAACATTCTCATCACAATCATCATCAATCACATCATCGTCAAACAAATCAAAATCAATCAATAATTATGTCCTCAAATCAGATTCAAGATAAATTCATCAAAAGCACAATTTATGTCGTCGTCGGAATCCTATTGCTCGGATTCATTCTGATTCAGCCTTACAACCTATTTTGTAAAATCAAAAGAACCTGCCAACCAATAACTTTATCCAGCTTTTCTTCGCATAAAAATGGAATTAATAAAATGAAAATAAGCTTCACCGCAACAATTCCGGAAGATTTGAAAGATTTTGTTGAGTTTGAAGCACAAGAGTCAAATTTTGAGATTCTAAATGGAGAAAGAATATTGAATTCTTATTTGGTCAAAAATCTAACGGAAAAGGAGATGATCGTTGGTGCTCATTTTGATTTGCAGCCCGAAGGAATAGGAAAATATTTGCAAAGAGTTGAGTGTATTTGTTTTGGCACGACACTATTAAATGCCGATGAGGAAAAGCCGATGCCAGTAAATTTCCGCATTAAGCCTGAGATTGAAAAAGATCCTGAATTTAAAGATATCAGAAAAATCGAAGTGAATTATCAGATTTATTTGGTTGAATGATCACCTTCGGAAATTTTCAGGATAATTTTTTGGTGGAGATTTACTTCTTTATGAAGTTTTATTTTTAAAGGTTTTCTAAATAAAAAATATTTATTTTTTGTGCCAAAGAGTCTCTCCTCCCGCAACGTCTTCCAAAACAACATCCTTACCTAGCAATTCTTTTCTGATTGCATCAGCTTCTGCCCAGTTTTTTTGTGCTTTTGCGGATTTTCTGGCGGCGATTTTTATCAAAACATAATCCTCATCAATATCATCTGTGGTAGGTTGTGAAAAATAATTTTCATCATACAAGCCCAGAAAATCAAGACATTCTGCTAGATTCAAAATTAGGTTATTTTTGATTGATTCATCAGTGGAATTTTTGATCAATTTGGCAATTTCGTGCAAAACGCTGAATGCTAAAGGAGTGTTTAAATCATCGCTTAGATCCTCAATAATTTTTCCCAAATAAGGATTTTTGATCTTTGAATCTAGGTCAATTTTGACAGATCCAGTCAATCCATAAAATTTTTCAATTGATTTTGAAGCGTCAAACAAAGCTTTGTCATTAAAATCTAAAGGTTTGCGATAATGAGTTGCGAGCAATAAATATCTAATTGCTATTCCTTTTATGTTTTTATCCAACAAATCTTTGACAGTGAAGAAATTGTTCAGTGATTTGCTCATTTTCTCGCCATTGACGGTCAAAAATCCGTTATGAACCCAATATTTTGCATAGTGAGAATTTGGGTTGGCGCATTTGCTTTGAGCGATTTCATTTTCATGGTGAGGAAATTGCAGATCTGCTCCACCACCGTGAATATCAAAATTTTCTCCTAGATACTTGTTGCTCATTGCTGAACATTCTAGATGCCATCCTGGACGACCTTTCCCCCATGGGCTGTCAAAAATTGATGAGACGTCATCATTTGGGCTAGATGGTTTCCATAAGACAAAATCAAGCGGGTCTTTTTTGTAGTTTGCAACTTCGATTCTAGATCCAGAAATCATCTCGTCGGTGACTCTTCTGGAAAGTTCGCCATAGTTTTCGTGACTAGAGACTGAAAATAAAACATGCCCTTCGCTTTCATAGGCATTGCCGTTTTTGATCAATCTTTCAATCATTGCAATCATCTCAGGAATGTTTTCGGTCGCTTTTGGTTCGTGGGTTGGAGGTAGGATATTTAGGGCTGAAAGATCGGCATAGAAGAGTTTGAGGATTTCTGATGTTAAATCTTGAATGGAGATTTTTTTTGCAAGTGCAGCGGCGTTTATTTTGTCGTCAACATCGGTGATATTGCGAACGTAAGTTACTTTTGGGAATATTTTTGAAAATAGGCGAAACCACAAATCATAAATTACAATGCTACGGGCATTGCCAATATGTGGTCGATCATAAACCGTTGGTCCACAAACATAGATTTGGATGTTTTTTTCATCAATTGGAGTGAAGATTTCTTTTTTTTTAGAAAGGCTGTTGAAGAGTTTAATTGTCATTTAATGAGTGTGTTTCTTTGTTGATTAACTCGCATAATTCAAGGATAAAATCACTGTACATAAAGTTTATCTTCCAGCCATTTGGCGGGATT
>JBLHTM010000034.1:0-12556 GCA_047627215.1 Rickettsiales bacterium | reverse complement strand
GGGCTTTTTTGGTTGAGGTTTTGGAAAATGTTGAATGGGTTTTTTGGTTTTTCTAAAAATTCACCAAAAAATTTTCGAGTTAAATTGGCTTGGTAAATGTCGCCATTGACGATGTTTTTTTGAATGGATTTTACTTTTTTTAAGTAGTTTGATTTGCTGAAATTGCAGTTTAGGGTTTTGATTTTTTGGGTGCTGAGTTTTTCTTCTGAGGTGCCGGATGGAGATTTTCTAAATTGTTCAAGCCAATTAAGAAAATCTAGCTCCGGCATGACGGTAAATATTGATATTTTTTTTGTGTGGTGGTCGAACTCTAGAATTAGGTTGAATTTTATCATCCACAAATTTGGTAAATCAATGAATGATTTTTCTGAATTTTTTAAATCTTCTAAACAGTTTTTTAACTCGTAACCTAGATATCCGAAATATTTCTCATCTGATTCTTTTAAAGAGCGCTCTAAATCATTAAAATCATCGCTAATAATCTCATTTTTTGGATAAAGACCGATGTAGGATTTTGAGTTTGGTATTTGTTCAAAGAGGCCTGAATAAAGGAAAATCCAATTTTCTTTGTAGGTTGAATTTGATATTTGCACAGCAAGTTCTAGTGGGCATATCCACTCTATTGTTTTCTTATGCCAATTCCCATCTTTAGGTGGGGATTGGCATCTTGAAAATTTTTTATTTTCAAGCGCTGGCGAAGACAAAGCGTTATGGTAAGTGGTGTTATTAAGCATCTTCTTTAAGTAAATTGTTAAGAATCTCACTATTTCTTTTATCAATAAATTTTCTTTCCCCAATCTCGTCAATCGCCAAAACTCTCAAAGCAACATTGGTGATAAAAACCTCATCAGCTTCAAGAAGGTCTGTGATTTTTGCTTCTGAAAATTTTGTTTTTAAAGGTGAGATTTGAATTATTTTCTCCCTAATTGTTCCTGACAGGCAACCTGATTTTAAATCAGGAGTAAATAAAATATTATCCTTGATCCAAAAAATATTGGCGCTGGAAGTTTCGCAAATGTGATTTTTTTGATTCAAAATTATTCCATCAAAATAGCCATTTTCTTCAGCTTCAATTTTCACTAAAGTTGAATTTAATCCGTTAGCTAATTTGTAATTTACTGGCAGAGACTCAAGTGAAGTTTTTTGATAGGAGCTGACCATCAATTTTATTGGCGATTCTGGTTTTGATGGTTTTTTAGAAGTTTCAATGATTAAAGTTGGTTTGATGTTGTTATTAGGTTTGTATCCGGCACTTCCAACACCTCGGCTGATGGAGATTCTTAGAATTCCATTCTTAACCTGGTTTTGTGTGATTAATTTTTGGGATGAAGATAAAAGATCCGATCCATCAAAGTTGATTTTAATTGCTTTAAGACCAGCCTCCAGCCTTGCAAAATGAGCGTCCCAATTGTAAATTACTGCATTTTCGATTAGGCAAGTTTCAAAAATTCCATCACCAAAACGAAAGCCTCGATCCTGCACAGATATTTTTGCTTCACTGCTTTTGATTAATTTGTGACCGATGATTGTGTAATTCATTTATTTATTCTTAACCACTATTTTTAAAATGCTCAAATTCTCTAAATTTTTCTTTAAATGGCTAATAGTTTCTTCCATTTGGGCGGGATTTATTTTTGCGGGGATTTTATTCTATTATTTGCATGATTTGCCAACTTTAGAAGAGATTCAAGCGGCAAATGACAAGCAAGTCGTTGAAATTCTTTATTCTGGGGGAAATAAAATCACTACCCTTGGTGATCTTTATGCCAATCAAATCACATTTAATCAAATTCCGGCACATCTGATCGACGCAGTTGTGGCAACAGAAGACCGCAAGTTTTTCAATCATTCTGGTTATGATTTGGGTGGAATTGCGCGGGCATTTTTGGTCAATTTTAAAGCGGGAAGAATAGTGCAGGGCGGCAGTACAATCACGCAGCAATTGGCGAAAAGGATGTTTTTGAAGTCAGAGAAAACCATTAAGAGAAAAATACAGGAATTTGTTTTGGCTTTAAGATTGGAAGGAACTTTCAGTAAGGAACAGATTTTGGCGCTTTATTTGAATCGAGCTTATTTTGGTTCGGGTAATTACGGAATTGCTAATGCTTCGCGCTATTATTTTGGTAAAAAAGTGGAGAATTTGAATTTGAATGAATCAGCGATGTTGGCAGGAATTTTAAAAGCCCCTTCAAAACTTTCTCCAAAAAACAACTACAAATTAGCGCAAAAAAGAACCAATCAAGTTATTGAAAACATGGCCAATGCTGGTTTTTTAGGAGGTGAAGCTGGAAAGTTCAAATCGGCAATTTCCTACCAAAGTGACAAATTGCAGCGCTTTTATTTCACAGATTATGTTGCGGAAAGATTTAGCGATTATTTGTCGATTGAAGATCAATTAAATAATGGAAGATTTTCAATCATCAGCACTTTGGATGAAAATTTGCAGGAAATTGTTGAAAAGGAAACAGATCGATTAGCTAGAAAATATCCAACAAGATTGGGAAAAAGTCAGATTGCATTGATTTTGATGGATAAAAAAGGGGCCATCAGAGCCATGATTGGAGGCCGAGATTATCAAAAAAGTCAATTTAATCGGGCGATTTATTCTAAAAGGCAGGCGGGGTCGGCATTTAAAATATTTGTTTATTTGACTGCTTTGCAAAATGGGTTTGAACCAGATGATTTGGTGGACGATAAGGAGTTTTCTTTGGGGGAATGGTCACCAAAAAATTACAATGAAAAATATTACGGTGAGGTGACTTTGAAGGATTCCTTTGCTAAATCTCTTAATTCAGTTTCGGTGCAATTGACGGGAGTTTTAAATCGAGATGATATTTTAAATAACGCTTTGAAGATGGGAATTACTTCAAAAATTGACAATCATGATGCAACTTTTGCTCTCGGAACTGCTCAAGTTAGCTTGTTTGAGTTGGTCAATAGTTACGCTTCTATTGCTAGTGGAGGTGAGGCGGTGTTGCCTTATTTTGTTGAAAAAATTTATGGCGGAGATGAACTTCTGTATGAAAAAAACTTCAGCGAACCATTTGAAATTATTGATGAAGAAAATGTCATTAAAATGAAGGAATTGCTGCGTGAGGTGGTGGAAAGCGGAACTGGCAGAGCGGCAAATGTTTCGAGAAATATTCATGGAAAAACCGGAACCAGCCAAAACTACCGAGATGCTTGGTTTATTGGCTTTAGTGATCAATATGTTTTGGGGGTTTGGGTCGGAAATGACGACAATTCTGCCACCAATAGAGTGGTTGGTGGTAGCCTTCCGGCGATTTTATTTGGTGATGTGATGAAGAAAATTGATTGATTATTTTTTCGTAAGTTATTTTTGTGCTACCGGTAGCACAAAAATAACTTATTTGAAAAAACTTAATTTCCTATTTTTTAGGTGAAAGAATTTATTGTTTTTTAACTTATTTTATGTAGCCTTCACGCCTTTAAATTCCTCACTAAAACCAAGAAATGAACATATTTTTAAATTTAAAAAATAATCTCATCCAGATCGTTGAAGAGCTCGGCTCGGAATCTTTCGTTACAATCCCTCAAAAACAACTTGATGCTTTTACGGTTGAGCCGACGAAGGACAAAAAACATGGTGATTTAGCCACAAACGCGGCGATGGTTTTGTGTAAATCATTCTCACAAAGACCGGCAGATTTGGCTGCTAGAATCATTAAAAAATTGGAAAATAATCCAGATATTAAGGAAGTGAAAATTGCTGGAGCGGGGTTTATTAACATCACTTTACATGGCAAAATTTGGCTCAATTTCTTAAGTGAAGTTTTGCAACAAGAAGAATTTGAGTTGCCAAAATTAGACTCAGGATCGGAGTTGATCAATCTAGAATACGCCTCCCCAAACCCAACTGGACCTATGCATATTGGCCATGCTCGTGGTGCAATTTATGGTGACGTTTTGGCAAATTTATTAGAAAAAACCGGACATAAAATCACTCGTGAATATTACATAAATGACGCCGGAAGCCAAATTACTACTCTGGTTAAATCCGCTTATTTTCGCTATTTGCAATCTTTGGGGCAAAAAATTGAAATGACTGAAGGTCTTTATCCTGGGGAATATTTGATTCTAGTTGGAGAGGTTTTGAAAGAAAAATTTGGTGATTCTTTAGTTGGTAAATCTCAAGAGGAATATTTGCCACTTATTCGTGATTTGGTGGTTGATGAAATGTTGAAAATGATTGTTGGCGATTTGGCGGAACTTGGAATCAAGCACGACACCCTCTTTTCGGAGAGAAAAAATCTTCACGAGACTGGAAAAATTGAAGCGGCAATTGAAACTTTGCGTGTCAAAGGGTTGGTTTACGAGGGAAGAATTGAAGCTCCGAAAGATTCAAAACGTGCTTCTGAAAATTTGGAAGAAGGTGAAGATCAAACATTATTCCGTAGTTCAGATTTTGGTGATGACTCAGATAGGGTTGTTAAAAAATCAGACGGAACCCCAACCTATTTGGCTGGAGATATTGCGTATTTACAAAGTAAACATGAGCGTGGTGCGACAAAAATGATTCTACCACTTGGTTATGACCACGCTGGATATGTTAAAAGATTGTCAGCTGCTTGCACCTCAATAACTGATGGCAAGGCTTCGGTGAAGGTTATTTTGTGTCAGATGGTGAAATTTGTTAAAGATGGTCAGCAACTCAAAATGTCCAAGCGTTCTGGAAATTTTATTTCCCTTAAAGACGTTCTGGACGAGGTTGGGGCGGATGTTTTGCGTTTTACCATGTTGACTCGAAAAAACGATGCACCTTTTGATTTTGATTTGGTCAAGGCTGTTGAGCAATCCAAAGACAATCCGATTTTTTATGTCCAATATGCCTACGCTCGTTGTTGTTCGGTGCTTCGCAACATTAAGGAGCAAATGCCGGATTTGGATATTTTGAAAATAGACGAAAATATTTTGGTAAATCTTACCGATGAAGCGGAAATGGATTTGATTAAAAAACTGGCAAATTATCCAAGAATTATTGAAATGGCAGTTACTCATTACGAACCGCATCGCATTGCTTTTTATCTGCAAGAATTAGCTGGTTTATTTCACAGCCTTTGGAATAAAGGATCTGAAAATTCAGATCTTAAATTTATCATTCCAGAAAACCGAGAAATTACTACTGCTAGAGCTTATCTTTTAATTTCTTGTATGAAGATAATTTTTTCTGCTTTGTCAATTTTCAACATCAATCCACCAGAGGAAATGCGCTAATGAAATTAGGAGAAGATTTTGGATATTTAAAAGATGAAGAGCAAAACCGCCTAGGTATCGTTGCTAAAAAAGCCTTATTGCTGGGCGCGGTTTTGTTTTCGATAATCAGCTTCATCTACATCACAATCAACGCTTATTATTTTATCTACCATGACCAAGAAAATGGCGTCAGGATGGTAAAATCACCAGAAGGACCGATAAAAATTATTTCCAAAAGTGATGGAGAAAATATCAAAAATATCGATAAAACCATTTACGACAGCATTGTCGGAAATTCAAATCTTGCTCGTGACAATTTAGACGATGTTAAGATCGTTAAAAAATCTCAAACTCCAAAAGCTAAAGAAGTAATTAAAGAAAACCCAAAAGTTGTTGTGGGCGAAATGCCTCCGGCGAAAAGATCAAAAAAAGAACCAACAAACAATAACTCAATCATGGTTTATCAAACGGATGAAGCGGTAAAGCAAATAAGCTCTTCTTCGGATAAATCTAAGTATGTACCAATTAAAAGTAATTCTGTTAATAAAGAACCAACCAGAGGTTTGTCTCGGGTTCAGTTGGTTGCGCTAACATCAAGGGAATCGGCGGAAAATTATTGGTCAAAACTCAGCGAAACTCACCCCAGCTTATTTAATAATTTAAATCATTTTATTAGTGAGGTTATCTTGGGGTCGAAAGGAACTTTCTACCGTCTGCAAATTGGTGATTTTAGAGATCAAATTGATGCGGAAAAATTTTGTCATAAATTCATTTTCCAAGCCGGAAAATCGAAGTCTGACTGCATAATCGTTGAATAAAAATAAATGAGCATAAAAATCGGAAATATCCAGCTTGAAAACAATGTCCTTCTGGCGCCAATGTCTGGAGTTAGCGACTTGCCCTTTCGTCGCTTAGTGAAATCTTTTGGGGCTAGCTTGGTCATTTCTGAAATGATTGCGTCTCGTGCCATGATTATTAAAACCAAGGATTCTTTAAAGAAGTGTCAAAAAGATGAGGCTATTTTTCCAATGTCGGTTCAATTGGCTGGTTGTGACCCTGAAGTGATGGCTGAAGCGGCAAAAATAAATGAGGATTTGGGAGCTGATATCATTGATATTAATTTTGGCTGTCCTGTTAAAAAGGTGGTTAATGGTTTTGCAGGAAGTGCATTGATGAAAGATGAGGATCTTGCTACAAGGATCATGGATTCGGTGGTTAAAGCAGTTAAAATCCCAGTAACAATGAAAATGCGTTTGGGGTGGAACACTGAAAATCTAAATTCACCAACTTTGGCAAAAAAAGCTGAAGATGTTGGGATTCAAATGCTGACTGTTCATGGTCGCACCAGATGTCAAATGTACAACGGGACGGCAAATTGGGAATTGATTGGCAATGTGAAAAATTCGGTGAAAATTCCTGTTATTGCTAATGGTGATATTAAAAATTCCGATGATGCAAGAGAAGCCTTAAGACAGTCTGAAGCTGATGGAATCATGATTGGTCGCGCTTGTTACGGAAAGCCCTGGTTGATCAATCAGATCAGTCATCAGCTTGCAGGTCTTGATGTTGAAATTCCAAATTTGACAGAGCAGCAAAAAATTGTTTTGGATCATTTTGATGAAATGGTCGAGCATTACGGAGAGCAAGTGGCAATGTTACTGGCTAGGAAGCATATTGGCTGGTATTCTTCCGGACTTCGTGGAGGTGCCGAATTTCGCGCCAAAATCAACACTTTGAAAGAAATCCCCCAAATAAAAGATTTGATCAATTGTTTTTACGAGAGCCAGACATGTCCGAGCTAAAAATTCAACTCTTTCAACTCAATTTTACTGTTGGCGACCTTAATGGTAATTGCCAGAAAATTATTGAATCATACGCTCAAGCTTCGAAAAATAATGTGGATTTGGCGGTGTTTTCAGAGCTTTCTCTCACTGGTTATCCGCCTGAGGATTTGCTGGAAAAGAGGAATTTTTTAGATGAAATTTTGATAAAAATTGAAGAAATAAAAGATATAACTTTAGGGAAAAAAACCGCAATTTTGTTTGGGGCTCCTTATCTTTTGGGTAATAAAAATAAATCATTACACAATTGTGCTTTGGTGATTGAAGACGGTGAAATTGTTACTATTGCCTCAAAAACTTGTTTGCCAAATTATGGAGTTTTTGACGAACAAAGACATTTTTCTGCTGCCCCAACTTTGACAAATTTTCAGTTTCGCGGCTTTCAGTTGGTGGTTTTGATTTGTGAGGATATTTGGAAAACAAAAAACGCCTTCCTTCTCGGCGACAAAAACTTTGACGCAATCATATCAATCAATGCTTCGCCATTTGATTTTGAAAAATCGGAAGAAAGAATTTTGGTGGTGAAAAATTTCATTAAAAACTTGAACAAACCAGTTCTTTATCTCAATCAAGTTGGGGGTCAAGATTCATTGGTTTTTGATGGTGGTTCATTTGCGATGGATGAAAATGGTGAGGTGGTTTTGAAAATGAAGGAGTTTGAGGAAGATCAACATGTTGTCGAGATCACTAAATCATCAATGCGAATTGAAAATTCGGTAGTTGATCATTCGTCGAAATATCAAAGGATCTACAATGCCACAATTATCGCTCTTCGTGATTACGTTGCCAAAAATGGCTTTAAAAATGTGTTGATTGGAATGTCTGGTGGAATTGATTCTGCTTTAGTGGCAAATATTGCAGTTGATGCTCTGGGAAGTGGAAATGTTAAATTAGTGGCTCTTCCGTCAAAATTTAATTCTGAGGCGAGCATGAATGATGCTCTTGAAGCTGCGAGGAATTTAGGGGTAGAATTGGATATTATTAATATTGAAAATTCTGTTAATGCTCTTAATCAGGCGTTGGAAGAGCAATTTGAAGGTGTAGAAAAAGACACTACTGAGGAAAATATTCAATCTCGAATTCGTGGAAATATTTTGATGGCTTTGTCCAATAAATTTGGAAATTTGCTTTTATCAACAGGAAATAAATCAGAAATGGCGGTTGGATATGCGACGATTTATGGGGATATGTGTGGGGCGTTCAATCCCATTAAAGATCTTTACAAAACTGAGGTTTTTGCAATTTCTAAATGGCGAAATGAGAACATTCCTGAAATTTCAAAATATTTGAAACTCAATTTAATTCCAGAGAATATTATAACCAAAGAGCCAACTGCTGAGCTTCGGGATAATCAAAAAGACAGCGATTCTTTACCAAGTTATGAAATTTTGGATCAAATTTTGTATCAGCTAATTGAGAAGCAAAAATCAATCAAGGATGTTGTGAGGGCTGGATTTGGTGAGGAGTTGGTTGTGAAAATTAATAGGCTGTTTTTGAATAGCGAATATAAAAGAAAGCAGTCGGTTTTGGGGTGCAATATCTCGAAAATGCCTTTTGATAAAGCTCGAAGATATCCGATTACTAACAGATTTTCAAATTAGGAAAATTTTTTGCTTTCTTGAGCTAATAAATCTTCAATTTTGTTTGCGTGCGCTTCGGTTTTATCGATTATGAATAGTAATTCTGGAGTGTGTCGCAAATTGACTTTTGCGGATATTTTTCCTCGTAAGTAAGGAGTTATTTGTTTTAGTTCAGCGTTAATTTTTTTAGCATCGTCACAGCCAAAGACGTTAATGAAAATTTTGGCATTTTTCCCATCAGGGCTGACGTCTGCCTGTAGGATTGTGATGTGGATTTTTTTATTGGAAAACAAATTATCTTGTAGAAAAATTTCTGCAAAAATTCGTTTGACCTGTTCACCGATTTGCAATTGACGTTGGCTTTTGGCTGAAGATTGAGTTCTGTTCTTTTTCATATTGGAAATTCGGTTGAATTTGATTTTGGAGAAGACAATATTGACTGGCTTAAAAATTAATAGCTTTTTTAGTAAAAAACTCGACAGAACCTAAAATAATTTCAAAAAATGAAGACCATAAAAAATATAAAAATTTCAACATCAAATACAGGTATCAAATACAAAGATCGTGATGATTTGCTTTTGGTGAGTTTTCCAGAAGGAACCTCGGTGGCTGGAGTTTTCACGAAATCTTCCATGAAAGCAGCTTCGATAACTTTGTGTCAAAATCATTTAGTTGGTGGAAAAGCGCGTGGTTTGGTTGTTAATTCTGGAAATGCTAATGCTTTTACTGGGAAAAACGGCTTTGAATCAGCTAATAGAATTATTCAAAAAGCGGCGGAAATATTAGATTGTGACGCAGGTGAGATTTTTACATCTTCAACGGGAGTTATTGGTGAGAATCTTGAGGATGAATTGATTACCAGTAAATTTGGCGAGATGTCTGCGCAAATGACTGATAGTGAATATTGCTGGGAAAAGGCGGCAAAATCGATAATGACTACCGATATTTTTGCGAAATTCACTTCACGCACAATTAATATTGCTGGTAGGGAGGTGGTAATTAATGGAATTGCCAAAGGTTCTGGCATGATTGCTCCGAATATGGCGACAATGCTGGGGTATGTATTTACTAATGCTAATATTTGTGCGCACAATTTGCAGAAAATTTTGAGTGAAACTAATGAGGAAACTTTTAATTCTATTACTGTCGATTCCGACACTTCTACCAATGACACTGTTTTGGCTTTTTCTAGCAATGAAGGTGAGGAGATTTTAGGTGATGATTTGGAAATTTTTAAAAAAGCCTTTAAGGGAGTTATGCTTGAGCTTGCTAAGATGATTGTCATTGACGGTGAGGGAGCAACTAAGTTGATTGAGATTGAGGTTGTTGGTGCGGATTCTGATAAGGCAGCTAAAAATATAGCTCTTTCAATTGCCAATTCTCCTTTAGTTAAAACTGCGATTGCTGGCGAGGATCCTAATTGGGGGAGGATTGTGATGGCGATTGGTAAATCTGGAGAAGAAATTGCGGTCGAAAATATTGATATTAAGATTGGTGATTTTGAAATTGTAAAGAACAGTGAATTGGTTAGTGGCTATGATGAGAATCTGGTTCATCAATATTTAACTGGAAAAGAAGTTGGTATTATGGTGAATGTTAATATTGGGGAAGGGAAATGGAAAGTTTGGACATGTGATTTGACTGAAGGATATATTAAAATTAATAAGGATTACCGCAGTTAATTTTGATTGTTTTGTTGGCTCTTTTCCAAAATAAGTGGGTAAATTAATTATCCACTTAAAAAGTGATCTTTGCCTTATTTATGAAAATAACCTAATTTGAGTGGCAAAATCTTATTTATAATCATCTTATTTTCCATTTTTACATCCTCCACAGAATAGCCATACTCACATAATCGTCATCCTCGCGAAAGTGAGGATCTTGTGAGTCAGGATCGAGGATCTCTTTAAAGAATAGATGAACCAAGAAATTGTAGACGGATATTTTTCCTCATGAGGTACCGGATCCGAGAGTTTCTAAGGCAGCAAAGCTACCTAAGAAACTCTATGTCCGGCATGACGTTAATTCGTGATGTAACTCTTGATGGTAAAAGATTGTGGGAACTAGTGGTGGTAAATTTTTACAATGCATGATTGGTACTAGGGTGGCAATTAATTTACCAGTTTATTTTGAAAAAGAGCCCTTTTGTTGACATTTTTAATTGTTAAACCTTATTACATAAGGCTATTGTAAATAAATATAAATATAAGTTGTGGTTAATGATCGCATGATATATAATTGAAACCATATAGATATTGATTGAAGGTTTCATTTTAAGGATTATGTTTTTATTAAACTTTAAATGGCTTAAATCATAATTTTTTATTCACTTTCCCCTAATAATTTTAACTTCAATAAATTTATGAACAAAAAAACATTTACAACAAAGAAGAAAGCGTTTTCATTGATTGAGCTTGCTATCGTTCTTATCATCATTGGTCTTTTGATCGCTGGTGTTACTGGTGGTTCAGCTTTGATCAAGAACGCTCAACTTCGCTCTGTCATGACTGAAGCGAGAGGATATCAAACCGCAGTTAATGGTTTCTTCGAAAGATTCGAAGCTCTTCCTGGAGATTTTAGCACCCCTCTTGGAACAATGTCTCCTGCTGGAGCATTTGGTAACTCTGATGGACAAATTTCCCACTTCGGCGCTGCCGCAGCTGGCGTTGTTGCTAATCGTCTAGAAGGAAACATCGCTTGGCAACATTTGATAAATGGTGGATTTGTTGATTCCTCATTTACCGCTGGAAATGCTAACGCCGCTGCCTCTGGTACGCTGACTGCTACTTACATTATGACTCCTGGTGGAACAGCGGTAGCTGCCATTGATGGAGCATCTGGTATCCCGGCATCCAGATTGTCTAATGCTGGTTGGGCATTTGACTATGTGACTGGTTATGTAAGTGGTTACAATGTTGCTGCAGAAGCAACACCTCAAAATGTTGTTATTCTTACTGGCTCCGTTACCTCTCCAGGAATAGCTAATAGTATAGCTACTCAGAATATTCGACCTACAGCAGTGCTATCACCAATTGACGCTTTGTCGATTGACACTAAATCTGATGATGGCGCACCAAGAACCGGTGTGGTTAGATCTGCTGGTAATTCAACAGCAAATCTTCAAGTTACTGCACCTGGATCAGCTTCCATTGTTCTTTCTAACGGACTTGGTCTGAGTGATTGCAATAGCGAAACTGACTACACAACCGTTACAGGAACGGTTGAATGTGCTTTATCTTTCCGAGTTGACCCTACTAACTAGGTAGATTCTTCTTTGAATTGAACTATTAAAAAACCTCATAGTTTTAATTAACTATGAGGTTTTTTATTGCCTGTGTTTTTAGTGGTGTAATTTATTTGTGAGGAAAAAATGGGAAGTGATAAATTGTTGGTGGCGATGATTAATTTTTTGGCGCCCATTATCTTTATGTGTGTCTTTTTTGAATTATTGAATTGTGTTAATGGGGGTTTTTACTCCCTTGTCTATTCTATTGTTTTGCTAGGGGTTTTGATTTTTGTGTATTATGCAAAATTTTCTGATTTTAAACTAATCTCAATTTTATCAAATAGATTGGTAATCATAGTTGTATCCTCAGTATCTATTTGCTATTTGACAATTATTTTGTTATTTCTTTTGAAATAGGAGTTGTGTTTTATTCGGGCTCTTTTAATAAAAATATCATTTATTTTGGCTCTTTTTCAAAATGAGTGGGTAAACCAATTACCACCTTGGTGCCCAAGCATAAATTGTAAAAAAGTTAAAATCATGAATTACTACCACAATTTACCATCACGAATTACCGTCATGCCGGACATAGAGTTTCTTAGGTAGCTTTGCTGCCTTAGAAACTCTCGGATCCGGTACCTCATGAGGAAAAATATCCGCCTACAATTCTTAATCAATCTATTCTTTATTCTTTT
>JBLHTM010000033.1:0-12900 GCA_047627215.1 Rickettsiales bacterium | reverse complement strand
AAGAGGTTTACCGCGAATAACTTCAATAATATAGTAGAATAGATGCCCACCATCAAGGGCTGGAATTGGCAATAAGTTCGCCACACCAAGATTTACCGAAATCATGGCCATAAACCACAAAACAACTATAAATCCTTGTGACATTGACTTTCCTGAATATTCAGCAATTTTTACAGGGCCACTAAGTTCTTTTATGCTGCGCTGGCCGGTGATCAATTCCCCGAGAGCTTTTACGACAGCAACCGACAAATTGTAAGTTTCAATGTTGGCGTGAATAAATGCACTTCCAATATTTAACTTGGTATATTCAAATTGAGTAGCCCCAATACCAATTAACGGGACCTTGTATTCATCGCCAAATATATTTTCAGAAACCGACATTATAGCAGTCAATTCAACATTTATGATTTTTTTATCTCTTCGTAAGATGATCTCTAATGGTTTTTCACCATTTTCAATCACTATTTTTCTTATTTGTTCAAAATCATCAATTTTACTGTCATTAATTTCCAAAATTTCATCTCCAATAAGAATTCCAGCTTCAAAAGCAGCGCTTTTTTCTTGAACTTGATCGATAATTGGCAAGACATGAGTTAATCCTTGGGTCTTGAAAATTGCCGTCAGCAAAACTATGCAAAGTAGAAAATTTGCAATTGGTCCCGCCGAAACAATGGCAATTCTCTTATAAACATTTTGAAAATAAAATGAGACTTTTTTTTCTTCATCAGTCATTTTTTCAGCTTCAGTCGAATCGACTATAGATGCTGGGTTTTTATCACCAAACATTTTCACATATCCACCAAATGGTAAGAGACTGAATTTCCACCTTGTTCCAGACTTATCATTCCACCCAAATAGCTCTTTTCCAAAACCAATTGAAAATTGTTCGACTTTTACTCCACAAATTTTAGCAATGATATAATGCCCGAATTCGTGAATAAAAACGATTATAGAAAGAATGACAACGAAAGCGAATAGATTGTGAAGGATGAGGTTAATAATCGCCATTTGATGCATTTCTAGTTTTAAGGAGCGTTTAATCTATGAAGTTCTCATTACTAAATCAATCCTATTTTTTTAAAAAAACATGATGAATATTTAATTCCTTAAAAAACTTGTAAATTAAGGAATAATTGTTTTAATTCGGTTTTTTAATTAGAAACTAAATCAGCTTATCTTTAGAAAATGGAAAAATTTATAACCCTAGAAGCAAAGGCAGCAGCGCTGGACCTTGTCAATATTGACACGGACATGATTATAGCCAAACAATTCCTCAAAACCATAAAAAGAACCGGCTTAGGTAAAAATCTTTTTCATGAAATGAGATATGACATAAATGATGTTGAAATTGATGATTTTATCCTGAATAAGCCATCTCACAAAGACTCTCAAATATTAATCTCCGGAAGTAATTTTGGATGTGGATCAAGCCGTGAGCATGCCCCTTGGGCATTATTTGATTTTGGAATCAAATGCGTTATAGCCTCATCTTTTGCTGACATTTTTTACAATAATTGTTTTAAAAATGGAATTTTGCCAATTGCCCTAGAGCAAAATCAGGTTAAAGAATTGATGAATTTGGCAAATGATCCGGAAAATAATTTCAACATCAATCTACCAAACCAAGAAATAAGAGCCGGGAACAAAACTTACAAATTCAACATTGATCAATTCCGCAAACATTGCTTGATTGAAGGTCTTGACGACATTGGTTTGACTTTGCAGAAAAAAGAAAAAATCAACATCTTCGAAAAAAATAACCAACAAAAATTATCTTGGCTTTACTCTTAATAATTAATTACTAACCATAAATTTTTAACATAATGACAGTTTTACAAGGAAAAAAAGGTTTGATTATGGGCGTTGCAAATAACCGCTCAATTGCCTGGGGAATTGCTCAAGAAGCAAAAAAATATGGTGCTGACTTAGCGTTCACTTACCAAGGAGATGCCTTAAAAAAAAGAGTTGAGCCTTTGGCAAATTCACTTGGATCCGACATAATTCTTCCTTGTGATGTAACGGACCAATCTTCCATTGACGCTGTTTTTGCTGAACTTGAAAAGAAATGGGGAAAGCTAGACTTTATAGTTCATGCCATCGCATATTCTGATAAAGATGAACTTCGAGGCAGGTTCCTTGACACCTCTCCAGCCAACTTTGCAAATACCATGAATATTTCATGCTATTCTTTGGTTGCAGTTTGTAAAGCGGGTGAAAAATTGATGAAAGCTGCTGGCGGTGGATCAGTTATCACTTTGAGCTATTATGGTGCTGAGAAAGTTGTTCCCCACTACAATGTTATGGGTGTTGCAAAGGCAGCTTTAGAAGCCAGCGTTAGATATCTTGCTGCAGATTGCGGAAAAGACAATATTCGCGTTAACGCAATTTCTGCCGGACCAGTAAAAACTCTTGCTGCAAGCGGAATTGGAGATTTTAGATATATCTTTAAATGGAATGAATATAATTCCCCACTAAAAAGAAACATCGACTTGAAAGATGTTGGTGGTTCTGGCGTCTTCCTATTAAGCGAATTGGGGTCAGGAGTTACTGGCGAAGTTCTCCATGTTGATTCCGGTTATCACGTTGTTGGTATGAAAGCAATTGATGCTCCAGACATATCTATAATTAAAGACGAGTAAATTAAATAATTATTAGTTGTGAATTATGAGTAAAAACACCAACCACTCATAATTCACAACTTATCACTAACTTACTCATGCCAACCTCCCCTATTTTAATCATTATATCCTCTCCTTCTGGCGCTGGAAAATCAACTCTTTGCAAGATGTTGATCAAAAATAATTCCAACATAAAACTATCGGTTTCAGCAACAACAAGACTTCCAAGACGATCAGAAATTGATGGACAACATTACTTTTTTATTTCTCAGAACAAATTCCAAGAAATGCTAAAAAACGACCATTTTATTGAACATGCCATAGTATTTGATAATTATTATGGAACCCCAAATCAAGAAGTTGATAAGCAATTAATAAATAACAACTCAGTTTTATTTGATATTGACTGGCAAGGAGCTAGACAAATCGTCAAAAAAATTGACAAAGAAAAGGTTATTAGCCTATTTATCCTCCCTCCTTCCATGGAAGAATTACACAGAAGACTGAAAACCAGAGCTGAAGATAGTGAGGAGGTGGTTTTAAAAAGAATGCAAAAAGCCAAAAATGAAATGAGTCATTTTGATGAATATGATCACGTTCTAATAAATGAAGACCTGAATGAAACTTATCAAAAAATTATCAATCTAATCAACTCACCTAAGAAACAAAACAAAACAGAAAAAGAATACATCTCTTCTTTTGTTCAAAAGCTGCTTAAATAATCATGATGGAAATTTTAACCAGTTACTTCCAAATAATATTGGATTATCTAGTGATTTTTGTCGACAAGATTGGCTATTTAGGAATTTTTATTGGAATGTTTCTTGAGAGCACTTTCATTCCTATTCCAAGTGAAATAATCATGATTCCTGCTGGAATTGCCGCTTCTGCGGGTAAATTCAATATCCACTTGATAATTTTTGTTGGGGTAATTGGAAATTTATTTGGGGCAATATTCAACTATTATTTAGCAGTTTATTGCGGAAGGCCAATTTTGCTAAAAATCGGTAAATATTTTTTCATGAAAGAAAAAACCATCGTTGAGATTGAGAAGTTTTTTAATGAACATGGGTCCTTTTCAACATTCACAGGAAGATTGATCCCTGGGGTTCGACACTACATATCCCTGCCCGCCGGAATTGCTAGGATGAATTTCAGAAAATTCTGTTTTTATACTTTTTTAGGATCATCGATATGGGTAACAATATTGACTTATTTGGGATATTTTATTGGAGAAAATCAAGAACAAATAAAGGAATATCTACATCTAACCATAATAGCTTGTTTAACGCTTTGTTTCGTACTTTTGCTGGGATATTTGAGATATTTAGAAAGGCAAAAATAAATATATTTTATGACTCTTTTTCAAATAGGTGAGTAAATTAATTAATAATTTATCTCCCGATTTGATATCCTGGTGAAAGATGGAATCCGTGGATTGTGCAACAAAAAATAAATTCCTAAGTCTGTCGTGGATGATTCCTAGATTCTGATCTTGCGCAAGGATAAAAAATTGATAATTAATATTTAAAACTTTAGAAAAATCTTTAACTGACTAAATGTTGTTTTAAAATAGCATTTATCTACTCATTGTGAAAAAGATTGTATTTTATTGACATGCCTCTTTCATTTTTCTAAATGCCTGATTAAAGCCAATCAGAGAATATGTATCGCTGGAATATTCATTTTTTTTATTAAGCCCCTTAACCACAATATCTAAATTTCTTTTCATCTCCTTGATAATATCGATATCGTCGGTTTTGCTATTTGACCAAGATAGATTTTTATAGGTGAAGATGTTAAATTTTTTTAATCCAAACGACAACTCAACTTCCGAAAATTCCTTATAATTATATCCAGAAGAAATGGTGATCTCATCAATATTGTCATTTGAATTTGTAACTAGAAAATAAGGCTCACCACGCTGGTAATAATTTCCATTTTTTTTAATTGGCAGAGAAGTCATATAGCAAATTTTTTTGTTGCCATTATCATAAACAAAAATACTCCAATCAGCAAATTTTCCCTTCAATTCTTGAGTAAAAGAGTTGTTGCTTTGCATCAAGAAGAAAAAGGTTAAGATTAGTTTTTTAAACATTGTAAAATTAAATTAGTAAGTAATTATGATTCTTTGCTCCTGAATTATCAAATCTTTCAAAGAGTCGTTTGATATTTTAACAAAAATACTTCCCTAAATTCTTCCTTAAATAGTCTCCAAAAGAGAAATAATGAAGTTAAAATGCTAATTAACTTTGTTAAGGAATAAATTAGTCTTATTAATCAATATAAAATCAATTATGTCCAATAAATGTGAAAAAATGCATAATCTTCAAAGAGACATCAAAATCATTAACAATAAATCAATCAATATTCTCGAAAAATACATTGCCCCATTGTTACTTTTGGCAATCAGAATATGGATTGCAATTATCTTCTTAAAAAGCGGACTAACAAAAACATCAAATATAGATTCCACCATTCTTCTTTTTGAATATGAATATGCCCTACCAATAATTTCTCCAGTATTTGCTGCATATTCAGCAATTATTTTTGAAATTGGATGTTCATTTCTACTAGCTATGGGTATTTTTAGCAGATTGTCTGCACTGCCGTTAATTGTTATGACTATAGTTATTCAAACGCTTGTTTTTCAAAATCCAGAACATTTCTACTGGTTTTTCCTACTATCTACAATAGTAGTATTTGGTGGTGGAAAAATTTCAACTGATTATTTTGCAAAGAAATTAATATGTAAATTTTGTAAAAAATAGACCATTATTTATTTGTGCTTAGTAAAATTTCTTAAGCGCAAAGAAAGTTTTTAAATAGGTCATTATTTATCTTGACTTTTTTCCCTCTTTTAGAAGAATTGCCGGCACTTTGAACAACCCTCCTAAATATTTTTAATGTCCGCAGAATCTCACGAAAAACACAGTCCTCTTGACCAGTTTGAAATAAGTAAAATTTTTGACTTAAAAATTGGAATATTTGACATCAGCTTTACAAACTCATCACTCTACATGGCTTTGAGCACGATTTGTATTATTGTGTTCATGATATTTTCTACCAGAAAAAAATCTTTAGTCCCATCTAGACTTCAAGTTATTGCGGAATCAATTTATAATTTTATTCTCAATATGGTAAAAACCAGCATTGGAAATGAGGGAAATAAATTTTTTCCCCTAATTTTCAGCTTATTTATTTTTATATTATTATGTAATGTCTTAGGAATGACCCCTTACAGCTTCACAGTTACAAGTCATCTGATAGTGACTTTTGCTCTCGCTATGGTTGCTTTTCTAACTATTACAATATTTGCAATTGTTAGAAATGGTTTTGGAGGATTTTTTCACATGTTTTTACCGTCAGGAGTTCCGAAGTTAATGGCTCCTTTAATTTTCCTTATAGAATTTTTCTCATTCTTAATCAAACCAATCACTTTGTCTGTTAGGCTTTTTGCTAATATAGTTGCCGGGCATGTTCTTTTGAAAGTTGTAGCAGGTTTCATCGTAAGCTTAGGGGCTATATCATTTGGTATTGCAGGAGTCCTTCCGATGATTTTTGCAATCATCATGACCGGATTTGAATTGTTTGTTGCAGTTTTGCAATCTTATATTTTTGCGGTTTTGGTGTGTGCCTATTTAGGTGAAACCACAAAACAGCATTAACAGCATTTGCTTTAGTTTGATTAATGTTTTAAACAAAGTTGATTTATTAACTTTGGGGATATTTTAGTTAAAACATGAAATCAAATTGAGCAAATTTTTTATTAATCTTACTTTTTAAAACTATGGAACTTTTATCTTTAAAATATATCGGCGTCGGATTACTTTCAATCGGCATGGCAGGAGCTGCAATAGCTATTGGAAACATCTTTGCTGCGTTCTTTAATAGCTTAGCTAGAAACCCTTCAGCTGCAGCTAAAATCGAGAAATACATCTATATCGCAGTTGGTTTAGCAGAAGCAATGGGTATCTTTGCTGTTCTTTTGGCATTCTTAGTCTTGTTTGCTTAAAACTTAAAATATTCATCAATCACGATCTCTAATTAGATATCTTTTTATCAATTGTTGGTCGTGATTCATGATTCATAATTCTTAACATTATCATGCCTCAATTCGATCCATCATCATTCGCATCACAGATATTCTGGCTAGCAATCTGCTTTGGCGCTCTATATGTCGCAATGAGTAGGGTTTTTTTACCGAGAATAAGGGATATTTTTCAAACAAGAAATATTGGAATTGAGAAAAACAATTCAATCTCTTTCAAGCTTCAGGAAGAAATTGATAAAATAGTGTTAACCTCAAAATCTCTAAAAGATACATCAGCATCTCAATACAAAGCCACAATTGAACAATTCATAAAACAAGCAGGAATTGAGAAAGAGAAAAATTTGCACAATTTAAAAAGGGAGATCGTTAAAATATCTGAAGAATCAAAAAAAGAAATTTCTGATTTCAAGGAAGGTTTAGAAAATGATCAAAAACAAGCTATCGATGATCTAGCCAATGAAATTGGTAGTAAATTTTTTACAAACAAAATTAATTAAATTCATAAAAAATGATTTTTTCAGATCCTAAATTTTGGTTAACAATATCATTCTTAATATTTTTTCTACTAATGTTAAAATATGTTATGCCAAAAATCACTTCCCTACTAGATGACCAATCAAAAAGGATTGCCGATCAAATTTCTCAAGCTCAGGATCTCAAAAACCAAGCTGAAAAGTTGCTCATAGAATCAAAAAAGCAATACGAATCTTCCCTTATTTATTGTAAAAAATTGATTGATGATGCTAAATCTGAAGGAGAAAATCTTTTGAAAGATTCTCAAAAATCACTAGAAGAGGAAATTAAAAAAAGAACTCTTTTAAGCAAAGAGAGGATAAAAGCAGAGGAAGATAAGGCTATTAGAGAATTAAAATCCAGCATAATTGAATCCGCAATGAAAATTGTTGAGAGTAACGCCGTTAAAATTTCAAAAGATGATTCATCGAATATTACGAAAGAATCCATTAATGATATTGAAAAACTAATTTCTTAGTAATTCTTGACGCTTGAGAGATTTTATATTGATCAAAAAATTTCAATTAATAAAATACTAGCGCCTTAAAATATTTCAAAAAAATACTCAAATGTCTTTAATAGTTCAAAAATTCGGAGGAACCTCCGTAGGTGACATTGACCGAATTAAAAAAGTTGCTTTAAAAGTAAAAAAAGAAATAGACCTAGGAAACAAAGTTGTGGTTGTTGTTTCCGCAATGTCTGGGGTCACAAACAAACTAGTTGAATATTGCAATCAAGTTTCGAAATTGCAAAACAAACAAGCCCTTGCTGAATATGACTCAATAGTTGCTACTGGAGAGCAGATGACTTCCGGGCTATTATCCTTACAGCTTCAGAGTGAAGGATTCAAAGCTAGATCATTTCTTGGCTGGCAAATACCCCTTCATACTGACAATGTTTTTGGCAAAGCCAGAATTGATAAAATTGATGGTAAAAAACTACTAGAAGCGCTCGAAGAATATGACGTAATTGTTGTTGCTGGATTTCAGGGAATTGTTGAAGAAGAAAACCGCATTGCAACACTAGGAAGAGGCGGATCCGATACTTCTGCCGTGGCAATTGCTGCTGCGATAAAAGCTGATAGATGCGATATTTATACTGACGTAGAAGGTGTTTACACTACTGACCCAAGAATCACTGACAAAGCTAGAAAGTTAAATCAGATTTCTTTTGAGGAAATGCTGGAAATGGCATATTCTGGATCTAAAATTTTACAAACTAGATCCGTTGCCATGGCAATGGCCCACAATGTAAGAGTGCAAGTTTTATCAACTTTTTCGGAAAATCCGGGAACAACTTTAGTAAGCAACGAGGAAATTATGGAAAAACGTTTAATTACAGGAATTAGTTACAGCAAAAATGATGTTAGGTTAACATTAGTTGGAATGCCTGACTGCACCGGACTCTCATCTTCAATTTTTGGATCTCTTGCCGAAAATGAAGTTAATGTTGATATGATTGTGCAAAATATCAGTGCTGATGGAAAATTAGTAGATATCACATTCACTATTCCAAATGACGAATTGGAAAGAGCTAAATTGGCAATTATCTCAATTGAGGACTCGCTTAAATATGCAAAATTAAAAATTGATGAAAACATTGCTAAAATTTCAGTTATTGGAGTTGGTATGATTAGCCATTCTGGGGTTGCTCATACAATGTTCAAAACTCTGGCTGAAAAAGGAATTAGTATTTCACTAATCTCAACTTCTGAAATTAAAATCTCAGTTCTGATTCCAAAAGAATATGGCGAATTAGCGGTCAGAATTCTACATGACGCATATGAATTAGGGGCTTAAATAATATAGTGATGATTTGTATGATTCCTTCTTGACAAACATAGTACTTGAATTCAAAATCCGCGATCTTTGTTATTTTACTTAAATCCAAACCAACATCAAATTATGAAAAAATTTCTATCCTCAATCATTTTAATTATCGCTATATTTTCTCTTGCTTCATGTGGAGGAAAAGCAACGAAAGATATTGATTCTGATCAATTTTCTGACCAGGAATATAAGATTCCTCAAGACGTTCAAGATTTTGATGTCGTAGATAGCGAGGCAGCTGCTGAGGAAATCAACCAAGAAGTCCAAGAGGAAATTGAAGAAGTCGAAGTTCGCGACAGAGTATTTTACGACGTCAATCAATCTGGACTAACTTCTGACGCTAAGAAAATTCTTGATAATCAATCATCTTGGTTAAAAAGTGATTCTAACATAAAAATAATATTGGAAGGTCATTGTGACGAAAGGGGAGCTAGGGAATATAACTTGGCACTTGGAGAAAGAAGGGCTAATTCCGCTAAACAATATTTAGTCAAAAAAGGTATTAATGCTTCAAGAATAAAAACAATTAGTTATGGAAAAGAAAGACCAGCTTTCGTTGGTGATGGAGAAGAAGTATGGGCTAAAAACCGTCGCTCTGTAACTGTTATAGAAGAGTAAATTTATATTTCTTATTTAGTTTAACTGACTATTAAAAGTTTCTTAAGGGCTTAATTCTCATAAAAATATGAAAATTAAGCCCTTTTTTTGAGACTATTATTAATAATGACTTCATAAATTGATTAATAACCATCAACTAATAGTTAATCGTGCCAAAAAGAACTGATATAAAAACCATTTTAATCATTGGCGCTGGACCAATCATTATCGGACAAGCCTGTGAATTTGATTATTCTGGAACTCAAGCATGCAAAGCCCTTAAAGAGGAGGGTTATCGCACCATCTTAATCAACTCGAATCCGGCAACAATAATGACCGATCCAGATATTGCAGATCGAACTTACATTGAACCGATTAACGCGAGTTTTGTTGAAAAAATTATTCAAAAAGAGAGACCTGAAGCAATCCTGCCGACCGTTGGTGGTCAAACAGCCTTAAATTGTGCAATTGAACTTGCGGAAAAAGGAATTCTAGAAAAATACAAAGTTGAATTGATCGGAGCTAATATTGACTCCATAAAAAAAGCTGAAGACAGGTCACTATTTCAAGCTGCGATGAATAAAATCGGCTTAAAGACTGCAAACAATGTTATCGTTAAAACTTTTGAAGATGCCATGTCAGCTTTGGAGAGGATTGGACTTCCTGCAATCATTCGTCCAAGTTTCACAATGGGAGGTTCTGGGGGTGGAGTGGCTTACACGAAGGAGCAATACGAACAAATTGTCGAAAGTGGTATTGCGGCGTCACCTACTAATGAAATTTTAATTGATGAGTCAATCATTGGATGGAAAGAATATGAAATGGAAGTTGTACGAGACAAAAACGACAATACTATAATTATTTGCTCGATTGAAAATGTTGATCCGATGGGCGTTCATACGGGTGATTCAATTACTGTTGCCCCCGCGTTGACACTAACTGACAAAGAATATCAGAAAATGCGCGATGCTTCAATCGCGGTTTTGCGTGAAATTGGCGTCGAAACCGGAGGGTCTAATGTGCAATTTGCAGTCAATCCTAAAAATGGGGAATTGGTTGTAATTGAGATGAACCCCAGAGTTTCAAGATCTTCCGCCCTAGCCTCAAAAGCAACAGGATTTCCAATTGCTAAAGTTGCGGCAAAATTGGCAGTTGGATTCACTCTTGATGAGATAAAAAATGATATTACTGGAGGTAAAACTCCAGCCTCTTTCGAGCCAACAATAGATTATATAGTAACCAAAATTCCAAAATTCACTTTCGATAAATTCAAAGGAACTGAGAGTATTTTGAGCAGCTCCATGAAATCAGTTGGTGAAGTCATGGGAATTGGCAGATGTTTTGCTGAGAGTCTTCAAAAATCCTTACGATCAATGGAGGCTAATATTTGTGGATTGGATGATGTAAAAATCAGCTGTGAAAATCCCGAAGAGAGAAAAAAATTAATCATTGCTAGGCTGAAAACCGCCGAACCAAACAGAATCCTATTGATCGCCCAAGGGTTTAGGGAAATGATCTCTTTGGAAGAAATAAAAATCGCTTCTGGTTTCGAACCTTGGTTCTTGGAACAAATTTCTGATTTAGTGGAAATTGAAAAAGAGATTATTAAAAGCGGATTACCAAAGACTAATGAAGAAATATTGACTTTAAAAAAATTAGGATTTTCCGATAAAAGACTAGGAAAATTAACGGGAAAAACCGAAAAAGAGATTAGTGACTTCAGAATCTCTTTAGGTATTAAGCCTATTTACAAAAGAGTCGATTCTTGTGCTGGAGAATTTGATTCAACAACTTCCTACATGTATTCTTCCTACGAGGATTAATTTTTAGGATCTGATAGTATAAATTAACTATCAGATCCTAATAATTAATCCTTATAAAGGATATTTTTATAAAATACCTCAATCCAAAACAGCTAAAACTTCTATCTTGTCGCCGAGAAGTCTGATGCGTCAACCTTTTTCCGGACACTAAATTAAGCAGATTTTAAGTATTTTCCATTAACCTTTTCAAACTCCACCGGAGCTAAATAATTATTAGCTCAAGTGAATTCGGATTCGATTATAAAAAACCTCAATATATTCAAATATTACATTTTTAGCCTCCTTTTGGTTTTTGAATTTATAATGATTGGTTAATTCAGTTTTGAGAGTGTGAAAAAACGATTCTGCCACCACATTATCCCAGCAATTACCTTTTCTACTCATAATCTGAATAATTCCATGATCTTTCAAAACAGATTTGTGACTATCAGATGCATATTGACTGCCCCGATCAGAATGCCAAACCAGTCCTTTCTTTGGCTTTCGCTTCCAAATAGCCATAGTCAAAGCATCATTAATAAATTTAGTCTTCATGTTATCAGCCATAGACCATCCAATCACTTGTCTTGAGTAAAGATCAATCACCGCCTGCTAAATAAAGCCAGCCATTCTTAGTGGGAATATAAGTGATGTCTCCCTGAAAGGTACCCATTTTTTAAACAAACATTACTCTTCTAATCTATCAGCAAATTCAGTTTCGTAATTGACGCAAATTTATCAACAAAAAAACTCTTAAAAACACCACCACGCAAATTTGCGTGAAAGCACTTGTTAAAATCTTAAACTCAATTTTTCAGCATTTCACTTTTTAAATTTCCCATCTGACATCGCTGATAAAAAACCACTGGCGGACATTTAATCGCAGTATGAATCCTCTTATTGTTGTAATAATGAATCTGATGGGCAATTGCTTCAACCAACTCTCCTAAAGTTTCATAACATTTAGGATGCCCTAATTCCAATTTAAATTTCCCATAAAATGATTCTTGCATGCCATTTTCCCAAGGGCTGGATTTTTTACTCATAGATTGCTTAATTTTATTAGATTTTAAAATCTTGGTAAAATCTTCACTTTTATATTCCGATCCTTGGTCTGAATGCAATATTTTTGGCTTCTTTCTTTTGGATAAAGCGTCAATTAAAGCATTTTCAATTAATGTTGAATTATGTTTAAAAGATAGGTTCCAGCCAGTTATTTCTTTAGTGAAGCAATCAATGATTGTGGCAAGATAAAGAAATTTATTATTAAAATATGGCAAATACGTAAAATCACTAGCCCAGATTTGAGATGGAGAATTTAGGTTAAAATTTTTGAATAAATTCAGATTCTTACTTTCCTCGCACTTTAAATCATCTGTTTTAACTGGAACTCTTGGCTTCCTTGCTGGGCTTAGATTGAATAATTTCATTACCCGCAAAATTCGCTTTTTATTAATTCCAAGATGGATTGCTATTCTCCTATGACC
>JBLHTM010000032.1:0-13253 GCA_047627215.1 Rickettsiales bacterium | reverse complement strand
CTTCATCTTTATGATTTTTAATTTTTAATTCTAAAGTTTGCGGTATCTAGATACAGCTTCACTTTAGAATTAAATTTAAAAATCAAAATATTTTGTTAAGAGAGAAGTTAATTTATGGAAATGGTATTAGTTAATCAGCAAATTACTGTGTTTGATCTTGTCCTCATATTTTTTTCGGGTGAGAGCTAAGATAATTCCAAAACCAATTGAAGCTGCAACTAATGAGGATCCGCCATAGCTGACAAATGGAATTGTCATGCCTTTTGTTGGTAACATCCCGACGCTAACTGCAATGTTAACCAAGCTTTGTAAGGCAATTTGTGAGGCCAGGCCAATCACTGCCAATCTAACAAATAAATCTCTTTCGCTCAGGGAATATTTGATAATTCGTCCGATGATGAAAAACAAAACTACCATCAGAAATAAACAGGAAATTAACCCAAATTCTTCCGCCACCACTGCAAAAATAAAATCTGTGTGAGCGTCGGGGATGTATTGTTTGACGATTCCGTTTCCGGGACCAGTTCCAAAGAATCCGCCATTAACATAGGCGTCAATTGATCTTTCTACTTGGTAATTGGCTTGGTCAAGGTTCAAAAAGCGATTGATACGATCCGCCACATGTGGCAAATGCCAATATGCTGCGACAGCGCCGGCAATTCCCAAAAAACCACAAAGAACAATTAAAAACATTGGTAGACCAAAAACAAAAAGCTGGATCAACCACAAAGCGGTGAAAACCAAAGTCATTCCAAAATCAGGCTGCAGGATCAATAAAATCGCAATAACGGCGTAAAAAGCGGTTGAGGCTCCATATTTTATTAGAAAATTTAAATCTTTGAGATTTGTTAAAAGATAGGCATTGGCGACTAGGAAGAATACTTTGGCGAATTCTGAAGGCTGAAGATTGAATCCAAATAGCATGATCCATCTTTTTGCTCCTTTGGCTTCTGAGCCAAAAAATAGCACTAAAAACAGCAGAATCAAACAGGTAAAAAATCCAGAAATGGCCATTAATTTGATTTGCGGCTTTGTAAAAAAAGAAATGAAAGTGATGATAAAAATAGAGGCAACAACAAAAATAATTTGTTTTTTAACGAAGAAAAATTTCCCAGTTGATATTCTCTCAGCAACTGCTGGACTGGAGATAAAAGCCATCATTAGACCAAAAATCATCAGAGAAATGATGAGAATAAAATTGGTTTTATCGATATCGATCCACCATCTTTTAACTGGATTTAGATGGCGCCTGTCAAAGAATGTTCGGTTTTCATTTTGCTGATCTTCCATCGGTTTATTTATTTAGCGACAGCCTCTTTGGCAATTTTTCTTGAAATTGCCATTTTCAAAATCACAAAACCAACAATTCCTGAAAGGAGTGAACCACAAACTACGCCAACCCTGACTTTGTCAATCATTTCTGGGGAGGTGAAAGCTAGATTTCCAATAAACAAACTCATGGTAAAACCAACTCCAGCAATAGTCGCGACGCCATAAAATTCTGCGAAGCTGTAATCTTTGAATGGTTTTAAGAATTTGAGTTTTTGCATTATGTAGGCGGTAAAAGCAATGCCGAATTGTTTTCCCAGGAACAGTCCGAAAATGATCCCGAGAACAACTTTATTGCTAAAGGTTTCCATGGAAAAACTGTCGAGAAATATTCCACTATTAGCAAAAGCAAAAATTGGTAAAATCAAATAAGCCACAGGAAGGTGAAGCCATTTTTCTAATGTCCTTAGCGGGGAAACATTCTTCTTGTTCAAAATAATTGGAATGGAAAATGCTAAAATGACACCAGCAATTGTGGCGTGAACACCTGATTTTAGAACAAAAATCCACAAAAATGGAGCAATCAACAAATAAGGAATCAAGCTGATAACTTTGAATCTATTCAAAGCAAACAAAGCTAAAGTCGCAATTCCGGCGTAACCCAAATACCCCAAATTAATGTCTGAACTGTAGAAAAAAGCGATGATCAGAATTGCAATCAAATCGTCAATTATTGCCAACGCCACTAGAAAAACTTTCAAAGCGACCGGAGCTCTGTTTCCAAAAAGGCTCAAAATTCCAAAAGCAAAAGCAATATCGGTTGCAGCTGGAATTGCAAGTCCTCTCATGTTTGCGGCATCGCCGAAATTGATGGCAAAATAAATCAACATTGGAACCGTGACTCCGGCAATTGCCGTAAAAAAAGGAAGAATGATTTGATCTCGAGAAGAAAGTTCTCCAATCAAAATTTCTCTTTTAAGCTCCAAGCCCACAAGTAAAAAGAAAACTGCCATCAAGCCGTCATCGATCCACAATTTAAAATCCATCTCTTTGTGAATTGACAAAATCGGTAGATTGATGGGCAGAGGAAAAGAGAATATTTGTTGGTATATTTCACTAAAATCTGAATTTACCGCCACAACAGCAAGGATCGCCGCAATGAAGAGGATGACTCCTGACGAAGCTTGAGAAGCCAAAAACTTAGTCAAGACGCGACCAATTCCATTATTAATTTTTTTAATTTTTTGAACGACCATTTTGTTTTTTAATTAAATTTTGAATTTATCACCCAAATAGACTTTTCGAACATCTTCATTGGCGAGAATTTCTTCGCGATTTCCAGAAGTTAAAATCACCCCATCGTAAACAATGTAGGCTCGATCGACGATTTGCAAAGTTTCGCGCACATTGTGATCGGTGATCAAAACCCCAATATCGCGATTTTTCAAATGAGACACCATATCCATGATGTCACTAACTGCAATTGGATCTACTCCGGCAAAAGGCTCATCAAGCAAGATGAATGATGGGTTTGTAGCAAGAGCTCTGGCAATTTCCACTCTTCTGCGCTCACCGCCAGAAAGTGCTAGAGCATGGGATTTGCGAATGTGGGTGATTGAAAATTCTTCCAGCAAACTTTCGAGTTTTTCTTTGCGAATTTTTTTGTTTGAATAGACAATTTCCAGAACTGAATTGATATTGTCTTCAACATTCATTCCTCTAAAAATTGAAGCTTCTTGTGGCAAATACCCAATTCCGAGTTTCGCTCTTTGGTGAACCTGCATTCCACTGACGTCGATGTCGTCGAGGAAAATATTTCCAGAATTTGCACCAACCAAACCAACAATCATGTAAAAACAAGTTGTTTTTCCAGCTCCGTTAGGACCAAGCAAGCCAATCACTTCGCCGCGCTTGATTTCAATACTAACATCTTTGACAACGGTTTTTTTGCCGTATTTTTTACTTAAATTTAACGCACTTAATGTTCTACTCATTTTGACCTATTTTTTATTTTTTCGACTCTTTGGCATCATCGCCAATAATAACAATGACTCGCCCATCTTTTGTTGGTGTAGTTTTTGCTCCTACCAAATTTCCTTTTTGGGTTTTCAAATCGTAAATGAATTTTTCACCACGAGACACTGAACTTCCGTCATTGAAAATGACATCTTCCTCAATAATAAATTTACCATTTTTGGCGCTGTAAAGACCACTATTGCCAGTGGCAGTGAATTCACCATTAAAAAATTTAACATTTCCCTTGGTGTCAATTCTCTTTATCGCTTCATCTTGCCCTTTTTTGCTTTCATCATAATGGATTTGGGCAGAATCGGAAATCATGCTGGCATCCTGCCTTTCTACAGTCACATTTCCCTTCAGATCAACAATTTCACTAGATCTTTTGATATCGATGAAGTCGGAGGTAATTTTGGTGATGATGATTGAAGGAATTTTGGTATCGGCAGCAATAGCGGTTTTTGATAAAAGAAATATTGTTAAAATCAGAAATAACTTAAGAATATTCATCAAAAATTGCTGGATTTGGCTTGAAATTTAAAGATCGAGGATGATAAAGCTGAAGGCTCCAACTTGCAATTTTTATTTTATTAAATACCAATATTTAAGCTCCGTGTCTTTGAGAAGGTTTTTTTGGTTCAAGAGGAATTGAACATCTTTCCGTTAAACTTGAAACAGTTGACGGTATCTGAAGCACCAAATTTGCAAGACCTTCTCCGCAAGCCTTTTTAACAACATTGTTAAAACGACTCCTTTCTTCACCAACAAAAATATCTCTAATTCTAGTTAAAACATCTATTCCACTCTTGATTGTGTGATGGGGATTAAATACCAAACCTACAATCATCTCTTCCATACCAGAAAAATCATTCTTTGTTTTATTTTTAGCCATTATGAAAGGAACCAGCCCTTCTTCAATTCTGGTAGTAAGAGTTTCTTCTTCAGGAAGATTAATATTAAAACCACTGTCAACAATAACAAGGCACACATTTTTTATTTGGTTCATACGAGCCAATTTTTCTATTCTTTCTGCTTCCGGTTTTGGTTTTTGGTGTTTATTTAAAAAATCTCCCAACAAAACCTCGTAATTTGAAAAATTATGCGAAACACAATCTTTTTTAAAAGAAAGCATTAAGTCTGTCAGCATTTTGATATGGCTTAAATTAACATAATCCCTTGCCAACATGGTGTTAAAGGCGCTGACAATCATTTGTGCGGAACTGGGTGGTTTTGTAGAGTCTTTTGGATGTAGAGCATCTAAGCAAGTGGCCATTGTTTTTAAAGTCTCGGCATCAGATCCGTCATCGACCATTTGGAAATAGGTGATCCCAAAAAAAATTTCACTAAAAAAATCTTTCTTTGCAGCAAAAACAATAGCTAATTGTTGAGATTTGCTGTGATTTTTTCCCTTTGCCACCAAAACCAAAGAATCTTTGCAAGAATTTCTAAAAGAATATTCTTCACCTTGGTCTTCATCAAATCCTGTATTCACAACTTCTTTAGACAAAGATACAAACTCCGAATGAGTTTTGGGATCATCTTTGACGGATTCTAACAATTCAACAAAAAAAATAGGGATCTTTTCGATTTTAAGAGCAATAATATTAACCAAATCTTTAATTTTTTGCATCTTATTCTCCTCTTGAGAAAAAAAATCCATTGCCTCACAAGTAAATTTTACAAAAAATTCTATTCGTGATTTGTCATCTGTGAAAAAATTACTCGTTTTCTTGGCAATAGAATCTATTTTCGGACTCTTCTTTTTTCGTCAGAACTGCAAATTTCAATCTCGTTTTGTGAACAAATTTCAAAAATAAATTCTTACGACCAGAAGGATATTTGTTGAAAATAACATCTTTCAATATTGCAATTTTTTCTTCACCCCACTTGATGGTTTTTTGATCGGAACTCATATTTTCTGACAACGAAAAAAAAGCAATTTCGAATATTTGGTGCAAAATATGATCTCCACTTTCTCCGGCTTCATTATTTGACGATGCTTCAACAAAACTCTCAATTTTAGACTTTCCACCCTTATTTGTCGTCTTGAAGATGCCCAAAATTAACTTTTTAGCTTTCTCTTCATCCGTCTTTTGCAAATTGAAAAACTTTTTTGCCAGAATATCTGAAGCTCTATTTTCCTGACCTCTATACTGATCATAGACTCTATTAACGGCCCCCAAAATGTCGTTATTATCTCCTCCATCAAGCGCATTATTTAAACCTTCCTTTAATTTCAAAATTGGATTATTTTCTGAAGACGAGGATGGTTCTTGCGTTTTTGAGGTCGGGGCTGGGATAGGGGTCGGATTATTAATTTCTTCTATTTTTTTCCTTAATGCTATTAAATTTTTATTGGTCGAGTCTGTTGGTAAATTCTGAGAAATATGGAAAAAATCAACTTTAAAATTAGCCGCCAAGACGTTCATTAGATTCAAAACCTCATCCGTTCTCAGCGCATTAACTCCGGTCACTTGCCTTAAAATAACTTGTACGCACAAATCAAGGATTAAAAGATCCGTATTTTCAGCTAAAATTGCCGAAGATAGTTTTTTTAATGATTCGGGATTTTTTGCAAAAAATGACAAAGATTGGACGAAAATCAAAATATTTTGATCAGAATTTACAATAGTAGCAACTCTAGAAACAATTTTCTTGAGATTTTCTGGAGATAATTCATTAGTTAAAATATCGATAAAAACTTTGTTTAAATCATCAGAATTAGGAAGCGAGATATTGGCTAATGCCATCAAATATTTGGGGGTGTGCTCGACCAATAAAGCTTCTTGGAATTTTTTTCTGAGAGTAAATGAGGCAAGGTTAGAAATTTTATTATTCAATAATTTTTTCAATTCAAAAATACGCTCTTCAGAAACTTTGGACTCTTTTACTTTAAGCAATAAATTTGTAAAGACGGAACAAATATTACCCTCTTTTGCATTAACTTTTTTAAATATCTGATCAGTTAGTCCATCAATTATTTGATCCCCAAAAGGACATTTTTCATCTGTCATGTTTGCCACCAAAACCAAGAAATCAGCTAATTTAATACCCTTTTTTTCAAGAGAAATAAACACATTTTCCATGTCAGACTTCATTGATTCAATTTTAAAAAAATCAACAAATATCGCCTTAGTTAAAGAATCAAGCGCCCATTCCCCACTCTCATTTTTAGCTGTTCTTATTTGCAATTCATGCCATTTTCCTACAAGAAAATCAGCCAGTTTTTGCCTATTGGTATCCTGGAGAATGTTGTTTAAAGAATTACCAATCATTACCCTAGGCAAAGCTCCTAATTTGAAGTCCCCATCCGCAACAAGCCTTTCCTCGACAAGTCGGTACGCCTGATCTATTTCTTCAAATGTTTTCATTTTTAATAATTGATTTTTTTATTACAAAAATGCCCGACGGGCATTTTGCTAAGGTTTTTTCCTTGGGTGACGAATGCCAAACTAATTTTTCCTAATTCGAAGCGCATTAGTAACCACAATAATCGATGAAAAAGACATCGCTAGTGCTGCAATCAAAGGAACGATGAATCCCATCATGGCAAAAGGGATTGCCACACAATTGTAGAGTAAAGCAAATCCCAAATTCTGTTTGATGATGCGATTGGATTTTTTGGCGGTTTTCAAGATTTGTAAAATTGGATCCAATTTTTCACCCTGAAAAACAATGTCAGCAATATTTTTACTGATGTCAGAGGCGCTTGCAGGCGAGATTGAAATATCGGCGAGCCTTAGGGATGGAGCGTCATTGATTCCATCTCCGACCATTAAAATGGTTTTACCTTCTTTTTTTAGTTTTTGCAGGAATTGTAGCTTTTGATCGGGAGTTTTTTCAAAATAATATTCCTTGATTCCGAGAGCCTTTGAGACTGATTCAACAACCAATTTTCGGTCACCAGACAGAATGATGTTTTGGTATTTTTTGAGTTTTTTGATTGTTTGAACCGCATCGGCTCTCAAGGTGTCTTGAAAGTTGAAAATGGTAATTTTGTTTTGGTATTTCAAATAGATTCTTGGATTGTCGTCAAGATCAATTTCGCTTTGTTTTTGGTTTATTGCTGCGGAATTTTGCTCATCAGAACAATCAACGAATTCAAGATTTCCCAGCCTCACCTCTTCACCTTCAAAATTTGCAACCAGACCCTGACCGACAATTTCTCGAACTTCCAAATCCAACAACTCCCCTTGAAATTCCATTGCTAAAGCCTGCGACAAAATATGCTTACTTTTAACCGCCATCGACGCGGCGATTTTCATCAAATCGCCATTTTTACCATCCGGTAATTTACAAGATTCCACGTCAAGAGCAGGGTCTCGTAAATATTGTGAAACATTGCTAAGTTTAGGCTTACCAATGGTCAGCGTCCCAGTTTTGTCAAAAACAATGACATCAACTTTGTGCAATTTTTCCAGTGCTTCGCCATTTTTAATCAAAATTCCTTGCTTCAAAAGCCTTCCAGCCGAGACAATTTGCGCCACCGGAACCGCAAGTGCCAGAGCGCAAGGGCAAGAAATGATCAAAACTGCGGTCGCATTTATCAAAGCTGCGTGCCACCCTAAACCAAAACCAAAGCACCAGATCATGAATGTCAAAAAAGCAACCAGATGAATTATTGGCGTGTAGAACCTAGCAACATTGTCGGAAATTTTGGTGTAATGGTTTTTGCTATTTTCAATATTTTCAACCATGGCAGCGATTTTTGCGAGCAAAGTTTGATCTTTGGATTTGGTGATTTTAACTTGAATAGCATCTCCCACATTGATCGTTCCGGCAAAAACCTCATCGCCATTGGCGCATTTTCTGGGGATCGATTCTCCCGTGATCACGGAAGTGTCGATTTCACTCATGCCAGAAATAATAATTCCGTCAGCAGCAATCTTTTCACCCATTGCCACATTTAGGATCATTTCTTTTTTCAAATCCTTACTGGCAATGATTTTATGTTTACCATTTTCAATAATCGTCGCCGAAGTGCCGGAAAGTAAAAGCAAATCACCGACAATTCCAAAGGCTTTTTTCCGCGCCGAAAAATCCAAATAGCGCCCAATCAGCAAAAAGAAAATCAGCATTATCACCGAATCAAAATAGGCATGCTCGCCCTTGAAAATTGCCTCAAACACACTCAAAACACTGACCAAAACAATTGCCACCGCAATTGGAAAATCCATATTGGCGCGCTTTGCTTTGAGAGATTTCAGTGCTGAGATCACAAAAATACGCCCCGAATAAATGATCGCAGGAAGAGCGATTAAACTTGAAACCCAATAAAGCATATTTCGCGTCGCTACTCCCATTTGCACCGAATCACTCGCCCAAAGAGCAACCGAGATCATCATGACATTTCCCGCCGCAAAAGCCGCCACAGCCAGCGCCTTGAGGAGAGAAGAATCGTATTTTTTTTCCTGATTTTTCAATATTTTCGCATCGAACGGAACAAGGCGATATCCCAAATCAAAGATTGATTTTACCAGTTTATTGCCATCCTCGCGGCTTCCTTCCCATTCCAAATAGAGTTTTTTGGTCGACATGTTGATGCGTGCCTTTTTCACAACAGCCCTAGCACTAACTGATGGTGAATCTGGGCTTCCTGAGTAAGTGGGGCGAGCTACATTTTTTGTGGAGGATAAAGATTTTAAAACATTTTCAATCAACCAAACACAAGCCGCGCAATGAAGACCTTCAATCATGAGATTGATGGAAAAATGATTTGGAAAATTTTGAACAGCGAAAGAACCCAGATTGATTTGAAAATCCTCTTCTGGTTTAAGAGGCTTGGTTTTGGGGTCTAAAAGACGAGTTTTGTAGTAATTTGCAAAGCCAAGATTATTGATTATTTTGTAGGCAGCAGAGCATCCATTGCAGCAGAATTCCTCTTGAGAGCTTGAAGTTGGTAGATTGCAATGGAGGCAGGGATTGGTCATTAAAGATTTATCTTTTATCTTCCCACCATCCGGTCAACCGCTGCAGTTGGAAGTAAGATGTAATACTTCCCGCGATGATTCATTCTTGCTGCCAAATTTTCAGCCGCCTTTCCTCTTCCAAAAAACACATCACCTCGAACAGCTCCTTTGATTGCCGACCCTGTATCTTGAGAAACTACTAATTTTTGGTAAGGACGAGCAGGAACATTAATGTCCAGCCAAATTGGGAATCCTGTTGGCATGATTTCATTATCGACCGCTAAAGATCTTTGCGCTATTAGTGGAGCACCTTGCGAACCAACAACTTGATCCAAAACTGATTCTTGGAAGAAAATGTAGGATTTATTGACATGCATCACTTCCCTAGCCTCATCTGGATTATTTTTTAGCCAATTTTTGATCGAAAAATATGAAACATCTCCAGATTCAATGACATTGTTTCTAATGATGTATTTTCCAATTGAAGAATATTTGTGGCGGGTTTTTCCGCCAAATCCAAGATTGACAACTTCGCCGTCATCTAAAATCACTTTTCCACTACCTTGAACTTGCATGAAAAATAAATCCACCGGATCATTGACATAAAGTATTTCCAAGCCCTCATTTTCCAAAGCACCTTCTTCGATTTGCTTTCTAGTTAAACGAAAATCTGAATTGTTTCTGGGTTTTGAATAGACTGGGTATTGAAATTCTCCGTTTTTGAATCTGCTGCCGTGAAGCTCAGGAACGTAATATCCAGTGAATAATCCTCGATCATTTTCACTTCGATTTGAAACTTCAAAAGGCACAAACCAATTTTCAAAAAAGTTGCGCGCCTGGGCTGAACTAAGGGAATTTATTTTCCTGGAAATGTCACAAACATCTTTAAAATCTTCCACCAAAATATTGCCGATTTGATTGCCGATTTGCTTTCTTCTAGGCATTTTGGCAAATTGATTGCAGGAATTTATTAGGGACTTAACCGCATGAATTTGCTTGTCTTGGTTCCAGCCAGACAGCTCAACAAATTCGACTTGCCTGAGTCTGATGTCACCTTTTCCTTTGATCACCAAGGTGGTAAATGTACAAGCACAGATGGTGAGAATGAAGGTTAGTGTGAGTATTTTTTTAATCATTTAGGATAATTGTAGTAAGAATTTTTTTTGCATCAATTTCATTGGTATTTATAAAATTCAAGCAGCAATCAGGCAAGCTAATTATTCATTAATATTCAAATCTACGGAATATTTTTCTCAAAAAACTGATATTATCCAATAATTATCATTATGAAGAAGAAGCGATAAAAAAAATCTACACCAAGGAAGAAAATAAAATTCAATTTGACTACACAAAATAATATTAAAATCGACGATCTTGATCAAAATATTGAGATTCTAAAAAAACTAAAACCACAAGGAGAAGAGAAATTTATTAAATTAGCCATCAACTGCATGGATGATAAATTCATTTCAGCATCAAAAAGAGAATTATTAAGAGCTATTTTCTCGGTCATTGGCTGCCTAATGCCTTTGTTTAATACCAAATCCCATCTTTAAGACAAATCATTGCGAAAGCTGAAATATTAAAATTTTCAGAGCATTCGTAATCGCCGCATTTCTAACTTCAGAGCGATTGCCATCAAATTGAAATTTTTCAACAATCAAATTCTGGTTTAAATCATTAAGACTGGAAATAAAAACCAAGCCAACTGGTTTATTAGTATCGTCAGATATTGGACCTGCAATTCCAGTAACAGCAATACTCAAATTAGCATTAGAATTCTTAATTGCACCAATCGCCATTTCCTCTGCCACCTGCTGGCTCACCGCACCAAATTCATCTAAAGTTTTTTTCAAAACCCCCAAATTCTGCATTTTCGCCTCATTTGAATAAGTCACAAATCCGCGATCAAACATTTTTGACGAACCCGCAATTTGAGTGATCAAACCCGAAATCAAACCGCCAGTGCAAGATTCAGCACTAGCAATTTTCGTGCCACTCAAAAGAGCAAGATCAAGCAACTTTTTTACCAGCTCTTTTAGCTGATCATCAAAATTCATATTTTAATTAGTGATTTTTAAACAGATTTATTTAGATTTTACGTCTTCGCAAAACTTACCTGCATAATTTCAATAAATAAACTAAAAATATGGATATTGTTCCTTTTGATAAAAGAGATGGCTACATTTGGTACAACGGTGAATTCGTTGATTGGAAAGACGCCAAAGTCCACATTCTCAATCACGGATTACACTACGCTTCTTGCATTTTTGAGGGCGAGAGAATCTACAACAAGAAAATCTTTAAATGCACCGATCATAGTGAAAGATTGCATCGTTCAGCTGGAATGTTGGGATTTAAAATTCCATATTCTGTTGCCGAACTTGATAAAGCAAAAAATGAAATTTCTGCCAAACAAAATATCACTGATGGCTACATGAGGTGTTTTGCGTGGAGAGGTTCTGAAAAAATGGCAATTTCTGCCCAAGGAAATACAGTCCACACAGCAATTGCTTGCTGGCCTTGGCCTCCATATTATTCTGCTGAAGCCAGAAAAGTTGGCCTCAAACTCGGTTTTGCCAAATACAAACGCCCTTCCCCAGAAACAGCACCAATCGCCGCCAAAGCATCCGGACTCTACATGATTTGCACCATCAGTAAGCATGAAGCAGAAAATGAAGGTTACAATGACGCTTTGATGCTTGATTATCGCGGATATTTGGCCGAAGCCACTGGCGCCAATTTGTTTTTAGTTATGAAAAATGGCGAACTTCACACCCCAAAAGCAGATTGCTTTTTGAACGGACTAACTCGCCAAACCGTCATTGAACTTGCCAAAAATATGGGAATCAAAGTTGTTGAAAGATACATCATGCCAGAAGAATTAAAAGACGCAGATGATGCATTTTTGACTGGAAGTGCCGCAGAAATAACCAGAATAGGATCTGTCGCAAATCAGCATTTTTATCCAACCGCCACCAAAATGACATTGGATTTGATGCAGGCTTACCATGATTTAGTAAGGAGTTAGTGAATAAATTTTTACATCAAAAAATTATTTCAAACCTACTTCTAGCCACCCTAATTCTAGGTTTTTTTGGTTGGATTTTTGTCACCATCAAAAATCCAAATAAACCACAAAATTCTCAAATAAAACCCTTTAAAAAACTTCCCAAAAAAACTCCAAAAGAACAAATAATCTCCGGAATCGCCAAAGTAATTGATGGCGACACAATCATCATCAATGAAAAACGCATCCGCCTGATTGGCATCGACACTCCCGAAACCAAACAAAAATGCTTAAATAAAAATAACTTTGAATATTTTTGCGGAAACATGGCGACAATATTTCTAAAAAAACTCATCAAAAACAATAAAGTTGAATGTTCATCGGCAGGAGAAGATATTTACAAGAGACATTTAGGGGTTTGTAAACTCGGAAAAATCAATATCAATCATGAAATGGTCAGGGGCGGAATGGCCGTGATCTACAATTTAAAAGAGGCTAGCGAAGATTTGAGAAAAATGGAAAAAGATGCCAGAAATAAGAAACTAGGAATTTGGCAAGGAGCTTTTGAGGAGCCTAAGCAATATCGTAAAAAAAATCGTAGGTAATACTTAAAAATTTAAAAATGACAGAAGAGATCAAAACAACAACAATAACATTCAAAACTAGTGAATCACCGGAAGAATATCTTAAATCCGTCGAATTCATGGAAGATCATGTCGCTAAAATTTCCACCAATATCGAATCAGAAATGATTTGGATGACCTCACATAAACCTCTCTACACAGCAGGAGTCAGCTCAAAAGAAGAGGATTTGCTCAATAAAGATCTGCCAGTTTTCAAATCCAATCGCGGCGGAAAATACACCTACCATGACGACGGAATGAGAATAATTTATGTCATGCTCAATCTAAAAAATGTTTTTGCTCCAGAAAAACCAGACGTTTCACGCTTTGTTGAAATGCTAGAAAATTGGGTAATTGCGGTTTTGTCAAGACTGAAAATTAAAGGCGAAATAAAAAAAGACCGAGTTGGAATTTGGGTGGAATGTG
>JBLHTM010000031.1:0-13570 GCA_047627215.1 Rickettsiales bacterium | reverse complement strand
CTCATGAGGAAAAACATCCGCCTACAATTCTTGATCAATCTATTCTTTTAAAAAATCCTCGATTCCTGACTCACGAGATCCTCACTTTCGCGAGGATGACGATTATGTGAGTGTGGCAATCATGAGGATGGCAAAGTTTAGGGCGAGGAATATAAAGCCAGCAATTAAAATTACTTCTTAAGATAGAAATTAATTTATCCACTCATTTTGAAAAAGAGCCATAAATTATTTGTAAAAGATCTTTATTTTGTCTGTACGGATAATTTTTTTCTGTAGCTGACTCACGCTCAACAAAAAATAAAAATGAGTTGATAATCTTTTGATCAAGCTGTCTAATGGCCAGATCTTATCTTTCTGGTTTGGATCTTCGTCAATCACATTTGCGCAAAAATGATCAAAAAATTTTCCTTAAAATTACTTTTAATTTCTTCCTTATTTCTCCTTTCTTCTTGTTTTATTCACGATATTTTCCCGCAAAAAAACACCGGCCCGGAAGAGATCAGAATTGTTGATTTGAACGGAAACCCAAGACCAATTCAAAGATTTGTTCCGGAAGGAAATGCCCGAGCTCTTGCTGAGCAAAGATCCGCCAGAAACATCCCAATAACAGATTTGTCCGCTCCTGTTTCGGAAAATTTTGCTACCAACAATTTGACTCAAAGCAATTTTATTGAGCAAAATCAATCTCCAGTAAATAATCTTCCTCCACTGGCTCCAGAAGCCCCTGTGCAAGAAATACCAAATCCGCAAGCAAAAATTTCCTACAATATGTCGGGTGACAATCTAGCTTCTTCTGGCATTCCTCAAAAAAATATTGAACCACAAATCGCAGCACCTAAAAAACCAATTCTGGCCAAAAAAACTAAAATAATTACCAGCGTAAAATCCGAAATATTTATCCAAATCGGATCTTTTTCGGTAAAAAACAATGCTCAAAAAGTTCTCAAATCTGGGAAAATAATTTTCAATGGAAAAGTTGACGAAAGGAAAATCGACAATAGAAAATCCTACCGTGTTTTGCTGGGTCCAATTTCTGATCCTGCGCAAGCAAATACCATTTTAAGAAAAGCCAAAAACAATGGTTACGCAGATGCATTTATTGTCAAATAAAATTCAAAAATCAGCCCTAATATTACTTCTCATTGCCATTTGCTCTTGCGAAAGCATGTCAGAACGCCCAAATAAAAATTTTCTCAATAAATATCAAAAAGACGTCAGTAGAATCAACTCCCAGAGAAATGATCCAGCAATGATGGATCCTTCCGGTTTTGATCCAAATCGCAATTGGAAAGAATCAATCGAGATTTTAAATTTTTACGAAAGCACCGAAACTGTCAGAACGGCTCGCATTGACACTTCTAAAATCAAACTTCCAAAACCTCCAGAAGATGTTTTTCCATCCATGGACACTTTTCTTAAAGGCAGAACCAAGGATTTGCCTGAGGGTATGTTTGGTGTCAGTTACAATCCCTACAATTTTCCACATTCATACGGCAGTCCAAAACTATCCTTCGATGATATTGCAATTCCATCCCGCAACGCCTTTGGAATAGAAACCGCTTTGGGTGAAAAAGAATACCAGCTCATAAATCACAAAACATTGCAACGAGATATCGATCTTATGAAAAGAAATCGCGATGCAGAAGATGCTCAAATTAGTTCTGATTTGATTTTGGAGGAGAAGCAGGCAAAGAGGAGGGAATATTTGGGGATAAAAAATGCCAATAATCCCAAAGAAGAAGATCTTCCGCAAGAAGATGGTCAGTCTGAAATAGGTTTAGAAGTTAAAAATGCAGCAAAAAAGACAATCAGCAAAACAATTATAAAAACAAAGGTAATTCAAAAAATAAAAACACGAATGAGTCAGGATGCAAATAAAGAACTGGCAGAGGATGAAGGAGAAAATCTTTTAAAGAAATATCAAGAAGAAGCCAAAAAAATGGCTGAGGAATTGAATAAAGAATTGTCGAAAGAAGCAAATAAGAATTTAACTGAACAAGAAAAGCGTGAATTGACTGAAAAAGAAATAGCAAGAATGATGATAGAAATAAACAATATTATCTCTAAGGACATAGTTAAAAACACGATAAAAGAGGATTCTTCGAGATGAAAAGTTTTTTTGCAATTGTCTTTCTTGTAATTTTTCTTCAAAGCACTCAAAACTCTCTTGCCAATAATAAATTTGTTGATCCTGACAAATACCCTCAAATCGACAAATCCCAATATTTATTTCTTATAGATCAAGACACAAAAGAAATCTTGCTTGAGAAAAATTCTGACCAAATAATCGCCCCATCATCAATGACCAAGCTAATGACCGCTTATGTTGTTTTTGATCAGCTAAAGCAAGGAAAAATTGATCTTGATCAACAATGTTTGATCGGAAAAGATGCTTGGAAAAAAAGAGGCTCCAGAATGTTTTTAAATTATGGAGATATCGTCGAAATCGACGAATTATTATCAGGATTACTGATTGCATCAGGAAATGATGCAGCAGTTGCTTTGGCTCAAGCAACTGCTGGTAGTGTTGAGAAATTTTCTGACCTAATGAATGAATATGTCAAAAAAATTGGTTTAAAAAATAGTCATTTCAAAAATCCTCATGGCTTAAACCAAGACGGTCACTACATGACACTTCGTGATCTGGCGATTCTATCGGGTGCAATTAATAGGGATTTTCCAGAATACCTACATTATTTTACCGCCCCCAAGATCACTTATCAAAATATCACGCAGAAAAATCGCAATCCATTAGTCAGATCTGGATATCGTGGCGTAACCGGGATGAAAACCGGGCACACAAATGATGGCGGTTATGGCATAGTTGGAACCGCCACAAGAGGATCAAGAAGTTTGATTGCAATCACTAACAATGCTAAAACCTCAAAACAAAGAGGAGAAATAGTCACCGAGCTTTTGGATTATGGTTTTGATGAATATGAGAAAATCACTATTTTTGATAAAAATGATTCGGTTTTTTTCGCAAAAACTTGGCTGGGGCAAAAAAATTTAGTTGAAATGATTGTGAGTGAAGAAGTTCGGGTTACCCTCAATTACCAACAAAATATTCAAGATTTGCAAATTGAGATAAAATATCAGGATCCGATTTACGCTCCAATTTTTAAAGGTCAAAAGATCGGAACGTTGATTTTGAAGGATGATAATGGAAAATTTATCGAAACCGCTCTATTCGCCAAGGAAAATATTGACAAAGCGAACTATTTTGCCAGAATTCACCAAATTTTCAAATACCAGTTTTTTCAATTTTTACAAATCATAAAAAATAAATAATCAAATGGATATTCAAGGCTTAATGCGTCAAGCGCAACAAATGCAGCAAAAAATGCAAGCATCACAAGAAGAATTGAAAAAAGTCCTTTATGAAGGATCCTCCGGTGGCGGTTTGGTTAAAGCGATGATCGCTGGAGACGGAATTGCTAAAAAAATCATCATTGATGATTCATTGGTTGTTTTGGAAGATAAAGATGTTTTGGAAGATCTAATTATTGCTGCTTTCAATGACGCTAAGAAAAAATCTGATGAAGCTTCCGAAGTTTCAATGAAATCACTAACTAAAGGCATGCCTATGCCAGCTGGGTTTAAACTTTAAGTAATTAAGTTTGATCCAGTTATCCTCGGAAATTAGGATCAAATTTTTTTATCATATTCCAAAAGCGCAACTCAAAAACCAACAATAATGATCCTAAAAACAAATCCTTTTGATGACGATAAATTAAAAGAAGAATGCGGCGTATTTGGTATTTTTAATAGCAACGACGCTTCAGTTAATACTGCTCTTGGCCTTCACGCCCTTCAACATCGAGGACAAGAGGCAGCAGGAATTATTACTTGTGATAAAGGGAATTTTGCAGTTCATTTTGCTGACGGTTTGGTTGGAGATAATTTTAACTCACCAGAAATTGTCAAAAAACTTCAAGGAAATATCGCAATTGGACATGTTAGATATTCCACTGCTGGAAAAAAAACCACTAGAAATTACCAGCCAATTTTCGCTGAATTTAGCTTTGGATCTCTTGCTGTGGCACATAACGGAAATTTGACCAATGCTGAAGTGCTTCGAAAATCATTGATTGAACGCGGATCAATTTTTCAATCCTCAATGGACACGGAAGTTATCATTCACCTGATTGCACTTAGTCAAAAGAATACTTTGATCGAAAAAATTATTGATGCAGTTTCTCAAGTCGAAGGAGCTTACTCATTGGCGATCATGCATAAAGATGGAATTATTGCCGTTCGCGACCCTAATGGTGTTCGCCCCCTCGTTCTTGGAAAGTTAGGAGATTCTTATGTCGTCGCCAGTGAAACTTGTGCTTTTGACATCATTGGCGCTGATTTTATCCGTGATGTTAAAAATGGCGAGTTGATAATTATTGATAATTCTGGAATTCAAAGCGTCGAGCCATTTAAACCAGCTCCGTCAAAATTCTGTATTTTTGAATATATTTATTTCGCTCGACCAGACAGCTTCTTAGAGGGAAAATCTGTTTACCAAATGAGAAAAAACATAGGTGCTGAATTGGCAAGAGAATTTAGGATTGAAGCTGATGTTGTTGTTCCAGTTCCAGATTCTGGAGTTCCGGCGGCAATTGGATATGCTAATGAATCAAAAATTCCTTTTGAGCTTGGAATCATTAGAAATCACTATGTTGGAAGAACTTTTATCGAGCCCTCAGACCGCATTCGTCACTTTGGCGTCAAACTTAAGCACAATGCCAATGTTAATGTCATTAAAGGGAAAAGGGTGATTTTGGTTGATGATTCAATTGTTCGCGGAACCACTTCCAAAAAAATCGTTCAAATGGTTCGTGACGCAGGAGCGAAAGAAGTTCACATGTTGATTTCAAGCCCACCAACTGCCAATTCTTGTTTTTATGGCGTTGACACTCCAGATAAAAAAGATTTGATGGCCTCGAATCACAGTATCGAAGAGATGGCAAAATTGATCGGTGTCGATAGTTTGGTTTATATTTCAATCGATGGACTTTATAAAGCTGTTGGTGAGACAAAAAGAAATAATGACATGCCACAATATTGCGATGCGTGTTTCACTGGCGAATATCCAATTCGTTTAACTGATAAAAAAGGCGGTGAAATGCCATTGTTTAAATTCGGAAAATAAGGAAGTTATTATGACTAAATCAAAAAATAATTTTGAAAAATTAGATTTCGAAATCGCTTTAAAACAATTAGAGGAAATTGTTGAAAAATTAGGCAATGGAAAAACTAATCTTGAGGAGATGGTTGAGCTTTATGAGCAAGGAACTCTTCTTAAAGATCATTGCAACAAGAAACTATCTGATGCTAAAATGAAGGTTGAAAAATTGATGGTCAGTAAGGATTTGGAGTAAAGTTCGATAATTTTTTTAAAACTGTTCTTTATTGATACGATCAATTTATTTTTTTTAAAATATCTTTGCTTTTTAAGTCCTATCAATTTATCGGTAATGTTCTTTTATTAGTTTTGAGTAAGAAAATTTCTAACAAATCAAATTATCAATCCATGAAGAGCCTTCCTAATATTTTAACAATGTTGCGCATTGCCATTATCCCAATTTTGGTTTTGTCATTTTATATTGATGGTTTTTTAGCCAATCTTGTTGCTGCTTCTTTATTTATGCTTGCCAGTATCACCGATTTTTTTGACGGTTATTTTGCTAGAAGCATGAACGCCGAATCAAAATTTGGCAGATGTTTGGATCCAATAGCTGATAAATTGTTGGTTATTGTTGCAATTGCAATGCTAATTCATTTTGGCAATAAAAATATGGCGATAACCATTCCTGGTCTTATCATTATTTGTCGTGAAGTTTTGGTTTCCGGATTAAGAGAATTTTTAGCTGAATTGAAAATAGGTATTCCTGTCAGCAAACTCTCTAAATATAAAACGGCGGCGCAAATGGTTGCAATTACCTTATTGTTAATTGGTGAACCAGGATCTAAATATGCTGTTGTTGAGATTATGGGTCAAGAAGCATTGTCTTTGAAGAAAATTGTTGCTGACTTCATTACCATTGCTGGAGAAATGCTTTTTGCCATTTCTGCCTTTCTAACTGTTGTGACCGGATACATCTATTTGAAAGTCGGCTTAAAAAACATGTAATTTAAGTTCGTTTCTGTGGCGAAATCTTGCGGTTTTTTTTATTATTTGTTCGGTCATTTACCAAGGGGTAAACTCCTTTCGCAAAGAATAAAAAGAAACCACAACCTTTCACCACATAAACGAACTTAAAAGGATCAATTACCTTCTTTGGGGATGCAATACCAAGTTGCGATCTAAACCTAAGTTTTAGTCAAAATATTTTTTCTTTTAGATTTTGTTTCTAATCGTAGATATACTCAGCGTATTTCAAGATTAGAAACAAAAAAATAAAGGGAAAAAGATGAAGAGTAAAACTTAGGTTTAGATCGCAACTTGGTATAAAGTGCGCATTGTAATTAAAAATAGAACTTTGTGAGACAATATTGCGTCCTGCATAAGAGAGATTAAAGATCGTTATGGAAATTTGTAAATAATACTATTGAATGAAAAATTTATTGATTGTTGAGTCTCCAGCTAAAGCTAAGACTATTGGAAAATATTTGGGTAAAGATTATGACGTTGTGGCTTCTTTTGGGCATATTCGTGATATTCCAAGTAAAAAAGGCTCGGTTGAGCCGGATAATGATTTTGCCATGCATTATGAAATCTCTGCAAAATCTACCAAGCATGTTCGTGAGATCGTTGCTAAGGCTAAGAAATGCGATAGAATATTACTAGCTCCAGATCCGGATCGTGAAGGTGAGGCGATTGCATGGCATATTGTCGAGGCTTTGAAAGAGAAAAAAGCTATTAAAGCGGGAACGATAGTTGAGAGGGTTGTTTTTAACTCAATTACTAAAAATTCTATTTTGGAGGCTATAAAAAATCCTCGTGAAATTGATAAGGATTTGGTTGACGCCCAGCAGGCGAGAAGGGCTTTGGATTATTTAGTTGGATTTACTTTATCGCCAATTTTGTGGAGAAAACTCCCTGGTTCAAAATCAGCCGGAAGGGTTCAGTCAGTAGCTCTTCGCGTCATTGGTGATCGTGAAGATGAAATTGAAGCTTTTAAAAGCCAAGAATATTGGGATGTTAAAATTGATTTAGAGAACGAAGCTAAGAAGAAATTTACCGCTACGGTTACTCATATTGATAATGAAAAATTAAGTAAATTCTCCATCAATAACGAAAAGCAAGCTGGTGAAATTGCTAAGTTTTTAGAAAATAAGAAATATCAAGTATTAGATGTTTCAACAAAAGAAGTCAAAAGACGTCCTTACGCTCCTTTTACCACCTCTTCACTGCAACAAGAAGCATCAAGAAAGTTAGGTTTTTCATCTAAAAAAACCATGCAAATAGCTCAAAAACTTTATGAAGGTTTGGATGTTGGAAATGGTGATGTTGGTTTGATAACTTACATGAGAACAGACAGTGTTCAAGTTGCTCCAGAGGCAATAAGTGAAGTTCGTGGCTGTATTGAAAAAACCTACGGTAAAAACTATCTTCCAGCTAAACCCAATGTTTTTAAAAGCAAAGTAAAAAATGCCCAAGAGGCCCATGAGGCGGTTCGTCCAACTGATTTCTCACTAGCTCCTAGCCAGATATCGCAATATTTAGAAAAAGATTTCTACGCTCTCTATGATTTGATTTGGAAGAGAATGGTTTCCTCACAAATGGCTGATGTGATCATGGATCAAGCGACCATCAACATCAAAACCATCCCCGATTACGGACAGTTGCGCGCTGTTGGGTCAGTAATCAAGTTTGACGGTTTTTACATCCTCTACAATGAAGGAAAAGATGATGAGAAAGATGAGGAAAAAACTATCTTGCCAGCAGTATCACCAAATGAAAAACTAGGTTTGATTCAAGTCACTCCTAAGCAACATTTCACTGATGCTCCACCAAGATATTCTGAGGCCAGTTTAGTCAAAAAAATGGAAGAGCTTGGAATCGGCAGGCCGTCAACTTACGCGAACATTATTTCAGTATTGCAAGAGCGTGGCTATGTTAGGCTGGATCAAAAAAGATTTTATCCAGAAGAGCGAGGAAGAGTTGTTGTGGTTTTCTTGAAATCATTTTTCCCAAACTATGTTGAATATGATTATACCGCAAAACTAGAAGATGATCTTGATGTAGTATCTCACGGAAACCTAAAATGGAAAATTTTTCTTGAAGATTTTTGGGTCAAATTCAATGGAAATATCGAGGAAGTTGGAAAAAAAACCATTACGGAAGTTTTGGATCAATTGAACAAAAATATTTCCCCTTATATTTTTGGTGAAGGTGAAGATGGCAAGGATCATCATACCTGTCCGTCATGCTCAAAAGGTGAACTTGGTATTAAAATCGGTGGCTTCGGAGTCTTTATTGGATGTTCTAGCTACCCGGAATGTAAATACACTAAATCATTTTCTAATGAAAATTCAGGAGAAAGTTCTGATCCTGATTTTGCTAAAAAAGTTTTTGAGCCAATAATTCTTGGAAAAGGTGATAATGAAGGTGAAGAAATAGTCATTAAAAAAGGTCCTTATGGTCTTTATTTGGAGCTTTCTGGAAGTGAGGTTGCCCCAAAAGAAGAAATTAAAGAGGAATCTAAAGAGGAAGCTGAGGAAGAAAAAGTAAAAGAAAAAACTAAGGCTAAAAAAACTACCAAAAAGAAAGCTGTTAAAAAAACCACTAAAAAGAAAAAAGACACTCAACCAAAACCAAAAAGAGTTTCGATTCCAAGAACAATAAAAGTTGAAGATGTTGATTTGGTTCTAGCTAAAAAACTATTGAGCTTACCAAGGCAAATCGGAATTCATCCTGAAACTGGTTTAAAAATTGTTGGATCAATTGGTCCTTTTGGTCCGTATTTGTTGCATGATAAGAAATATTCTTCAGTAAAAGAGGATGATATTTTGGAAATTGGTTTGAACAGATCGGTCGATTTGATTGCTGAAATTCAAGCTAAAAAAGCCGCCAATCCAAGAGCTTCAAGGGGAGGCTTTAAAAAGAAAAAGAAATAAATGGCCGAACACAACATTATTGAGAATACTGATTTTTCAACCGAAGAGAGCAAATGCTCTTTACTAAAAGAATCGATAAGTACTATAAATAAGCCAGCATTTTTGTGTTTAATTGAACCTACCAACCCCAACTTTTTGGAAATAATTGAATGTAACGATTTATTTCTTGAGTGCTTCGGTTTGGATAAGTATGAAGTTCTGGGGAATAATTACGATTTTCTTTTGCAGGGTGACGATATTGATTATGGGTCAGATCATTATTTTGAACACACAAGTCTCATCAGGGCTGTAAACAGTTTACAGATTAGTGATGTAAAAATTACTATTTCTCATCCTAGAAATAAAAATAAGTTTGAAAAATTCAATATTAGTTTTATGCCCAGTAGGTATAAAACTGACAATATTTACTGCGTGTTCTCATTTGAAAAAATCAGCACCAAAGTTAATGATAGTCAATATGTTGATGCCAAAATTAATGTATTAGAAAGATCCGTAAAAAATGAAAGATTACTCAGAACGATTGGTGGAATCATCGCTTCTGAACCCAATCTTAGAAGAATTGCAGGTGATATCGTTAAATCTATTTGTGAACACCTCAAAGTTGACCGCTGTATTTTGTATAATTGTAGCAAAAGCGAATCTGGTTTTCTAACAGAATATTGCACCCAAGGCGTTGATAAAATTTCTAAATCTGATGATATTAACAATCCATCATCCCCAATTAGTCGATATGTTGAATTCCAAAATCAGTTATTTTTAGGGATTAATAATTTGAAGAAAACCACGACAATTATGGCTTCCGGGGATGTTGATGGTGATTTTCAGTTTAAATTTATTGAAGACATTACTAAAAAATTCTCCATTGGATCGCAAATTGTAGTTACCATGGTTTCGGATGAAAAAATAATTGGTGGTTTTTATTTACATCAATCATCAAAAAGAAGTTGGCTTTTAGAAGAATATGAATTGGCTGAAATTATCTCTAATCAGTTTCTGACTGCTATTGACCGGTCAAATTACACTCATAAATTATTACTTTCCAATAAAGAATTATTGAAAAAAAGAAATCAACTCGCCAGATCTTTGAATCAAGAAAAGAAAATGAGAAATCTTCAAAGTGAATTTGTGGCATTGGTTTCTCATGAGTTTAAAACCCCCTTACAAATCATTGACGGCTCCAGAGAATTGGTTTTAAGAAAATTAAATTCGATCAATTTTAGTGAGGAAGTGGTTTTTAAATCATTGGACCGTATCAAGGGTGCGATCACCAGAATGAATAATTTAATTAAAAGTAATTTGAGTTTATCAGAAACTGAAATTGGCGAAGGAGGAATTAAGGCTAATAAACATAAATTTGAGATTAAAAATTTAATCAAAGAGGTTATTGAAAAAAATATTGGATCTGTCGGAGATAGAAATATAAAGTTTTTTGTCGATATTGACAATACTCCAGATTATTATCTAGGCGATCAAAAACTATTAGATCATTCCTTCACCAATACCATCGTTAATGCTATTAAGTACTCTAAGGATTGCTCGGAAGTTAGAATTTCCAGTGGCACCAAAGATGGCAATATTTTTCTTAAAGTAATTGATGGTGGAATTGGTATTCCAGAGGGTGATTTGAAGAAAATTGGCAAAAAATTCTTTAGGGCAAAAAACACTCTTTCAATCGCCGGAACTGGAATTGGCCTTTACCTTACTAAATATTTTGTTGAATTACACGATGGTTCAGTTCTAATAGAAAGCAAAATAAATATTGGGACTTCCATAACGATTTTTCTACCCATTTCTAATTAAAAAATGCTTAAAAATAAATTTATCTCACAAGCTATTTGCGCTACTATTTTAGTTTTTAGTTCCAGTTCTTTTGCCGATCAATACCCAAACATATCTGGAAAGGCTTTGTTTGAGATTAGGGCGGATAGGATCACTTCAACTGACAAAAGCAATATTGAATCAGGAAATGCAAATGCTTTTGCCTACGCCAACGCAAAGCTAAGTTTAAGTAAGCAATGGTCGGTGATTACTGATTTTGAATTTGAGCCAGTAACCGAGCAAAGATCTAGACCAGAAATATACCGAGAAATTTTAGGCGATAAGCGAGGCAATCAAGTTGGAACTAACGGCTTAGCAATCAATGAAATCAAAGTTCAATATGTCAATAAAGATGCTAGGTTTTTCTTTGGAAAATTTAACCCTGCTTTTGGAAGCGCTTTTGAAAAAGAAAAGAGGATTGGAGTTTTTGCAACCGATTTTACTCAAGATTATAAAATGGAAGGAAAGCTCGGAGCCGGATTTACCGCCCTTTTGCAAGATCTAGAAATTACCGCTGATTTATTCTTCAATGACACGACCGCACTTAGCAACACTGCAATTCGTCATCGTGGAGCGGAGAAAAGATCTGACGGCCTAGCCGGAAACACGTCAAGCCCAACTTCTTACAGCGTTTCTGCACAAGGTCAGGATTTATTTGGAGTTCGTGACCTATTCTACAATGTTGGTTATCGTCATTTACAAGTGGATAAAATTTCTGGCAGAGATGATGAAAAGGGTTTTGTTGGTGGTTTGGAATACCTCCTCCCGCTTAGCTCAAGCATATCTTTGATACCTTTTATTGAAGTGGCTTCAATAGATAATTTTACCGGTCAGGAAGGTTACGATGTGCTTTATTCAACATTGGCTCTTATGGCAAAATATAGCGGATGGTCAGCTAGTATCGCTAGTGTAACACGTGACATTGATTTGCCAAACTCTCAAGGAAACACGGATCGTCAATTGCAATATTCAATTGGTTATAAATTCACCAATAATTTTGCGATTGATCTTAGCCGTATGAATCTAAAAGAAAACGGACACAAGGCTACCGTTGTTGGGGCTTTGGTTTCTTATATTTATAATTTTTAATTATTATTTATCATGTCAGAATTATCTTTTTACTTACCTTACTTGAATCCAATAATTTTATTGCTAGCTGTTCTTTTGGCTTACAATTCTTTTTCAGCTCTTGGTTGGGCAGGATTAGGGTTGTTGTTTATTATGCAATTCAGCCCCTCATTGTTTTTCATTGCCTCTTATTTGATTTTTGCAGCATGTTTTGTGGTGCCTCAAATCAGAATGATATTGATCACGAAACAAGTCATAACTGCCATTAAATATTTAAAACTATTACCTAAAGTTTCCGAAACTGAAAAAACCGCCCTCAAATCCGGAACGGTTTGGGTTGATGGAGAGCTATTTTCTGGAAAACCAAATTTCAAAACAATATTTGCCAATCCCTATCCAAGCTTAAGCAATGAAGAGCAATCATTCATGGATAATGAGGTTGAAGAGGTTTGTAGAATGTGCATAGATGATGATGTTTGTAAAAACAAAGATTTGTCACCGGAAACTTGGCAATATTTAAAAGATAAGAAATTTTTTGGAATGATCATCCCTAAGAAATACGGTGGTCTTGGCTTTTCTGCTTTTGGTCACAGCTCTATTATTCAAAAAATTTCCTCAAGATCTGCTACTCTTGCAATTACAACAATGGTTCCAAATTCACTCGGACCTGCAGAACTTCTCTTGGAATATGGTACCAAAGTGCAGCAAGATTATTATTTGCCAAGATTGGCTATTGGTCAGGATATTCCCTGTTTCGCACTAACTGAGGCTGGTTCAGGAAGTGATGCGACTTCAATTTCCTCCAATGGAATTTTGTTTAAAGATGAAGATGGGGAAATAAAAATTAGACTTAACTGGAGCAAGAGATACATCACTTTGGGTGCTGTTGCGACTGTGATTGGTTTAGCATTTCAACTTCGCGATCCGGAAAATTTGTTAGGAAAAGGTGAAGATTTAGGAATTACTTGCGCATTAATTCCAAACGAAACAAAAGGCGTTAGTCAGGGAAGAAGGCATGATCCACTAAGCACCCCTTTTGTAAATTCACCTCTCGATGGGGAAAATGTTGTTGTGGGTATTGATGCTGTTATTGGTGAAAAAGAAGGTCTTGGAAAAGGCTGGAAAATGCTTATGGAATGTTTGGCGGCAGGAAGAGGGGTTTCTCTTCCATCAACTAGCGCTGGAGGCGCAAAATTAGTTGCCAGAACGGTCACCGCATATGCAAATGTCAGGCAACAATTTGGTCTTTCGATAGGAAAATTTGAAGGTGTCGAAAAAGTAATCGCCAGAATAATTGGCAAGACCCATATTTTAGAATCAATGAGATCTTTCACTGCTGGGGCAGTTGATTCTGGATCTAAGCCGGCAGTTGTAACGGCGATTGCAAAATATCACGCAACTGAAATGTATCGGGAGGTGGTTTTAGACGGAATGGATGTTTTGGGTGGAGCGGCAATCATTCGCGGCAAAAGAAATTTACTTGCCAATGCTTATTTTTCGGTGCCAATTTCAATCACCGTTGAAGGAGCAAATATAATGACTCGCAGCCTGATTCATTTCGGTCAAGGTGCGATCGTGTGCCATCCTTTTGCTTACAAGGAAATGGAGGCTCTTGAAAATAATGATGTGG
>JBLHTM010000030.1:0-14136 GCA_047627215.1 Rickettsiales bacterium | reverse complement strand
CTGCCCATAATCTTGCTTAGATTTAAGTTGGTAAAATTAGATAAATTTAACTTATCTAATCATTATCTTAAATCGAACCGAATTAGTGAACTTTTACAATCCTCGCGAAAGTGAGGATCTTTTAAAAGAATAGATTGATCAAGAATTATAGACGGATATTTTTCCTCATGAGGTACCGGATCAAGATTTTCTAAGGCAGCAAAAGCTACCTAAGAAACTCTATGTCCGGCATGACGGTAATTCGTGGTGGTGTCTTTTTTACAATTTATGCTTGGTACTAAGCTGGCAATTAATTTAACCTCTCGTTCTGAAAAAGAGTTTAATTTTTCTTAAAATATTGAAAAATAGTGAGGGAGTATTTTATTAACAGCTTCACCTCCATCGAGACAAATCAATGTTTATATTTTGTTCAAAAACTTCTCTTCAAAGTTACCTTCCTCAATAGCTTCTCTAATTTCTTTCATCAAATTTTGATAAAAGAAAATATTGTGTTCACTCATCAAGACCGCCCCTAAAATTTCATTACATCTGACCAAGTGATGCAAATAAGCTCGACTGTGATCTTTGCAGGCCGTGCATTCGCAACCTTCTTCTAGTGGTCGTGGGTCATTTTTGTGAACGGCATTTTTAATGTTGATTGTTCCTCCTTTGACAAAAGCTTGTCCATTTCTCCCCGATCTGGTGGGAATTACACAATCGAACATATCAACACCACGAGCTACCGCTCCGATGATGTCGTTTGGTTTTCCAACTCCCATCAAATATCTAGGTTTGTCTTCGGGTAAAAATGGCGTGGTGTAATCAAGGGTTTGGAACATCAATTCTTGACCTTCACCAACAGCTAGTCCGCCAATGGCGTATCCGTCAAAACCAATTTCAATCAATTTTTCGGACGATTCTTTGCGTAAATCTTCATATGTCACGCCTTGAACAATTCCAAAAAGCCCATATCCGTCACGTTTTACAAAAGCATCTTTTGATCTTTTTGCCCAAGAAATTGAGCGATCCATGGCTTTTTTTGCCACCTCAAAGCTGGCGGGGAAAGAAACGCATTCATCAAAAATCATGGTGATGTCACTGCCTAATTTATGCTGAATCTCCATGGAATATTCTGGCGTCAGCATGTGCTTTGATCCGTCGATATGAGATGAGAATTCCGCCCCTTCATCGGTTATTTTTCTGATTCCAGACAGTGACATGACTTGAAAACCTCCGGAATCTGTCAAAATTGGCTTGTCCCAATTCATGAATTTATGAAGACCGCCAAGTTCGGAAATCAAATCCGCTCCAGGGCGCAGCATGAGGTGGTAGGTATTTCCCAAAATAATATCGGCACCAGAATCCTTTACTGACTGATTTTTCATCGCCTTGACTGTCGCGCAAGTTCCAACTGGCATGAAAGCCGGGGTTTGAATATTGCCGTGAGCGGTTTTAATCTCTCCTCTACGGGCTTTTTTTTCGGTGTTTTTTAGTGTGAAAGAAAATTTTGACATTGTTCTGATTTTAATAATAGTAATGAAGGCGCGGAAGCCTACAAATGAACCTTCAAAAAATCAATTTTAAAAATGATCAATCAAGATTTCTTCAAGAAAAAACAAGAATTTTTCACAATTGAACAGGTTCTTAAAATCACTAGTTCAAAGCTGAAAGATGGCTCTTCAATTGATTTAGATAAAAGAATCTACAATGTGGGAACGCTAGAAAAAGCCAATCAGGAAGAGATTTCATTTTTTCATTCTGCTGCTTATTTCCAGAAATTTTTATCCAGTAAGGCAGGTTTTTGCTTTATGTCGGAAGAATATGCTCAAAAAGCACCAGAATCAATGGTCGCGATTGTTAATTCTAATCCATATTTTGCTTATGGGAAATTTGTTTCAGAATTTTTTAGTGACACAAATGTGCGAGATTTGGCTGAGGAGGAAAAAATATCTTCAAATGCAACAATCTCCAAAACGGCAAAAATAGGTGAGGGTGTTGTGATTAAATCTGGAGTTGTGATTGGTGATCACGCTGTGATTGGAAAAAATAGTTTTATTGGCGCAAATTCAATCATTTCTGAAAATTGTGTTATTGGTGAAAATGTGCTGATCAATTCTCTTGTGGCAATTTCTCACTGCATTGTCGGTAATGACGTTATCATTCACAATGGTGCAAAAATTGGTCAAGATGGATTTGGGTTTGCCCATGATAAAGGAAAGATACAAAAAATTATTCAGCTTGGGATTGTTGAAATTCATGATCAGGTGGAAATTGGCGCCGGAACTTGCATTGATCGCGGAGCTATCACTAACACAATTATTGGTAAGCAAGTTAAAATCGATAATATGGTGCAAATTGCTCATAATGTTGTTATTGACGAAGGAGCCGTTATTGCTGGCTGCACGGCAATTGCTGGCAGTACAAAAATTGGTAAATTTGTTCAAATTGGTGGCGGGTCAAATGTTTCTGGTCATCTTGAAATTGGCGATGGGGCAAAGATTGCTGGAATGAGCGGAGTTGCTAAATCTGTTGGCTCAATGCAGTCCGTTGGTGGAATTCCCGCTCTTCCAATCAAAGATTGGCATCGAATTACGATAAAAATGATGAAAATGATCAAAAAATAACCAGGAGAGATAGTTTTTGTTGAAATTATACTTTAATTCGTTTTTTGTTAATTTTTTATCCAAAAAATTTCCTTTGTTTATCAAAATTTTAGGAGAAAATAAATAAAATTTTTCTAAAAAAATGAGGTAAAATTAAACCTTAATATAACCTATATTTTTTGGGTTATTCAGATGCCTTTTTTGAAGGTTGTTTTTTGCCTAATTTTTTCTTGACTGGGCAAAACCGATCCTGTAAATTGCCCGCTTCTTTATGCTACCTTCCAATCAAATAAATCAAAATCATTTATGACCAGTCAAGGCAAAGTCACTCAAATCATATCTGCAGTTGTTGATGTAGAATTTGAGAATGGCGAATTACCAGCGATTTTAAACGCTTTAGAATGTGATAATAACGGCAAAAAACTAATCCTTGAAGTTGCACTTCATTTGGGTGAAAGATCAATCAGAGCCATTGCAATGGACTCAACTGACGGACTTGCTCGTGGAGCTTTGGTAAAAGACACCGGAACTGCAATTAGAGTTCCAGTCGGTGAAGCAACTTTAGGCAGAATCATGAACGTCATCGGTGAACCAATCGATGAAAAAGGTGAAATCAAATCAGAGCATGTTCGCCCAATTCACGCAGCAGCGCCAGAATTAGTTGATCAAGCTACTGAAACTGAAATTTTGGTTACTGGAATCAAAGTTGTTGATCTTTTGGCACCATATTCAAAAGGTGGAAAAATCGGACTATTTGGTGGAGCCGGAGTTGGAAAAACAGTTTTGATCATGGAATTGATCAATAACGTTGCTAAAGCCCATGACGGATATTCTGTTTTTGCCGGTGTCGGTGAAAGAACTCGTGAAGGAAATGATCTTTATCACGAAATGATCGATTCTAACGTAATTAATGTTGAAGATCTTACTAAATCAAAAGTAGCGTTGGTTTATGGACAAATGAACGAGCCTCCTGGAGCGCGTGCAAGAGTTGCATTGTCAGGATTGACTCAAGCAGAATATTTTAGAGACGAAGAAGGAAAAGACGTTTTATTCTTCGTAGATAACATTTTCCGTTTCACTCAAGCCGGTTCAGAAGTTTCAGCTCTTTTAGGAAGAATTCCATCTGCCGTTGGTTATCAACCAACTCTTGCCACCGATATGGGTGCCATGCAAGAAAGAATTACTTCTACTAAAAAAGGTTCAATCACTTCAGTTCAAGCGATCTATGTTCCAGCTGATGATTTGACTGATCCTGCACCAGCAACATCGTTCACTCACCTTGATGCTACCACAGTTTTGTCTCGTCAAATCGCTGAAATGGGAATTTACCCAGCAGTTGATCCACTTGATTCAACTTCAAGAATTCTTGATCCAAGAATTGTTGGTGACGAACATTACGACATTGCTCGTGAAGTGCAAAAAATTCTACAAGCTTACAAATCTTTGCAAGATATCATTGCGATTCTTGGTATGGACGAGCTTTCTGAAGAAGATAAATTGACCGTTTCTAGAGCTAGAAAAATTCAAAGATTCTTGTCTCAACCTTTCCATGTTGCAGAAGTTTTCACCGGTTCTCCAGGAGTATTGGTTCCTTTGAAAGACACTATCAAAGGATTTAAAGAAATCGTTGAGGGCAAGCATGATCATTTGCCAGAAAACGCATTCTACATGGTAGGAAACATCGAAGAAGCTATCACTAAAGGTGAAAAACTTCTAAAAGAATCAAAATAATTTTCCATGCCAAAAGAAATGCAAGTCGAAATTATCTCTCTTGAAGGGTTTTTATTCCAAGGAACAGGTCATTTGGTCACTATCCCATCGGTTAGTGGTCAAATGGGTGTCATGGCTGATCATGAGGGAGTTTTGACAAATCTTTGCGAAGGTAAAGTTTCGGTTTTTGATCAAAAAAATGAAATCCTCGGAGAATATGACGTGAAAACTGGATTCGCTGAAATGTTCGATAATCGACTTTTGATTTTGATTGATTAGCTTTTTTTTAAAATTACCTACCCTCTACCACCAAATCCTGTCAATAAATCAAACCTACCAAGACCCTGTTCATTGAAAGATTCATGAGTTTGTTGAATGGCAAAATTTTTTGCTTCTGCAATCGCGATTGAGTTCGCAGTGAATAAAGTTAATTGTTTAGATCCTGTACTTTTTTCCCCAAAAACTAAAAATATTTCATTAGCAATATTAATTGCTTCATCGACACCTTTAAACAAATCAGCCTCACTTCTGTTTATAATTCCAATATTCGCAGGATAGCCATTTTTTAGGAGATCTTGTTTACATTCTTTTGCAAACTCAATTGTTCCTCTCAGGTCGGTTATAGAGTTGAAGTGAAATGAGAATTCCTTTTTTCCAATAAGTGACTCTTGAGCGGTTTTTATTATTTCATTAGCGGGATTTACCTCTGCCTTCTTGGGTTTTTGGTAATGTAACCTCTATGGACATTCTATCATCCATAGGTTTTTATTTAATCTTTGGCAAGGATGATAATGACGATAAAACCGCACCTAGGACTCTAATGGTTGGTTGTATGGATTTTATTGTTGAGATTGTGATGCTTTTGGAGAAAATTTTTTTGATTTTCTTCGGTTTGACTTTTTAATTTTTGGAATAATTGATGCGCGGCAGCTAGAGATAATCTTGCTTTCATAGCTTATGATTGGCTATGATTAACATATTAATGATATTCACGATAGATTGTGATTTATCTAGGTTTAGATTTTTGGTGGCGGAAAATATATTGTTAACTTTATCGAGAGTTGTAAAAATTTTATTAGACCTGATATCTCCAACTTCCAAAGAAGATATGAGGTTGTAAAAGTAAAAAATGATTAATTTTTCAAAAATATCCCACAATTCTTCATCGGTAGAAATTGTTTTTGCTAAACTAGCGGTATCTTTAGCATTGTTTTCTAAAATCAACTCCTTGATTCTTTCATAAAGATCAATCGCGCTGCATTCGTGCATTTGGAGCGCTGATCCGATTGAATAATCGGAAATTTTTGCTAAAATTTGGATTTCCTCTTTATCTATTCCGTCAATTCTTTCTTTTAATATTTCTTCAAAATCTGAGTGGGAAGGGTTTGAAAATTTGATCAAATAACATCTTGATTTTATAGTATCAAGAACCCTTGATTGGTTGTGGTTGATCAAAAACAAAAAGACGTTTTTCGCAGGCTCTTCCAAATTTTTTAAAATGGCGTTGCTGGAACTACGATTCAGATCGTCGATTGCGTCAATGATGATGATTCTATGCTTGGAGATTGCCGAAGTTAGGCTTAGAAATTTATTTATTTCGCGCATAGCATCAACTGAAATGTCACGTTTTTTATCTAATTTTTTGATGATAAGTAGGTCGGGGTGGCAATTAGATTCAATTTTTTGTGAATCTTCTATTTTGTTGATCGAGGAGGAGAGAAGTATTTCTTTGGTGAGACTGAGAACAAAACTAGCTTTGCCGATCCCTTTGTTTCCTGCCAACAACAAACCGTGATGAAGTTTATTATCGTGGAAATTCTTTAGCAGTTTTTTGTGATATTTATCAAATCCTCGCAATTCATAATTCATAATTTATCACTAATAATTTATCACCCATAACTAAATATCTATTCTCCCCCACCAAGTGAGTGAACGTAGATCGACAATTGTCTGATGGTTGCATCATCCAACCTTCCTGACCAATAAGGCATGACACCATTTTTTGAATAGTAGATTGTATGAGTAATATCTTCTTTTTCTCCACCGTAAAGCCAGATTTTGTCGACCAAATTGGGCGCTCCTAATTCACGATTTCCTTTGGCATTTTTTCCGTGACAAGCGACGCAATTATTGACAAAAATCTCCTTTCCTTTTTCAGCATCAAGGGAATATTCTTTGTTTGAAAGCGAAAGAACATAATCAGTTACATTTTCAATTTCATCTCTTGTGAGAATTTTATCTCTTCCAAAGGAAGGCATTTGGTTTTCACGAGCTTTATCATGTCCAGATCTTATGCCATATAGCAAAGTTGTATAGATATCTTCAACTTTTCCGCCCCAAAGCCAATCGTCATCATTCAGGTTTGGATATCCTTTTTGTCCAGCAGCTCCGGTTCCATGGCACATTGCACAATTGTTTTGAAAAGATGATTTTCCACCATTTATGGCAAATTTCATCAATTCCCTATCCTTCTTTATTTGCTCAAAACTCGATTTGTTAAATCTTTCTAAGTAGATTGATTTTCTAGCTAATATTTCTGATTGTGATTCACTCAGTTCTGACTTTGAAGTCCAGTTTTTTAATCCTTTGGTGTTGCCTTCAATCGTTGGCCAAGCTGGGTAGAAAAACCAGTAAATTACTGCCCAAATTGTGCAGGCCAGCCAGACAGTCAGCCACCAGCGTGGAGCAGGAGTGTTATATTCCTTAACTCCGTCCCAGGAGTGTCCTGTAGTTTCGGGGTGATTTTTTTTGTCTGTTTTTTTGTTTTTATCTTTATTCATCTTTGAAAGGTATTTTGCCGTAATCTTGAAATTTCTTTTTATTTTTTGGTCTCAGAGCTACGAATAGAACTACGCAAAAAATACTGATAAAAAATATCAAGCCTATCATTGGAGCGTTGTTAAATAGAAAATCCATATTTTATTAAAAGAATAATTATAAAATACTTTTACTTTGCAGTAGAAGTAGAGTTTTTTGGTTCAAATTTTGAAAAATCAACCATGGTTCCCAGTGACTGTAAGTAGGCGATCAAAGCATCCATTTCTGAAACTTTATCTCGATTTCCATCAAAATCACGAACATTAATTTTTTCTCCATATCGAGTAATCAAAGCTTCAGGATCACGATCGATCGACGCTTGATTAACCCCATCACTGACTGAATTTTGAATCATGTCATCGTCATAAGGAACCCCAACAATGCGAAGAACCTCCATATCTCTGTCTATGGATGACAGATCGGCGTCTCTTTGGCTCAAGAATTTATATCCTGGCATTATCGATTCTGGAACCACGTCACGGGGGTTTATTAGATGGCGATTATGCCATTCGTCGGAATATTTTCCGCCAACTCTAGCCAAATCTGGACCAGTTCTTTTTGATCCCCACTGGAAAGGAAAATCATACATGGATTCCGCTGCGAGTGAATAATGTCCGTAGCGCTCAACTTCGTCACGCAAGACGCGAACTTGTTGAGAATGGCAACCATAACATCCTTCTCTTTTGTAGATCTTTGATCCAACCAATTCCAAAGGAGTTAGTGGTCGCATTCCTTCAACTTTTTCGATAGTGGTTTCAACCCTAAAAAGAGGAACAATTTCAACTAGGCCGCCGATTGAAACGACTATTACAGTTAGAATTAGAAGAAGTACCGAGTTTTTTTCTATTTTATCGTGTTTGAACATTTTATTTTTCTGTCAAAATTTGATTATTGCTTGGTGCATATCTGATGGTTTTGTAGAAATTGTAAGCCATCAAAAGAGCTCCGCTTAGGAAGAATATTCCGCCAAGCGCTCGTGTGAAGTAAATCGGATGCAGCGCAGAAACCGCTTCAACGAAGGAATATTGTAAGAATCCCATTTCGTTGTAAGAGCGCCACATTAATCCTTGCATAATTCCACCAACCCACATTGAGGTGATGTAAAGAACGATACCGATAGTGGCTAACCAGAAATGGGCACTGATCCATTTTATTGAATAGATGTCTTTTTTATTCCATAGAACCGGAACTAGGTGATACAAGGCGCCAAAACTGATCATCGCAACCCAACCAAGAGCTCCTGAATGAACGTGGCCAATTGTCCATTCGGTGTAGTGAGATAGGGCATTTACGGTACGAATTGCCATGATTGGCCCTTCGAAAGTACTCATTCCATAAAAAGCAACTGCTGTGATCAAGAATCTTAAAACTGGATCAGTGCGTAATTTGTGCCAAGCTCCAGAAAGAGTTAAGAGGCCGTTAAGCATTCCTCCCCAAGATGGCATCCACAAAATTATTGAGAATGTCATACCTAAAGTTTGCGCCCAATCAGGAAGAGAAGTGTAGTGAAGGTGATGGGGTCCTGCCCAGATGTAGATAAAAATTAATGACCAAAAATGCAAAATTGAAAGACGATAAGAATAGACCGGCTGCTCTGCTCTTTTTGGGATGAAATAATACATGATTCCCAAAAATCCTGCAGTTAAGAAGAATCCAACGGCGTTGTGACCATACCACCATTGAATCATTGCTGATTGAACGCCGCCAAAAATTGGGTAGCTGGCTGTTCCGTCAAGTCTGAGGGGAATTGAAAGATTATTAACGATGTGCAGGATTGCAACGGTAACGATAAAACCAAGGAAAAACCAGTTAGCGACATAAATATGTGGTTCTTTTCGTCTTTTTAAAGTCAGGACGAAAACCAAGAAATAGCAAATCCAAATGATAGTGAGCCACAAATCAGCATACCATTCTGGCTCGGCATATTCTTTGGCTTGAGTGATTCCAAAAATATATCCAGAAGCGGCCATGATGATGAAAGCTTGATATCCCCAGAAAATGAATTTTAAAAATCCATCAGATCCCCAAAGGCGAGCCTGGGAGGTTCGTTGAACAACAAAAAAGCTGGTGGCAAAAAGCACGTTTCCGCCAAATGCAAAAATCACTGCTGAGGTGTGAAGCGGGCGCAGACGTCCGAAGCTAAAATATTCTCCAATGCCATATGAACTAAAGTTCAGAGCCGGAAAAGTCATTTGAAGGGCGATGGTTACGCCTATTGAAAATCCAAAAATCCCCCAAAAAGTGGCGGCTATTGTGAATAATTTTACAATATCGTAATTGTAACTTTGGTGCTGAATTTTTGAATCAGAAGACATTTTAGATTTGGTTAAAAATTAAACTAAATGCCATCACCAAAAGGGTGATGATATTGATAAATAATATTATTTTCGTAAAGGTTTTTAGGTATTTTGAAATTCCACTAAAAAACCAATAACCGCCACAAGCTGTGACAAAAAGAGCTGGAATGGTGCCGATTCCAAATGCAAACATCGCTACTAAGGATAGTGCTGGATTATTCAGAGACAATGCAATGACAATTGCGCCATAAACCAATCCACAAGGTATGAACCCAAGAATCAGACCTAAGAAATAATTTTTAAAGCCGGTGGGATTTAAAAATAAATAATTTATTAGATTTTTTAAAAATGGTAGAGTTTTTCTTGTTGATTTAACGCTATGTATTTTAAAGGGAATTTTAATTTTTGCAATTGTGGAATTGAAAATTATTACTGCTCCAATAAGTAGCAAAAACCCAGCCAGTTGTTTGAATCCGGATATGTGTTTTAGGTTGTTAGCGAGTAGAGACGATAAAAATGCAATAAAACAATAGGTGGTGATTCTGCCAAAATGATAAGGCAGTAGGGCGATTCCTGTTAGTTTTTTGAAATTTGTGGCTTGGTCAATTTTAATTGATCCGAGGCGATTTCCTACTTGCATCAAAACGAAAGGTCCGCACATTCCGGCACAGTGAGAGAATCCACCAAGAAGTCCGAATGTGAAAAGTGAGCCGATTATTGTTAATTCTTGGTAGTTCATGGTTTTGTTGCAAAACAATATCGTCATCCCAAACTTGATTTGAGATCTTGTGAATTATGAACGGGTTATTTTGAGTTTATTCTTTTATCATCCTTAACTTTCGTGAAGATGAAGAATCTAATGCCATTTCCCATCTTTAGATGGTAAATGGTATCACTAAAATCCTTGATTTTAGTGCGCTCGCTCAGCGAAAGCGTGATTGGAAATGGTATAACAGGGGTGACGATTTTGCAATTAATCAAATTTTAAAAAGACTACAACATTGCGATCTTCCATCATCAAAATATTGTAGGTTCTGCAAGCAGATCCTGTTGTCATTTCATCAATTGAAATTTCTGGATATTGAGATTTTATTTTATTTTTTAAATCAGTGGGAATTATTTGATGATTTTCACCAGTTCCCACCAGTAAAATTTCTGGATTTGAATCCAGAATATTTTTCAAATCAGCATCAAAAAACTCTTCCACAGAGTTAACTTTAACTTCAATGATTTGGTTTGAAGTTAAAATTATTGAGTTTTGATGAAGGGTCTCATTTATTTTGAAACCTTCAGAGCCGTAACCATTGATTAAATTACGATTTTTTGGAATTTGCGGAGTAATGTCCATTAGTGAGATAAATATTTTTCAACTTCCAAAGACGCCATACAGCCAGTTCCTGCTGCTGTCACTGCTTGACGATAAATTTTGTCTTGAACATCGCCGGCTGCAAAAATTCCTTCCATATTGGTGGTGGTGGTTCCTGGAATGGTGATCAAATATCCTTCATCATCCATTTTTAAATCCGTTTCTTTAAACAAGCCAGTATTTGGTTTGTGGCCAATGGCGATGAAGATTCCATCAATCTTCATTTCTTTTAATTCACCATTTTGGCTATTTTTCAAAATCGCACCAGTAACATTATTTGGATTTTCGGTACCAGTGACTTCTTCTAGTTCATGATTCCAGATTACTTCTATTTTTGGATTGTTTGAAATACGATCTTGCAATATTTTTTCACCACGAAATTCATCCCTTCTATGAACTACATAAACTTTGCTGCAATGGTTGGTCAAAAATAATGCCTCTTCCATGGCAGTGTTTCCTCCACCAACTACGATGACTTCTTTGTTCTTAAAAAAGAACGCATCACATGTTGCACATCCTGAAACTCCATATCCTTGGAACTTTTTTTCAGATGGAATACCCAGCCATTTTGCTTGGGCTCCTGTGCAAATGATGATTGAGTCGGCTTCATAAATATCGTCAGATTCTCCGATCAAAGTGAAAGGTTTTTTTGAAAAATCGACTTTTTTTATGTGATCAGAAATGATATTGGTTCCAACATTTTTTGCTTGCTCTTCCATTTGTTCCATGAGCCATGGACCTTGGATTGCGTCGGCAAAACCTGGGTAGTTTTCAACATCAGTTGTGATGGTGAGCTGTCCACCTGGTTGCATTCCGTGAACTAGGATTGGTTTTAAATTTGCTCTTGCTGCATAAATTGCCGCGCTGTATCCGGCAGGTCCAGATCCGATGATGATGACTTTTGATTTGTGCGTTTTTGGCATTGTGTTGTTTTGTTGATTGAAATTTTTTTCTGAGCGGCGATTATGGTAATGAGAGCCATAAAATCAAATTAAAAATAACAAATAAATGACTAATCTTGAATCCCTAAAAAAGTCCTTAAATAATCTTGAAATTGACTATTTTTTACTACCAAATTCTGATGAATTTAATAGTGAATATTTGCCAGAATATGCGCAAAGATTGCAGTTTTTGACCGGTTTTTCTGGGTCGAACGCTTTTGTGATTATTTGCCAAGGAAAGTCGGCATTTTTTACTGACGGAAGATACACTTTGCAGGCTGATTCTCAGGTCAATAAAGATGATTTTGATATTTTTGACATGAGTGAGAAATCTCCTTTTTCTTGGCTTTTGGAAAATTGTGAAAAAGGAAAGATCGGCTTTGATCAAAAAATTCATACCATCAATCAAATTCATAATTTTCAAAAATATTTTGGTGAAAATATGGTTGCTGTGAAAGAAAACCCGATTGATGCAATTTGGAAAAACCAACCAGAAGCACCAAAAACCAAAGTTTTTGATCATGAGATACAATATTCTGGTGAATCATCTGAATCTAAAATTGCTAAAATTATTAAAGATTTGAAAGAAAGTGAGGCGGTTTTACTGACTCATCCGGCCTCGATCTGTTGGCTTTTGAATATTCGTGCATCTGACGTTGAATGCACTCCGCTTCATTTGACATTTGCGCTGGTTTTTAAGGATGGTTCAGTTGAATTGTTTAAAAATCAATTTCCAGAAATTCCAACAACAATAAAAATTATTCAAACAGATTTTAAAAATTCCAATTTTTGGCTTTATCAAGAATTATCCAAAAAGGGAATTGAGGTAAAAAATAAGATTGACCCATGTTTGATTTTGAAGGCTGTGAAAAATGAAACTGAGATTGAAAATGCAATTAAGGTTCATGAAATTGATGGGTTGGCTTTGACTAAATTTTTATGTTGGTTGGATAATTCTACTGACATTGACGAGCTTACTGCTTCGCAGAAACTTCTAGAGTTTCGCATCCAAAATAAAGAGTTTCTCTATCCAAGTTTTCCAACCATCGCTGGGTTTGGGTCGAATGGGGCGGTTATTCATTATCAAGCGGATGAAAATACTAATAAAAAATTTGACTCAAATTCATTGTTTTTGGTTGATTCTGGTGGGCAATATTTGGGAGGAACAACAGACGTGACTCGAACTGTTTCGATTGGAACGCCAACGAGTGAAATGATTCAAAATTTTACTCGGGTTTTGAAAGGGCATATTACTCTTGCAAGGGTGAAATTCCCCAAAGGAACTTCGGGAGGTGATTTGGATGTTTTGGCGAGATTTCATCTTTGGCAGGCAAAAAAAGATTATGCTCATGGCACAGGACATGGGGTGGGAAGTTTTTCTGGTGTTCACGAAGCTCCGCCATCAATTAGTAAAAGAAGCGATGGAATTTCATTGCAGGCAGGAATGATTTTGTCTAACGAACCGGGATATTATGAGAATGGAGAATATGGAATTCGTATTGAAAGTTTGATGCGAGTTGTTGATTTGGGGGATGGGTTTTTGGGTTTTAAAATTTTGACGCTAGCACCTATTGATCCAAGTTTGATCGATTTTAGAATGATGACTTACCCAGAGAAGAAATGGCTTGCAAAATATCACGAGGAAATTCTTGAGAAAGTTGGAAGTGAATTTAAGGAAGAAGAAAAAAATTGGTTTAAGGATCTTTTAGAAAAATATCAAACCATTTAATGGCTTGGAATATTGTGTCTTTTTGATACATTTCAATTTAACTTAATTTTCGTTTAAGAGTTAAGTTAAATATTCAACATAAATAAAATTAATATGAAGATTTCGGAATCTACAAATGAAGCATTGGATGCAAAAGGTTTGTTGAGAATTCTTACAAAAAAATAAATAACGACGGATGATTTAGAAAAATTGAGCGCCAATAAAGAAATTATCGGTGGTTTACTTAAAGAAATACCAGCCGATGATTTGACCATGGGCAATTTCAATAGTTTGCGAAGCTTTGTTTTGGGCGTAATTGCTGAACCAATGTTTAGTGACAAACCTCTTGGCTCAAATCTCGAAGAATTTTTGAGTCAATTAGGGAAAAAAGTTGGCATATTGGAAAAGCCTCGGCCAAAAAGAAGTGAAAAACACCCTTTTAGTCACAAAAGATATCTTAGTGCGGATCCATCCGGAATTTGGGGATCTCCATCAAAATCAACTCTTGAATGGAAACCTGGGAATCTTGAAAATATTAAGGAGGAGGAAAATCTAGAATTTAAGGAAACAGAAGTAATTCAGGCTGGATATTTGCAAAATCTAAAAATCCTTTATTCTTTACCAGAAAAAATTTTGGCAGACTTAAAGGAAAAATCAAAATCTTACAAAAAACCCGAAATAAAAGAAGAAGAAGTTTTTGATAAATTGGCTTCAG
>JBLHTM010000029.1:0-14140 GCA_047627215.1 Rickettsiales bacterium | reverse complement strand
GAAGGGGGATTGATGAATTTTAATACGCAAAAAAGATTGCAAAAATCTGTTCAAAATGATACAATTGAGAGTATTCAATCTTTTCTTAGAAAGATTTATTAAACGGAGAAAAACATGGCGATCGATAAAAACTTAAATCTACTACCAGTAGCAAAGGTTGAAACGCAAACTAAAGAAAAAGAAAAAGACAGGCCTGAGTTTCTTGATAAAATCTTGCGTGCAAAACAAAGTATTTCCAGAATTGCCACAGAAACAACAAAAACCCCTGAAGAATTATTAAAAACCACAGGAGGAAATGCCGAACAGCTTGTGACTAATTACAAAGCCGGAGGAGCGGAAGGAATAAAGAAAGACGTTGATACGAATAAACAAGAAGCCGATTCTAGAAAAGTAAAAAAACAGCTAGAAATCGAAGAAAAAAAGGCCGACAAAAAAAAGGAAACTTTAAACAATAAAGACCTGGAACGAGAAGAATCGCAAGCACAAAAGGTGTTAGATCAAAGAAAAAACCAGCAACCAAGAGATATGATTCATTAAACCCAAAACCCGATTACCACCGATATTCATTTACGACTGCAATTTTTTGTTTATTAAAATAAACAACAGAAAACACATTATCCCACAACTCCTTAAATCTTCTTGAGAACTTAAAAAAAATTCATAAAGTATCCGATTTCAATAAGCCACCTCAACTCAAAAAATAATTTTCCAACAAAGCTAAAATCATGCTTAAAAAAATACTTATTTCTTCCTGCTTGTTGGCAATCATTGCCCAAAGCTCAAATGCCGCACAGACCAATTCTGACTACCTACCAGCTTCAATAAAGAACAGTTTATTCTTGGCTTGTCAAACCAAAGATGTTTTCATCATCAATGCTGTTAGAGATGCTTCAATTTCACAAAATCCAAATTTTAAAAGATCAATCCAAGATTACGTAGTTTCTGGATGCGAAAAAGATGCTAAGAAAAAAGAAGCTGAGGCAAAGAAAAAGGATAAAGTTGAGAAAAAAAACCCCCTAGAAGCCTCAATCGAAGCAGGTTTTTCTTTGGCCACGGGAAATAACGAGCAAGAAAATTTCAATATTGATCTAAACACAACATACGAGGCGGACAATTGGAAAACAATTTTCAAAGCATCAGCGGTTAATCGCAAAGAAAACGAATTAAGAACCGCCGAAGAATATCGAACAAACATTAATAGTCGTTACAAGGCTGATTCCAAAGGATATTTCTTTGGGGAAGGGGAATATGTGAGTGACAGATTCAGCGGCTACAATTTCCGCATTTCTGAAACTTTTGGTTACGGACGAACTTTTGTTAAAAATGACCTAATGAAATTGGAAGGTGAAGCCAGTGCTGGTGGAAGACACAGCAATCTAACCAACGGCGAGCGAGAAAATTCTTTGATCCAGAAAAACACCTTGAGATTCAGCTACAAAATCGCTGAAAATATAATTTTCCTTGAACAAGCCTCAATCTCATTTGGCCGCGAGGCAACAATTAGTATGTCAGAAACTTCCATCAAAACAAAATTGTCAAAAAGTCTTTATTTGAATTTTGGAATTACATTTGAAAATATTTCAGAAGTTCCTGTCGGAACTAAAAAAACCGACACATTAACTAAATTGAATTTAGGATACGAATTTTAAAAATTCTTTTCCTGCCGGCCTGGTTTTGAATCTAGGTTTTTTACAATCCAAACAAAGATTACAATTTCAAATTGTGGGACAGAATCAAAAAACACTACTATTAATTAAATAACTTTTAAGTTTTAAAAAATGAAAGCAAAAATCATTTCCCATCAGCAACCATATTTCTCTGATCAAATATCAAAATTGGTCAAAAATAATGAGCAAATCGATCATAATATTGAAAAGATCGTAGCTAAAATCATCGCCTCAGTTCGAACGAATGGCGACCAAGAAATTGTTGATTTGTGCAATAAGTTTGATGGTGCGGATTTTAAAAATCCTCAAGATTTATTGGTGTCGGATTTGGAATTTTCGCAAGCTAGAAAAAATTTAGATAAAGACACTATTGCAGCCCTAGAATTGTCCTATTCACGCATTTTAGAATATCACCAAAAACAACTCCCCAAAGATTTTTCCTACTCCGACTCGATCGGCAATGAGCTTGGAAATATTTGGAAACCAATTGAAAAAATTGCCATTTACGTCCCTGGAGGGACAGCTTCATATTCAAGCTCTGTCTTGATGAACGCCGTTCCGGCAATTGCTTCTGGGTGCAAAAATATTGTCATGGCCACACCTTCTTCAAAAGGAAAAATCGATGACGCAGTTTTAGTGGCAGCCCAAATTTGCGGAATCACAAAAATTTACAAAACTGGTGGCGCAGCGGCAATTGCGGGATTAGCTTTTGGAACCAAAATAATTTCCAAAGTTGACAAAATCGTTGGCCCTGGAAACAGCTTTGTTGCTCTGGCTAAAAAACAAGTATTTGGCGAAGTTGGGATTGACATGATCGCCGGACCAACAGACATCCTGATCGTAGCAGACAAGGACAATAATCCGGATTGGGTGGCCGCAGATCTTCTTTCGCAGCTAGAGCATGGGGAAGATTCTCGGGCAATTTTGATTAGTGACGATGAAGAATTTGCAGCTTTAGTGAATGAGTCTTTACAAAAAATCGCCCCAACCTTGTCACGCATCAAAATCATTGAAAAAAGCATTGAAAAATCAGCTTTAATTGTAGTTAAAAATTTGATCCAAGATGGATCAGAAATATCCAATCAAATCGCTCCTGAGCATTTGGAAATCATGACGTCAAATCCCAATGAAATTTTAAACAAAATAAAAAATGCCGGAGCAGTTTTCCTAGGAAAATATTCCCCAGAAGCAATTGGAGACTACATAGCTGGACCAAGTCACACACTTCCAACCGTAGGAACAGCAAGATTTTCTAGTGGTCTTTCAGTTTTTGATTTTTTAAAAAGAATGTCAGTGATTGATTGTTCTAAAGATGGATTTTTAAAACTACAAAAAGATGCAGCTTTGATTGCCGAATCTGAAGGATTCAAAGCTCACAAATTGAGCTTAACGATTAGGTCTTAACGAAACAAATCGATTAGGTTTAACAAAGGTGCCGATAAAGTTTTAATAAAAAATTCTCGATTAGATTTAGCGGCCCTTTTTCAAAATGAGTGGATAAATTAATTATCCACTTAAAAAATGATCTTTATCTTCCCTCGAAAAATCGTCATCCTCGCGAAAGTGAGGATCTTGTGAGTCAGGATCGAGGATTTTTTAAAAGAATAGATGAATCAAGAATTACGGGCGGATATTTTTCCTCATGAGGTGCCGGACCCGAGATTTTCTAAGGCAGAAAAGCTACCTAAGAAACTCTATGTCCGGTATGACGGTGAATTCGTGATGGTGACTAATGGCGGCAACTCATGGTGGTGATTTTTTTACAATTGATGTTTGGCACTAAAGCGTCAATTAATTTACCCGCTCCATTTTTAATAAAAATTCATGAAGTGTGCCGGATGGGTATTTCTTGTGATAACATAGTCACTTTAAAAACCAAACCTCTGTCATGAAAATATTTATTTCCTAGTGATATTAACCAATCAAACCCCCACAATAAAAATACCTTTCTCATCTGCCAAGCGAATCACTTCTTTTTGATTAATAATCAGGCAAAATCCAGCTTGAATTGCAACTCCGCCAAATCCAGATTTAGCTAAATTTTCAACAGTCTGAACTCCAAAAGCAGGAAGATCAATTTTAGTACTTTGGTTTTGCTTCTTAATCTTCACCAAAACCGGCTTTTCACCTTTTTCAAATTTCAAATCCTTACATCTTGTAATCAAAGCATCCGTTCCCTCAATTGCTTCAACGCCAACAATTTGTTTTTGTTGAACAATTATTGCTTGACCAATATCAAGATCCGACATTGTTTTCAAAGCTTCCTGACCAATCTCAATGTCTTTTAACGCCTCGTCATTTGGTTTTATTTTTCCTAAGATTCCTTTTTTTGCCACCAAATCGTCAATGATTTGATCAGCACCAAGAACTTTAAATCCCTCTTTTTCAAAAAAATTGATGATGGTGGAAAGCAAATTATTGTCGCCAAAGAGCTTATTTCCTAAAATTTTTGAAATCAGAACAGCGCCTTTTTTATCGACCTTTATTCCCGACATTGAAGGCTTGGTTACGCCTCCAGCAAAAACTAATTCTTGAATTTGATTATTTTCTAAAATTCTAAGAATTTTAGAAATTTCACCAAAACCGATGATTTCATGATCAAATTCCAAAAAATCGACATTACTGGATTCATCTTTTATGAGAATGACAAAAAATTCTCGCTTTTCTTCTTGGAATTTTTTGATGATCATTTTAGGAAGATCACCTCTTCCTGCAATGATGGCAATTTTTGAATTCATACGATTGGGATTAGATTTATTTTGAGTTTTGGTTTTGCGGAAAAGCTACTCTAGATTATTTTTAGAAGTATTTAGAGTGGTAAGGTTTTTTACTTTCAAGGCCATTTTTTAACTCGAAAACGGTCAACAGCTAAAATGATCACATTTTTGAGTCCCAGGGATTCGTTTCACTCATGCCCGTTCTCACTAAAAACGATTATCAATCGTTTTTAAGCGCTCGAACCCCGTAAAACCTAAAAACGCTATTCGCGTTTTTTTAACGGTACCTGGGATTCTTGCTCCGCAAAAATGCCCGTAAAACCTAAAAACGCTATTCGCGTTTTTTTAACGGTTTTACCCTGCGTGGTTTAAGCTTGCGCCGCCATCGATGAATAAAATTTCACCCGTCACAAATTCGTTTTTTAATAAATATTTCATTCCAGAAACAATATCTAATTTTGTAGCTATTTTCTTTAAAGGGATTTTTTGTGCTAATTTTGCAGTTTCATCTTCAGAATCCGCCCCATGAACATTGTTCAAGAATCCTGGAGCGATAGCATTAACGCGAATTTCTGGAGCCAATTGAACCGCTAGCATTTTAGTCAATTCTGCCAAAGATTTTTTACTCAAAACATAGTCAAAATATTTGGTATCAAAGCGGACAATGTTTTTGTCGACCATGTTGATGATATTACCTTTTAAAGAATTTTTTTGACAATTTTTTGCCATTGCGCGGCTCAAAAGAGATGGAACTTTCACGTGAATAGTAAAATTTTTATCCATTTCATCTCCATCACTTAAAATAAATTTTGAGCGATTAAAAATTGAAGCATTATTGATCAACAAGTTCCAATCTGATATTTTTTCCATCTTCAAAATCAAACCCTCAACTTGTTTTTTATCCAACAAATCAGCCTTCATCAAAGTACATTTCACGCCCATATTCTCGATTTCCCTTTGCAGATCTCCGGCCTCATTGACTGAATAATTGTAATGAATCACCAAATCGTAGCCGATTTTTGCCAATTTAAGAGCCAACTCTCTGCCGATTCTTTGCGCTCCGCCTGTGATTAGCGCGGTTCCTTTTGGATATTTTTTAGTATTTGTCATTTGAGTAATTAGATTTTCTGGCTTTATTCCAAAATATTTTGCGAATTAAAAATATGATAATTGAATATTTCTAACAGAAGGATGAAGAAGATCAAGATTATTTTCCAAGCCCCAAAATGAACTTAAAAATTACCACAAATCCTATTTCACTCCAATAAAATTATGATATTTTTTCATCATTAACTTCTTCACCCTCTTCTTCTTTTTTGCGATAAGCTAAAATATTGTCAAAAATCTCACGCAAAACTGGCTTAACACCAATTCCAGCAACTCCAGAAATTGCGAATATTTTTTTGTTTTTCCCGACAACTTTTCTCAATATTTTGATCTTTTCTTTAATCTCATCCTCATCAAATAAATCAATTTTATTGAGCGCGATGATTTCCAATTTAGATTTCAATTCTTCACCATAATTTTCAAGCTCGGTACGAATGGTTTGATAGTCAAGTGCCACATCTTCACTTGCAGCGTCGATCAAATGCAGAATCACCCCACATCTTTCAACATGCTTCAAAAACTTGTCTCCAAGGCCTTTTCCAATGCTAGCGTCTTTTATTAATCCGGGAATATCAGCTAAAACGAATTCTTTATTTTCCTCCTTTTCATCAATGTAAACAACTCCGAGCTGTGGCTTTAAAGTCGTGAATGGGTAATTGGCTATTTTTGGTTTTGCCCGAGTTGTGACTGAAAGAAAGGTTGATTTTCCAGCATTTGGCAAACCCACCAAACCAGCGTCAGATATTAATTTCAATTTCAAGTGTAACTCCAATTCTTCAGCGTCAAATCCAGGAAGAGCCTTTCTTGGAGCCTGATTCACTGAGCTTTTGAAGCGAGAGTTCCCAAAACCACCTTTTCCACCTGTAACAATAGTCACCAATTGACCTTCTTTAGTCATATCAACCAAAAGAACTCCTGTTGCCTCATCAAAAACTTGTGTTCCAATTGGCAATTGCAAAATCAGATCATTGCCTTTGGAGCCATGGCAATTAGAACCTTTTCCGCCTTCACCGTTTTGTGCTTTAAAATATTGCTGAAAACGATAATCTACCAAAGTGTTGAGATTGTTAGCGCATTGAAAAATAATATCTCCACCCTTGCCTCCATCACCACCATTTGGACCTCCACGAGGAACATTTTTTTCTCTACGAAAAGACACGGAGCCATTGCCACCTTTTCCGGATTCTACTTGAATTTTTACTTCGTCAATAAATTGCATCTTTAATTATTTTTTAGTGATTAGATTTTTAATTTTACGCTTTTGACCACAATTAGGTCATCTTTTTCCACTATTTCTCCACCAGCTTCAGTCGCTAGCAATAGGAATGCTTTGATAAAAGATTTTTCGCCGGCATGAAAAATACATGCATCTATTTTTCCTGATGAAAAATTTGCGATATCAATACTGGCGCAATTGCTGGTTTGAAAAATAGCTTTATTTTTTTGAAGATCTTGAACCAAAGGATGGCTGGCCAAACTATGGTTTGACAAGGAACATAAAATTCCATCTTTCAATTCACGTCTTGAGACATGGATTTTACGATTATTCAAAAATGCCCCTGATCCTTTTTCACAAGAATAAGTCTCATTTGCCACAACATTCAAAATTGCGGTACTAATCACCTCTTTTTTTCCTTCAGGTGAAATATGTTCCAAAGCCACAAAACAGCTAAAAGATTGCAGTGATCTTGACAAATTAAGCAATCCGTCGATTGGACAGACAATATATTGATATTCGGAAGTTGGATTGTGAATGATTTTTCTGCCATCAGTCATTTGAAAATTGTAGGTTCCTCGAACTTTTTTCAATTCATCAACCAAGCTTTCTTCAATTCTCTGATAAGAGGAATTGGCATATTTTGCGGCAGAGAAATTATTACTTTGCAGATTTTCAAGCTCGACATAATCGCGGGCTAATCTTGAAGAAACTTTTTCTAAAGATTTAACGATGACGTTTAGATTTGCAGAATGAAGCATGGGGGATAAATTGGTTTGAGTTTCAAAATAAAATTAAGGTGCACAAGATATTGATTTATGGTCAATTTACAATCTTTTTTAAGCGGCTAAAAAAGATTACATTTTACACGATCCATAATCATAAAATCCGTTGTTTTTTAATCATAAAATTTTATATTCACCCTCTTCTACAAAAGATAAAATCTTTAAAAAGATACAAAATTAAGTCAAAATGACACTTGAAAACAAAAATCCTAACAAATTTTCTGGCGCAAAAATAATCATCAAAGCCTTATTAAACGAAGGCGTAGACACTGTTTTTGGATATCCAGGAGGAGCTATTTTACCTTTTTACGATGAGCTTCATCAACAAAAAGATCTCAAGCACATTTTAGCCAGGCACGAGCAAGCTGCATCTCACGCTGCAGAAGGGTATGCGCGATCAACCGGAAAAGTTGGAACAATCATCGTTACTTCTGGACCAGGAGCAACTAACACCATCACTGGTTTGACTGACGCATTTTTGGACTCAATTCCACTAGTTTGCATATCAGGACAAGTTGCAACCCCCGTCATCGGAACTGACGGATTTCAAGAAGCTGATGTCACTGGACTGACTCGTCCTTGCACAAAATACAATTATTTAGTCAAAAATTCTGACGATTTAGGATACATAATCCACGAAGCTTATCACATCGCCAGAACCGGAAGGCCTGGACCTGTTTTGATCGATATCCCCAAAGATGTTCAAAACAATTTAGGACTCTATGAAGGAAAAATGAAAATTGATCGACCGTCATATCAAATAAGGTCTGCCAATGATTTCACCCCCAGTCAACATAAGATCAAACAAGCAATTGATCTTTTGGCAAATGCCAAAAATCCAATAATATACAGCGGCGGAGGAGTAATAAATTCTGGAGCTCATGCCAGCAAGTTATTACAAGAATTTGTTGACCTAACCGGCTTTCCAATCACTAGCACTTTGATGGGCCTTGGAGCTATTCCTAGTTCTGACGAACATTTCCTGGGAATGTTAGGAATGCATGGAACCTATGAAGCCAACATGGCGATGCATGATTGCGATGTTATGCTTAATATTGGCGCGCGATTTGACGATCGAATCACTGGAAAAGTTGATAAATTTTCACCAAATTCTAAAAAAATTCACATCGATATTGACGATTGCTCAATTGACAAAATCATTAATGTTGATGTGGCGATTGTCGCTGACGCAAGCTCTGGAATCAAAGCTTTGATTGAAGAATGGAAATCTCGCAAAACTGATAAAAACAACACCAAAAACTGGTGGAAAAAGATCAATAAATGGCAAGAGATCAAGAGTTTGAGCTATGTTAATAGTGATAAAACCATCAAACCGGGATTTGCCCTAGAAATTCTAGACAAGCTTACCATTGCAAAAAACCCATTTGTTTCAACTGATGTTGGTCAACATCAAATGTGGGCTGCACAATATCTCAGCTTCAACAAGCCAAACCAATGGCTAACTTCTGGTGGGCTTGGAACTATGGGATACGGAGTTCCAGCGGCAATAGGAGCGCAAATTGCCAACCCAGATGATTTGGTGATGTGTATCAGTGGTGATGCATCTTTTTTGATGAATATGCAAGAACTCGGAACCATAAAACAATATAATTTGCCAGTCAAAATCATCATCTTAAATAATCGCTACATGGGAATGGTGCGCCAATGGCAAGAACTGGTTTATGAATCTAGGGAGTCGGAAACCTACATGAAATCCTTGCCTGACTTTATTAAACTGGCGGAAGCTTTTGGAATCAAAGGCATGCGCTGCGAAAATCCATTAGAAATTGAAGAAAAATTTAAAGAAATGCTCGATCATGACGGACCAGTTTTATTTGATTGTGTGGTTGAACAGTCAGAAAATGTCTTCCCAATGATTCCGGCAGGAGCGGCTCATAACGAGATTTTGCTTGGAAATCAGGCAAAACAATATATCCAAAAAGATCAAAACGCGGTTTAGAATTTGTTTAGAGGGATATCGGATAATCCAAATCCTCTTGCCACAAACTTGAACTAAAAAATTAATTTAAAAATGACTGACGAAATAAAAAAGCACGTAATTTCAGTTCTGGTTGACAATGAATCGGGATCTTTAGCCCGAATTGTCGGTCTTTTTTCTGGCCGTGGATACAACATCGAATCACTGAATGTCGCTCCAATAAATAAAGAAAAAACTCTCTCGAGAGTCAACATCATTACTTTTGGTTCCGACAAAACTGTTGATCTGATTTGTAAATTATTAGGACGCATTGTACCTGTTCACAAAGCAGCAGAGCTTTCTAAACAAAAAGGATACATTGAGCGCGAATTGGTTCTTTTGAAAATCGTTGGAGATGAAAAAAAGAAACAAAAAGCCATGAAAATTGCCGACAAATATCGCACCAACATCATTGACATTGCTGAAGATTCAATCGTATTTGAATTGATCGGATCATCAAAAATTGTCGATGAAATAATTGAAAAATTATCTGAAATAGGAATTCACAGCATGTCCAGAACTGGTGTCGTAGCAGGATTTAGAGGAAACAAAACAATAATGACCGAAGATTAATAAAATCATAAATTATGAATGACCAAGTGAAGAGAGTCGAAAAACTCTCATCTTCCCACTCATAATTCATCAATCACAATTCATAACTAAAAAACTAATGTTAAACGAAAAAGATAAAATATTTACCAACCTCTATGGATTTGAATCAGCCGGATTGGAAGCTGCAAAAAAACGAGGAGATTGGAAAGGGACAGCTGAATTTTTAGCCAAAGGCGAACCATGGCTTATCGAACAAGTTAAAGCTTCCGGACTTCGTGGTCGAGGAGGGGCTGGATTCCCAACCGGATTAAAATGGTCATTCGCACCAAAAAAATCTTCGGAAGAAAATTCTAAACCTCACTATTTGGTTGTAAATGCCGACGAATCTGAGCCAGGAACTTGCAAAGATCGAGAAATTTTGCGCCACGATCCTCACAAATTGCTTGAGGGTTGTTTAATTGGAGCTAGAGCTATCAACGCTCACGTTTGCTACATCTACATTCGTGGAGAATATTACAATGAGGCTGTCGCCTTACAAAAAGCAATTGATGAGGCTTACGAAGATGGGTTGATCGGAAAAAATGCAGCAGGATCCGGCTGGGATCTAGACATCTACATTCACCGTGGAGCCGGAGCTTACATTTGCGGCGAAGAAACCGCTCTTCTTGAAAGCCTGGAAGGAAATAAAGGCCAACCTCGCCTAAAACCACCCTTCCCTGCACTAGTTGGGCTTTATGGATGCCCAACAATCATCAACAACGTTGAGTCAATCGCCGTCGTTCCAACAATTTTACGCAGAGGACCAGAATGGTTTGCAAATCTCGGAAAAGACCGCAACACCGGAACCAAAATTTTCTGTATCTCAGGACATGTCAATAAGCCATGTAATGTTGAAGAGGAAATGGGAATTTCACTCAAAGAATTGATCGAAAAACATGCCGGAGGAGTTCGTGGCGGTTGGGACAACCTTCTTGCTATAATTCCAGGAGGATCTTCGGTTCCCCTACTGCCGAAATCAATTTGCGATACTGTAAATATGGATTTTGACTCCCTAAAAGCAGTCGGAACCGGACTTGGAACCGCAGGAGTGATCGTGATGGACAAGTCAACCGACGTTATTGCTGCAATTGCCCGCCTTTCACATTTCTACAAACACGAATCTTGTGGGCAATGTACGCCATGTCGAGAAGGAACTGGCTGGATTTTAAGAGTGATGAAAAGAATGGTCAAGGGTGACGCCAATGTAGAAGAAATCGACAAGCTTTACGATCTCACTAAGCAAATTGAAGGTCACACGATTTGTGCCTTAGGTGACGCAGCCGCTTGGCCAGTTCAAGGATTGATCAAACATTTCAAAGGTGAAATGATTGCCAGGATTGAAAAATACAAATCTTCTTTATTGTAAAAAAATAAATAGGTAAAAAATAACTCAAAACCAGAGCTAATGAAAAAAATCGTCGCATTAATAAGCGCCTCTGGTAGGGGGTCTCGCCTTTCAGTAAATGGAGAGGGAATTCCAAAGCAATACCTTCCTTTAGCTGGTTTTCCATTACTTCGCCATACAATCTTAGCATTTTTAAATCACCCAGACATCTCTGACGTGATTTGCGCCATTCACCCAGACGATATCGCTCTTTATGAAGAGGCGACGATTGGTCTGGATTTACTCAATCCAGTTTTTGGTGGAAAAACCCGCCAAGAATCAGTTCATAATGGATTGGAGGCACTCCGTGAATATGCCCCTGAAAAAGTTCTAATCCATGATGGAGCAAGACCTTTTACCTCTAAACGAGTAATTAGTGGAATTTTAGAAAAATTAGAAACTCATCCTGCCGTCATTCCTGCTATTGCAGTTGAAGACACAATCAAAAAATATGGCGAAGGAAAAATTGAATGGACAGTTGAGCGTGAAAATCTCTGGCGCGCTCAAACTCCACAAGGTTTTCTCTATCAAGATATTCTTGGAGCTCACAGCGCCTTTAAAGACATCAATTTCACCGATGACGCGGCTTTGGATGAATATGCTGGAATTCCCGTCGCTATCATCCCTGGTTCACAAAATAATTTTAAAATAACCACAGAAGGCGATTACGAGCGTGCCAAAAGATTGATTGCAATGCGCACAAAAAATGTCACGGAGGAAACTAGGTCCGGAATTGGATACGACGTCCATCGTTTTCGCCCACGCCAGGAAAAAGAATCTCACTCAATTAGAATCGCCGGTTTGGACATACCAACACCAGAAGGTTTCAACAAAAAAATCGAAGCGCATTCCGACGGAGACGTAGCTATTCACTCTTTAATCGACGCACTTTTGGGAGCGATTGGCGAAGGAGACATTGGTGAGCATTTCCCACCTTCCGATGACAGATGGAAAGATTACGATTCAAGGGAAATGCTCAAACACGTTAACCATTTAATGAGAAAAAAAGGGGCAAAACTAATCAACGCAGATTTAACGATCATTTGCGAGAATCCAAAAATTTCCAAACATAAATCCCGAATGGAAGAATCTTTGGCAATAGCTCTAAATATCAATAAAAGCCGAATCAATGTTAAGGCAACCACGTCTGAAAAAATGGGATTTTTAGGAAGAGAAGAAGGGATTGCCGCCCAATCAATTTGCAGTGTCTTGATGACAATTCTTAAGGAATAACTTAGTGGTTTTTAAAATTTAACGATTTTACCAAAAATATAACCAAAATTTATTGCTATTGTAAATACTATGGCTAAAATCCCCAGCCTCACAAGTCTAATCTCAAAATTTTAAGTTATGTCCACCAAAAGAACTTGGCAACCAAGTAAAATCAAACGCAGAAACACTCACGGTTTCAGAGCGAGAATGGCCACTCCAAGCGGCAGAAACATCATCAACAACAGAAGAGCCAAAGGAAGAAAAAAACTTACTGTTTCAGGTTAGTTAAAATCCTATTAGCAGAATAATCATTTAATGGTTAATGATTAAAAAAATTAGTCATTAACCAATTGATCATCAAAAATGATTTTAATCTCCATCAAAAAACGCCCAGATTTTCTAAAGCTCTCCAAATCAACTATTCGCTTTCACTCCAAAACATCTTTGGTTTTGGCAGGAAAAATTCCCGAGAAATACCTAATAAACCCCCACACCAAAAAACCTGACGACATTTGCAGATTAGGAGTAACTGTCAGCAAAAAAGTTGGTAACGCGGTTGTTCGCAACAAGAACAAAAGAAGATTTCGCGATATTTTCGCAAAATTACACAAAGAAAACTGCGCTCAAAACGGTTTTGATTATGTAATTATTGCAAAAAATGAAATCACAAATTTTGATTTCAAAAGAATACAAGATGATGTAAAGTTCTGCCTTAAACACATCAACCGAATTATCAAAGAAAATGACGCAAGAAAATCACAAAAAAACTAATCGAATCATCCTATTTTGCTTCATAGCCTTCTTCTCTACATTCATCATTGTTGATATTGTGTACATCACAATTTCACAAAAAACTTGGCGCGGACTTGCAACCGAAGACGGCTACCAAAAAGGTTTAAAATACAACGAATCCATCAAGGCAGTTAAAAAACAAAAAGAATTGGGGTGGAATTTAAGAATAGAATATCAACCAAGTCATTCTAGAGAAGGATTTTTACAAATTGATCTTTTTGATAAGAATAATCAAAACATTAGAAATGCCGATTTGATCTCCAATTTCAGAAGGCCAGCCCAAGAAGGAAATGATTTCTCGCTACCATTAAAATTTAATTCTGAAACTTATCAATATGGTTCCAAAGTTGAATTTCCCTTGATTGGTCAATGGGATATTGAAATTGTGGCCAAAAAAGGATCTGATGTTTTTCAAGATGTCAAAAGAATTGTGATTCAGTAAAAAAGCTTACAATTTAATTGGATGGGTTTTAATTTTTTACCAAAAGCAAGAAAGATCCTATAGAGATTATTAGTCTTTAGTATTAACAATACTAAATATCATCCGTAATTAACTTCTTTAGTCTCATTTTTTGTTCTAAAATTTAAAAAAACCTTTTGCATATCAAAATATAGGCGGATTTTTTCTAAATTTCACTCAAATAGTCTTTTTCCCAAATCATTTTAGCTGTTTTAGCCGACATGTTTCCTC
>JBLHTM010000028.1:0-14287 GCA_047627215.1 Rickettsiales bacterium | reverse complement strand
CTGATTTTGACAGGTAAGAAGTTATTGCAGCTGTTAGGGTTGTCTTGCCATGATCAACGTGGCCGATTGTTCCGATATTGACGTGCGGTTTTGATCTTGAGAATTTTTCTTTTGACATGGGAAAAAAAATTTAACGTTAATATAAAAAAACTTGAATTAAAGCTAGCTTGATAACAAGCATTTTTTAATAGTTTTGTACTAATTTTGTATTATGAACAATTTTTATTCAGAATATTTTATAATCTGAATATTGACTTAATCCTAAAACAAATCCTTAAGGGGTTTGAAATAAAGGTTAAGCCTACTTTAAAGGCCAAATCATGCCAAAAAGAGCGCTGCATTATTCATGAAAGATAAATAATAAGCAATAGTTTTTTTAATAAAATGTGATATTTATTATATTCTATTAATTATGCTTTTTTTGCGCGAATTTCATCAGCAACTGCAGACGGAACTTGTTGGTAGGATTCAAATTCCATTGCATATTGAGCTCTACCTTGAGACAAAGAACGTAAACTATTTACGTACCCAAACATTGAGGCAAGAGGAACTTTAGCGGTAATCACCTGAACATTGTCCCTAGCTTCTAAATTACCAATCTGACCTCTCCTGCTATTTATATCACCGATAACATCACCCATATACTCTTCTGGAGTAACAACTTCCACTTTCATCATCGGCTCTAAAAGAACTGGTCCTGCCGTTTCCATAGCCTCTCTAAACGCACTACGAGCTGCAATTTCAAAAGCAAGAACGCTCGAATCAACATCATGATAAGCTCCGTCAAGTAATTGACACTTTAACCTAACTACAGGGTAACCAGCTAAGAATCCGGTCGACTTGGCAGACTTGAGACCTTTCTCAACACCAGGTATGTACTCCTTAGGAACTCTTCCTCCGCTAATTTTACTTTCAAAAGTATAATCTTCTTCTCCATCAGCTGGAAGTGGTTCAAAAGTTATTTTCACTTTAGCGAATTGACCGGAACCTCCGGACTGTTTTTTGTGAGTGTAGTCGATTTCAACTTTTTTAGTAATAGTTTCTCTATATGCTACTTTTGGCTGTCCAATATTTGCGTCAACCTTAAATTCCCTCTTCATTCGATCAATAATGATCTCGAGATGAAGCTCTCCCATTCCCTTAAGAATGGTTTGCCCAGATTCTTGATCACTCTCAATGCGAAGTGATGGGTCTTCTGAGGCAAGTCTTGATAAAGCGATGCCCATTTTTTCTTGATCTGCCGTTGATTTTGGCTCAACCGAAACCTCGATTACCGGATCCGGGAAAACCATTCTTTCCAAAACGATCTTATTGCTACTATCAGCTAGAGTGTCTCCAGTTGTGGTGTTTTTTAATCCAGCCAGAGCAACGATGTCGCCAGCATAAGCTGATTTTACATCCTCTCTGTTGTTTGCATGCATCAACAAGATTCTGCCAACCCTTTCTTTTGTTCCTTTAATCGTATTATTAAGACCCATACCAGCTTCAAGAACTCCGGAGTAAATTCTCACGAATGTTAAAGATCCAACAAACGGATCAGTCATGATTTTGAAAGCAAGTCCGGCAAATTTTTTATCGTTACAAGTAACCGTGATTGGTTCATCAGTATCTAAAGTCTTTCCGTCAATAGATCCAATATCTTGAGGGCTTGGCAAATAATCAACAACAGCATCAAGGAATGTTTGCACACCTTTATTTTTAAAGGCAGTTCCGTTTAAGACCGGGACAAAAGAGGAGTTTACAGTTCCTTTTCTAATGCATTTTTGCAATTCTTCAAAGGTAATCTCTTCACCAGCAAGATATTTTTCCATTAAGTCATCATCTTGTTCAACGGCAGTTTCAACCATCTCAAGACGATATTCTTCGGCCTTAGATTTTAAATCAGCTGGAATTTCTTCATAAGTAAAATCAGCTCCCATTGTCGGATCTCTCCAAACAACCGCCTTCATTCTTACGAGATCTATCAAACCATCATAATCCTCACCTTCACCGATTGGAAGTTGGATAACTAGTGGCTTTGCAGCAAGTCTAGATTTCATCATTTCTACACAACGGTAGAAGTTGGCTCCAGTCCTGTCCATTTTGTTGACAAAACACATTCTTGGAACTTTATACTTATTTGCTTGTCTCCACACAGTTTCTGACTGAGGCTCTACACCGGCAACTGCATCAAATACTGCGACAGCTCCATCTAAAACTCTTAACGATCTTTCCACTTCAATTGTGAAGTCGACGTGACCTGGGGTATCAATGATATTAATTCTGTGATCTTTCCAAAAGCAAGTAGTGGCAGCAGAAGTAATAGTAATTCCTCTTTCTTGCTCTTGTTCCATCCAATCCATTGTAGCATCTCCATCATGAACCTCTCCAATTTTATGAGATTTTCCTGTATAGAATAGAACTCTTTCAGTTGTGGTGGTTTTTCCAGCATCGATGTGAGCCATGATGCCAATATTACGATAATTCTCAATTGCAATTTCGCGTGCCATAATTTTAGGTAGTTATAAATTGTAAGATAATCTTATGGATGTAGTGAAATGATGGTTGAGACCTATATATCTGATCATATAACCACCAAAAATAACCAGTCCGCTAGATTTACCAGCGGTAGTGAGCAAATGCTTTGTTTGCTTCGGCCATTTTGAATACTTCTTCTCTTTTTTTGACTGCCCACCCTTTGTTTTCGATCGCTTCGACAAAAGCAAAAACGATTTTATCAGCAAGGTTTCTTCCTGAGGATTTTTGAACGGCAGTTTTTAACCATTTAAGAGCAAGTGCGGTTCCTCTGCGCTCAGGAACTTCGACTGGAATTTGGTAAGTAGCCCCACCAATTCTTCTTGATCTAACCTCAACTCTTGGGGTGACGTTGTCCATCACTTGGCCAAAAGTATCTAGTGGATTAGTTTTTAATTTCTTTTCAAGAGTATCGAATGCCTCGTAGATTGATCTTTCAACTACAGATTTCTTACCATCTTCCATCAAACGATTCACTAACTTAGTAATGATGACTTGTCCAAATTTAGCATCAGGAATAATTTTTCTTTTTGGGGCTGCTCTTCTTCTCATTTTGTTTTGGTAATTTAGTAATTTAGTAATATTTATCAGTCGGTACAAAAAAGCTATTTAGGCTTAGAAGCGCCATATTTAGAACGAGATTGCTTGCGGTTTTTAACGCCTTGGGTATCTAGTGATCCTCTGACGATGTGGTAACGAACACCAGGCAAATCTTTTACTCTTCCGCCACGGATACTTACGACACTATGCTCTTGCAAATTGTGACCTTCACCCGGAATGTAGGCGATAACTTCAAAACCATTGGTTAGTTTGATACGAGCAACTTTACGAAGTGCTGAGTTTGGTTTTTTAGGAGTAGTTGTATAAACCTTTGTACAAACCCCTCTTTTTTGAGGACAAGCCTTCATTGCAGGAACTTTGTTTTTCTTTACTTGCTTAACTCTTGGCTTTCTAACTAGCTGATTGATTGTAGGCATTATTTTTAATTGAAATTTATGCTAAAATTGCTCCAAATTGATTCTGGGCAAAAAATAAGAGGCGGCATTCTAGATTTGAGATTTTTATAGTCAACAAATTATGATAGATTTTTGAAGAAGAATCTAGTTTTCTGCAAATATTCTTGAGGATCCTTGATATTGACCAACGAATCTTCTGGGGTAAAAAATAGATCATAGAGCCTGGTTAATAAAAATCTTAAAGATGCGCCAACTAAGGCTATCCTCAAAAACTCCATTTCAATATTAGAAATCGGACGAATTTTTTGATATTCTTGTAAAAGAACGTCGTATTTCTCTTGTGAGAATTGGTTGTTTTTATCAAAACACCAAGCATTAATTACAATTGCAAGGTCATATATGAATAAATCGTTTGCAGCAAAATAAAAATCTATTACTCCACTTAAATCGCCTTTTTTATCAAAAAAAACATTGTCGGGAAACATGTCAACATGAACAACCCCTTTTGGATGGTTAATTTGCCAATTTCTTATCAAAAAATCAACGTATCCTCGTATTTCGGCTCTCAAACCTTGTTGATAATCATCGGTTTTTTCAGCTATCTTATTAAAAAATCCTTCCCAATCAGAAATTCCTAGATCATTTCTACGAACTTCTTTAAAATCAAGGACAGCTTTATGTAGACTGGCGGCCACTTTTCCAATTTGAGCGCAATTTTTAATTGTTATGGAATCGTATAAACCATTTTTCTCCGGCTTCAAAGTGGTGCCATTTAAAAAACTAACAATTGAAGCAGACTTGTTTTTAATTAATGATATTATGGATCCGGAGTTGTTATTAATTGGCTCTGGACAACTTATACCGTGTCCAGCTAAGTGCAATTTGAGATTCATAAAAAATGGCAATTCATCGGCATTTATTCTGCTTTCAAAAATTGTCAGGATAAATTTATTGACATTCGTCTCAATGATAAAATTAGAATTGTCAATTCCATCAACTATTTCTTTAAAAGATAGTAATTCACCAATTTGATAATTTTCTTTAATGAAACTAGCAATTTCTTGTTTTGTTAATTTTGTATGAACTGCCATTTGTAGTGATTGATTGTTATTATTTTAGGAGTTAATTATTATTTTTATCTTCTAGTTCTTGGTGTTTTTGCCATGATTCTTTCCACCCAGCATTGGAATTGACGTTTTTTGACCAAGACCTATTCCCGGATCTATCACTCTTTTTATAAAAAGACTTCTCATGATCAGCGAATTTTTTTTGACTTTCAAAATCACCCTTATTAATCATTTTGGCAGTGAAATTAGCTATGTCTTGATCGATTTGATTTTTTATTTTTGGATTAAAAATCTCATCAAACCATTTTGAAGTATTGATAAAAAAACCATTTATTTGATCGGCCAAAAAACTACCATTCACATCCACCTCTCTAGACATGCTAAGCAATTCGAAATATCTAGCAAATAACTCTGATATGATTTGACTGGGAGGATATACTTTTAAAGCATTCACCATCAACCTCTTTATCTCGCTTGCTAAAACCACACTTTCTGGTTGGCGGTTTTTTATATCAAAACCAATTACCTTCCCAAAACTATCATTCAAAGCAATGTCACTTGATACAGCAATTGCGTGGCCTATTTCATGAGCTAGAACGCTAGTCTTAAAATTTCTGATAATAATTTTGTGATTCAAGCTACGAGTAAAAGCTTTTAGAATTTTATTGTAAATTCTCGTCTCTTCGCTTATGCAGCAACCATCGTTAGTATCCCATCCCTTGATAATTTTAACTTCAAACAACAAATCGCCGCGCCGCGCCTTAGTTAGGGCAAGATCTAGCCCATCTTTAAAAATTGCAATTCCGTAAAGGCTTTTGAACTGCTGAGTAAATTTTTTACTTTCATTCTCACCTTCAAATTTTAAAGACTGACTTAGAATATCTTCAATCATTTTGATTTTAGTGGTATAGCATAAAGCTCTAGCTTGTGGTCAACTAGTTGGTATCCTAAGTTTTTGGCAATATCCTCTTTTAACTTTTCGATTTCTTCATTAAAAAATTCCACCACCTTTCCAGAACTAATATCAATCAAATGATCATGATGATCTTCACTTATCTCTTCGTATCTGGCTTTGTTTTTACTTCCTCCAGTGTCGCGACTAAAATCATGTTTTGCGATAATGCCCTCCTCTTCAAACATCTTGACAGCACGATAGACTGTGGCGATACCAATATTAGGCTTAATCTGCGCTGCACGACTATAAAGTTCCTCAACGTCTGGATGGTCTTTTGACTCAGAAATTATTCGAGCAACAATGCGACGATTTTCAGTTAATTTAATCCTTTTCTCTTCACACAGTCTTTCTATCAGGAACGGAGCTTTATTTGGCATATTGTTGTAAATACGGGTTGTCTTTTATTTCAGAAGGACTCAAAATAGAACCTTATTTTTTAAAATTCAATTCATACTAAAACCCTACCCAAAAAATGGCAAAACATTCACTAAAAGAAATTTCTCAAGCAGCTTACTATCTTACTTTTGACGATGTTTTGTTAAAGCCCGCAAGTTCAAACGTTTTACCTAATGACGCAGACCTTCGTACCAGGATAACCAAAAACATCGAGCTTAACATTCCAATTATCTCCTCAGCAATGGATAGTGTTACTGAAAGCAGGTTAGCAATCGCAATGGCTCAATGCGGAGGAATGGGCTGCATCCATAAAAATTTTAGCATCAAAGACCAGTCTGACGAAGTTAAGAAGGTTAAAAAATTTGAATCAGGAATTGTTATTAACCCTTTGACCATAACGCCAGACCAAACTTTGAGTGATGCTTTGCACATAATGAATAACTACGGAATTTCTGGAATTCCCGTAGTTGAGTCATTGGGCAGTAAAAAACTGGTAGGCATCTTAACTAACCGCGATGTTCGCTTTGCGACCGACCGTAAACAGCCGGTTCATGAACTAATGACTAAAGACAATCTGGTTACCGCCAGAAACAACATCAGTAAAACTGAAGCAAAGCAACTTCTGCATAAGAATAGAATTGAAAGAATACTTATTGTCGATAATGATTTTAATTGCGTAGGCCTTATTACTGGAAAAGATATTGAAAAATCAAAACAATTTCCTAATGCCTGCAAGGACTCCGATGGCAGGCTTCGAGTTGCAGCTGCTGTTGGAGTTGGTAAAGATGGATTTAAAAGGGCAGAAAATTTGATTGAATCCGGAGTTGATGTCTTGGTTGTCGATACCGCTCACGGACATTCAAGAGGAGTCATAGAGGCCGTTAGGAATATTAAAAAAGCTTACCCAAAAATTGATTTAATTGGCGGAAATATTGCAACTTCTGAGGCTGCAAAAGCGCTAATTGACTCTGGAGCAGATTCCGTAAAAGTAGGAATTGGGCCCGGATCAATTTGCACTACTCGAGTTGTAGCTGGCGTTGGAGTTCCTCAATTGTCTGCAATTATGGATGTCGCTGAAGTTTGTAGCAAGCAGAACATTCCTTTTATTTCGGACGGGGGAATAAGATTTTCTGGAGATTTAGCTAAGGCTCTTGCCGCTGGAGCATCTTGCGCAATGCTAGGATCTTTGCTTGCTGGTACCGAAGAGAGCCCTGGGGATACAATTCTTTTTAAGGGAAGGTCTTATAAAATGTATCGAGGAATGGGGTCATTGGGAGCTATGGCTCGAGGTTCTGCGGATCGTTATTTCCAAGAAAATGTGACGGACAAGCTAAAGCTAGTTCCAGAAGGCGTTGAAGGAAGAGTTCCTTATAAAGGACCCGTTTCAGACGTTGTTCATCAGCTAGTTGGAGGCCTAAGGTCTTCAATGGGCTATACCGGCAACAAAACTATTGGCGATATGCATAAAAATTGTGAATTTGTAAAAATTACTAATTCCGGCCTCAAAGAAAGCCACCCTCACAGCATAGCAATAACTAGCGAATCCCCAAATTATAGCACCGAAAATTAATTCCTTGACTAATCTTGGTGAATTTACATAATCTTCTGGTCGCAAATCGCTCAGCAAGCACTAGAGTCAAGGTGTTATGAAATTAAACAATTAAGATAAATATAGTTTTTGAAATGAAAATGAATAAATTTCAAATTTTTGCAAAAAAGACTTTCCTTGCTTTTTTAGTGACTAGCAATTTCTTGATACGGGCTTTAATTAAATCATTCTCCACTAAAACAATCCTCATTGTCTCCAAGCAAAAAATCAAAAGCTTCCATATCAATCCCGCCATTCAAGTAATTGCATTTTTCTTTGTTTTATGGCTTGGAAATATATATACAAAATCAATAATCTATAACTCAATCATCCAAAAAAAATCCGTTGAGATTGTTAATTTAGAAAAAACCAACAAGCAATTTGAAGATAAGTTCCTTTTTTTAAATGAAAATCTAAAAAAAATTAATATCTATTTCCAATCCGTTTCAGGAGTTCTGTCTAAAAATAGCAATACCCCAAAAGACATTGAAGACAAAATCAAAAATTTGTTTGGAAACCTCCACCTGAATTCTCAAGACAAAAAAATTGCAGCCAAAATCGCAGACTCAAACATCATACTTGATGACATTAAGGTTGCCACAATCAAAAGGATTAAAGATTTGGAAGAAAAGCTTTCAATTACAGGAATAGATTTTATTGGTGATGGGGCGGTTTTAAGAAAAAATTTAAAAAACGGAGCAAGAAATACAAAAACAATCTCCTTAAACAGCAAAGAAGAGCTTTTGCAAAGACAAGGTGGGCCGTTTCAAGGCTTAAAAAAAAACATCAACCCATTTTCTGATTCAGATATCTTCAGTTCGGGAAACAAAGGATTCAATATTGAAGATGAGATTGAATATTTAACTAAATTAGAGAGATTTCTTCAATTTGTACCCCTCGCAGCTCCAATGAAAAACTATTACGTTTCAAGTCTGTTCGGAAAAAGAAAAGATCCAATCAGAAATAGATCAGCTCAACACAATGGTTTGGATTTTGCAGGAGAACACAAAGCAAAAGTATTTAGCCCTTCATCCGGAAAGGTAATTCTTGCTGGAAAGTTTAGCTCTTACGGAACAGCCGTTATCATTGATCATGGCTATGGGCTAACAACCAGATACGGACACCTATCAAAGGTTAAGGTAAGGAAGGGAGATTTGGTAAAAAAAGATCAAGTAATTGGCATGCAAGGAAGCAGCGGAAGAAGCACCGGTCCCCACCTTCATTACGAAGTAAGATACAACAACACCCCCCTCAACCCAAGAAAATTTTTGCAGGCTGGAAAGGAAATATTTAACCATAACAACTCTTAATTTCCTAGAATACCAACTAACAACAAAATCTATGTTTTTCGCGCTAAAATCATTTTCCTCCCCATTAAAAGAAAGTGGTAAATCCGAATTATCCATCAAATCTATTAAAAATATGAAAAATACCCTAAAATCAATGCCCTCAATCATTGCAAAAGACACCAATATTGACGGAGATATTAAAAGCTCAGGAGTTATTGAAATTGAAGGAAAAATTACAGGAAAAATTAATAGCAACTCTGTAATTATAAGAGAAGGCGGAATTGTTGAAGGGGAAATAATTGCTGACTCAGTCAATATTCGAGGAAAATTTATTGGAAATGTAAAATCAAGAACAATTCATATTTTCAACAAAGCCAAAGTAAACGGCACGATAGAATACCAATCCCTTTCAGTAGAGGATGGAGCCTCTATTGATGGGCAGTTCAAACAATTACCGGAAAAAAAGCTATCTTAACAAAGAGTAAGCATATTCTTGAATTGAGCAAATCTCCAAATACTCATAATCGTATAACAACAGGTAATTATGATTGATAAGAAAAAATTTACCATCAGCATCGGTGACTATGGAATCATCATCTCCCTGCATCACGGAAATAATGTTCAAAATAAAATTCTAATTGCCAACCTAAGTGACAGCAATAAAGATCAATTATTTGAGTTTTTTTCCAAACACAAATCAACCCCAACGCACATTCTTGTTGATACCACAAACCAGAACTACAAAAGAAAAACATACCCCCCACTCAACATATTTGACTTTCACAAACTAGCAAAGAAGGATTTAAAGAAAGAGTTTGAGAATAAAGAAAAATCCTTAAATAACTATTACTACAGCAAAGGTAGAGACAAAAAATGGGATTGTATTTTTGTATCGACCGCTCTTTCGGATGAAATAGAAAAATGGACTGAGTTTTTACTAGGAGCTCCAAATAATTTCATCGGCATATACATGTTGCCCGTAGAAACCTACAGACTGGCGAAATCTATCTTTGACCTATCAAAAGAAATCAGTCCAGCAGATAAAAATCATCAACAAATACTTTCTTTTATTGTTCAAAATAAAATCAGCGGAACAAGACAAATAATATTTGCTGATCAAAATATAGTTTTTACCAGAGTAGTTAATTATGATTTCGACAATAAAAACTTCGCCGCGAGATTTGAGCAAGATATTTTTCGCTCCAACGAGTATCTAAAAATGATCTTTCCTAACCTAAAATATCAAGACGTGGCGATTATAAATATAATGCCAGATGATATTATTAAAAAAATAAAGCATATCTCCAGCCATGATATAAGATTTACTAATTACAATCCCAAAGAAATATCGGAAAAGTTGGGAATATCAAAAGCTGTGACAAGTGATGGTAATTTTTCAGATATCATCATTGCAAATTTCTTTGCAAATCACAAAAAAACATTAAAATTCTTAAATTATAATCTTACCTTACTGTTTCGCCTAAGATTAACCATAAGATCTGCCTGGGTTTTGAATTTTATTATTATTGCCGCAACAATATTTATTTATGCACAGAGTAATATTCAGAAAAACGTTTTTGATGATAAGCTGTCGAAAATTAAATCTCAAAAATTAAAATTAACAAAAAACCTTCAAAAGGTTAGTAGCGAAGCTTTGGATTTGGACGAAAAGACCGATATTGAAAACGAAGAAAGAAATGATTTAGCAGATGAAATTATTGATTTTGGGAAAATCGATGAAATTATTTCAAAAAATAACAACAAAATCATCAGCACGTTTAACAAGTTGGTTTTTATAAAAAATTATAGTGTAGCAATAGAATCTTTCTCCTATAAAATAATCGACTACAAGCCAGAATTAACCACGAACAAAATCAAAAGAATGTTTTATTTAAGAGGAGTTTTATCGGATGAAAGCGGGGATATTGAGGATCTATTTAGAAAATTCGATAATTTAAACTTAGAAACAAAAGAGCAATTTGCAAGTGACGCAATCCAATATTCTGAATTACCAAGCAATGTAGATTTCAGTAAAAAATATTACTCATTCCCGGTAAATTTAACTATAGAAATTAATTAATTAATTTAAATGCCAGAAGATAATTTACATAATACAGAACATAAGGGTGAAGAACCAGTCATAAATAAAAAATATGAAAGAAAGAAATCCTCCTTAAAGCGACAAATTGTAATTAACTTCTCTACTTCGGTTGTTTTTTTAGCGATATTTGCGGCAATATCTTTTCATCATAAAGAGGTTGTGTTGCAAAAAAATTCCGAACTTAAAACATTGTCACTTCAGGTTGACGATCTTAAAAATAAATCTAATAATATTGAGTCTCGCATCAATGATGTAAAAAAGTACAAACCAACTTGGGTTAATGCTGACAAAAGAAAAAAAGATTTTGAAGGGGTAAAGATATCCAGCATAAGTGATACTTTTGAGAAAATAGCAATATTACATGATGCCGACCAATTCTCAATTAATGTATCTGCGCCAAAAATTCTTGAAAAAGGGAGCTTCAGCAACAAAACTTTTGATGTAAATTTGGTGGATATAAAGCTCAGCTTTAAATCATTTACCGACCAGGACGCAATTAATATTATTGAAAACATCCTAGATATAATTCCTGGATACGCTGTAATTACAGACACGTCAATTATCGATAATAAGAAAAAATTTTACAGCGAATCGGAGTTAGTTAGCATTAGCAAGGGCCTAACTAGGGGATCAATATCAACAACCATAAACTTTCATTGGTATTTTCTAAAATATAAAGACTCACAAAAACCAATAACCGCAAGTGATAAAATTTAAAATAGTCTTTCAGACAATATTTCTACTGACGTACATCTTTTCAAAACACTCCATTGCTCAAGACCGGTCGGATAATCTGCCACAGGAAGCGCCCAACGCAAGCATTACGTCGCAAATAAAGAAAGGGGTTCAGAGCACTATTGAAAAAATTTTTCCCAAAAAAGAAGGGGGGGGTCAAAGCAACAAGTCCCAAAAAAATAATTCGTTAATATATGGAAAAGAAGAGCTTCAAAAAATAAAAAATGCTGTAGAGGCATTTAAAAATCAAGTTCCTCTTGTGTCCGAACCTCAAATTGGGGTTGTGGCTGAGATTAAAGATCCAGTAAAAGACGACTCAACATCATACGTTTATCTGGGGTCGATTTTATATAAATCAAATCGTGAGTGGTCCGTCTGGATTAATGATAAAAAAATCTCTTCCTTGAACAATTACGCCAACAATGACATTTATGTAACCTCAATCAACAAAAATAAGGTTGAAATTATTTGGACCATGACTCTTAGTAAGTGGAAAATCTTAACAAATAGTGGGTCCGAAGAAGGAGCTCCTATGAATGATAAGAATCAGGTTGAATATAATTTCATTCTCAGCTTTAATCAGAGTTATCTTCTTAATGAGAATAAAGTGATTGAAGGAAGGGTGGGTTCTTCACTTTCAATAGAATAACTTACTTCTCCAGAAAATATTTAAAATCTATCTTTAACTAAACTAATATTAAAAATTATGGCAAAAAATATCACTGATGACAATTTTGAGCAAGAAATAGCTAATTCTAAAATTCCAGTTTTAGTTGATTTTTGGGCCCCTTGGTGCGGGCCATGCAAACAACTAACTCCAATTATTGACGAATTGTCAAATGATCTTGGGGAAATAGTTTCTGTTTATAAATGCAATATTGACGAAAACCCCGAATCTCCTTCAAAATACGCAGTTAGAGGAATACCAACTTTAATGATTTTTAAAGATGGAAAATTAGTTGATAGCAAAGTTGGCTCATTGCCAAAGAGTTCTCTTTATGAATGGGTAAAAAGCCATTCATAAATCTTAAATATGAAGGGTTTACTTGGAACGTCTTTAAATAAAAAAACCCTTCTTTTTAAAACATTGGAGAAATTCCATTCTCAAAATTTACAACCAAAAATTGGAATTGAGATGGAATTTTACCTGCAAGAAAAAAATAATCCCCCCTCCCATAAGCAAGTTAAAAAATTCATTTTCGATCTAAAGACGGCAATTTTTGATAATAATATTGGTATTGTCCGAATAGAACCAGAGCAAGGATCTGGACAGATTGAAATTAAAACTCCGCCCTATTTAGATATTCCTAAATTATGCCAAGATATTGAGCAGATTAAAGATATTATCTGTAATTTAAGCGCTGATCTGAGAGTCAATTTTTCCGCCCAACCTTTTTTGAAAGATTGTGGAAGCTCTCTACAGATTAATTTTAGCCTAACGAAGAACAACAAACTTATATTTGCAAAGAATGAGGGGGTGGAAAGTGAATGTTTATTGCATTGCGTATCGGGAATTCTCGGAAATATTAAAAATATGATGATTATTTTTGCGCCACTAAAACAAGATTACCAAAGACTTGATATGCAGATAAATCGTAGTTTACATAAAGAACGAAAATTTACCGCCCCAACCAATATTAGTTGGGGATATGACAATAGGACCACCTTAATTAGAATTCCCAAAACAAACAAAGATAATGATAGAAGGCTGGAGTTTAGGCTTGCCTCAAATTCTAGTGATATTTATTTAGCGATTTCGTTTTTATTGTTGGCAATTCTGGAAGGCTTGAGTAAAAAATCAAAAGCTCCACAAGAAATATATGGCAATTCCTTTGATGGGCAATATGAATTAGAGGTTTTACCAAATTATGAGGAAGCTAAGGGTTATTTTTCTAAGGCAGGCTTTAATAAAAAATATTTAATGCCGAGACCTGAACACTGAAGATAGCCAGAAAAATGTTTTGTTTGATAATTTATGTCAAATCAGGCAGCTACAATTGGGACTTCGAATGAGAAATAAAGTTATTTTTATATTTCATAGCAGAGAATTTGACCAACACTCCAATAATTGCAGTTAGTGGCAAAGCCAGTAGAATACCCACAAATCCAAATAGCACACCAAAAACAAACAAGCCGAACATTATCCAAACCGGGTGAACGCCTATTTTGTCACCAACTAATTTTGGGGTTAAGAAGTTAGATTCCATTATTTGCCCAACTAAAAATATTGTACCAACTATTCCAAGCTGGACTGGGTCAATTCCCCACTGGAAAAAACCGACGATGATCGCTACAATAACCCCAAACAACATTCCAACATAAGGAATGAAAGATAATAATCCCGTTAAGAACCCAATCAGAAATCCAAAATTTAAACCAGATAAAGTAAGTCCTACAGCATAGAAAAAACCCAAAATTGAACAAACATTGAATTGCCCACGAATGCAACTTGAAAGCGTTGCGTCAATTTTAATGACAACATCTCTTACGCTATCTCGATATTTCGTTGGTAAGTAGCCATCGATTTTATCAATGATCATATTCCAATCCCTTAAGATGTAAAAAACCAGAACTGGGGTTATAAAAACCAGAGAAATAATATTTAGTAACACAATTCCCGATTGCATGACTTTGGCCAAAATATCCTTTGAGGAATTGGCAAAAGCGGCAACGCTGTGCCCACTTA
>JBLHTM010000027.1:0-14351 GCA_047627215.1 Rickettsiales bacterium | reverse complement strand
TAAAAAACCAGAACTGGGGTTATAAAAACCAGAGAAATAATATTTAGTAACACAATTCCCGATTGCATGACTTTGGCCAAAATATCCTTTGAGGAATTGGCAAAAGCGGCAACGCTGTGCCCACTTAGATAATCCTTGATATTAGGCTCAACTTCAAAACCATTTGAAATCAAAAAATCAAATATTTTTGGGTAAATATTATGAACCAAAGAGTCTATGTAACTTGGAATGGACGAAACTAAGCTAATTGCTTGGTCATAAAGGAGAGGGAAGGAAAAAATAAACACGACAATTACTACGGACATAAAAACCTCAAGAATAATAAGCGTTGCCGCTATTCTAGAAAATTTATATTTTTCCATTTTGTCTGCCAGTGGATTTAAAAAATAGGCAATAATGATGGCGGCGATAAAAGGAAATAAAATCGATTTAACAAAATACAAAAAGATCAAAAACAAAAAGGTTGTCAATAAAATTAAAATGGCCTTATCTTTTATTCTCATAACATGTTTTTAATTGAAGTTTTTTAAAGATAAAAAGTATCCACCTTCCAGCTTTGATGTTAGAAATAGATCTTCTTTCTCAAAAGAAGCGATAATATCATCCTTATCAACTCCATAATCAGCATTGATTTTTATCAAATCCCTGGAGATTGATTTTATTTGCAAATTTGAAACCAAGTGAGACCTCTCTATTTTGTTTTTAATAATGATCCATTCTTTTAAATCAGAAACCAAAATATCAATATCGGTATTTTCTGGGCTAAATTTTGAAAAACCAACCTTTCCATCGTCTTTTATTATATAATCAGCTGTTTTCTTAACAACTTTTTGTGCCAACTCTTGCATCGGAAGCTGATTGACGTTAATGAACTCAAGACGAACTTGATTATTTTGTAACTTGTCAATTATATGCAAATCAATATTAACCTTATTTTCAATTGAATCGAAATCAAAATAAACCAAGACTATTGATCCTGAGCCATATTTATAAAAAGAGGTTCCAAAATTAGAAAAGTCATTATTTTTTATATTCTCAATATTAAAATTTCCAACATCCTCAAAATCACCTTTGGTGAGTTTTATTTGTGGATATTCATTATTTTCCATGAAACGCTTCCAAGATAACATCCAATCATTTTCTTCTTCCCAGATCAGCATCTTTTCGTCACTTGCTTTGATAGGAATTATTAAATAGGAATTCTCATCAATAGATTTTTCAATCTCATCTTTTCTATCCAAATGATGCTGAACAAATCTCCTGGAGAAGTTGAGATTTAAAGTTGCGGAATATTTATTTCCGGCGATCTTCTCGTCAAAAATTTGCTGAGAAGCAACCATGTCAGCAATTTCTTCATTCTGAAAATTGTCAGAAACATCCGCATCAAAACCCAAGCGAGATAGTAAAACAATAAATGCAGATCTTTGCCCATCAGCGATTGCCTTAGTTCTAGATTGATTAGGAGATTCCCCTTCGGAACTAATAACAATGTCACTTACGACATATTTGTCTTGATCTTGAGCAAGAGAATTTTTCCCGACCACTAGCATCAAAAATAGCAAAAGAAAAATATAAGACCATTTTAACCTTATTGCTTGATGAACCATATCGGAAATTGACATTAATTTAATTGGGAGGATAATTCGCAGGACAGAAATTTACGCCAATCATCTTAGAATCGCAAATGAAAAATGACAGAGCTGCAAAGAGGCGAGTAATTTACATGATTCAAAATAAAAAGAAATAAAACCTTATCATAAGAATTTGCATCAGCGAATTACAATGGTGCAAATAAAAAGAAATAAAATTTATCATGACAATCACCAATTCTACAAAAAAAACAAACAATAATTCTCTTAGCTACAAAGACGCAGGAGTTGATATTTGTGCAGGCAATGATCTGGTTGAAAGAATCAAACCTTTCGCAAAATCAACAATTAGACCTGGAGCAGATGCTGATTTGGGCGGATTTGGCGCCTTATTCGATCTTGCAAAATGCAAATACAAAGATCCAATTTTAGTTTCGGCAACTGACGGCGTCGGAACAAAATTAAAAGTCGCCAAAGACATGAATAAGCATGATACTATTGGTATCGATTTGGTGGCAATGTGCGTTAACGACCTCATTGTTCAGGGTGGAGAACCATTATTTTTTCTTGATTATTTTTCTTCCGGAAAATTATCAATCGATGTTGCAAGTAATGTCATCAAAGGAATTGCCGAAGGTTGCAAAATGGCAAATTGCGCTTTAATTGGCGGAGAAACTGCCGAAATGCCCGGTCTTTATGGTAAGGGTGATTATGATTTAGCTGGATTCACTGTTGGCGCGGTTGAGAGAGAGAATATTCTACCAAAAAATATTTGTGTCGGAGATGTAGTTTTGGGATTAAAGTCTAGTGGCGTTCATTCTAATGGATTTTCACTAGTTAGGCACATTATGAGTGAGAGAAATATCGCCCTTGACCACAAACTATCCGACGAAAAAACTCTTGGGGAAGCTCTTTTGGAACCAACTCGTATCTATGTAAAATCTTGTCTCGCAGCCATTAAAACTGAAAAAGTAAAAGGCTTAGCACATATCACTGGCGGAGGATTACTAGAAAATATTCCCAGAGTTTTACCAGACAATCTTACTGCTGAGATTGATTATTCTGCCTGGAAATTACCAGTATTATTCCAATTTCTGAAAGATTCTGGAAATGTTACAGACATCGAGATGAGACGAACTTTCAATTGTGGGATTGGTATGGTTCTTATCTTGGATAAAAATGATGTTTTAGAGATTAAAGAAATATTAACCCAATTTGGTGAAGAAGTTTTTGAAATTGGAACTATTAAATAATTAAAATGAAAAAAAATCTTTCCGTCCATTTACAAGACTTTCCTGATGTTTCTTTTTTGCGAGATGAAAAAGAACTAACTTCTGACATGGATATGGTTCGCCAAATTTGTAGCGCAGCTTTGTTTATTCGTGATAAGGAAAATTTACGAGTTAGGTTGCCACTAAGTACACTCAATATTATTGGTGAAAAATCTGATAGAATGCTTGCCTACAAAGACATTATCTCGGAAGAGGTTAATGTTAAGAACATTCAAATAACTCATGAAATTGGTGATTTAGCAGAAGTTAAATTGCAAATTAATCTCAAAAAAGTTGGAGCCAAATTAGGTAAGAAGATGAAGGATATTCAGATTGCCTTAAGATCTGGGGATTGGAAAAAATTAGAGAAAAATAAAATTGAAATTGCGGGAGAAACTCTGATTGATGATGAGTTTGAAATTAAGCTAATCACCAAAAATTCTCACAATACAACAGCACTTCCAAGTAACGATTGTTTAGTAGAGCTTGACATAAATCTGACGAAGGAATTGGAAGAAGAAGGCTTGGCAAGAGATATCGTCAGAGCAATTCAACAAAACAGAAAAGATGCTAATTTGAATGTTTCAAATCATATTAAAATTGCCATTTTAAGCCCTGATACCCAACTTTTGCGAGTTGTCAAGAATTTCGATTCCTACATTCGTGAACAAACCTTAACTGATGAAATTCTTCTTTCGAATGAACCTTCTGCGCTTCAAAATTATCAATTTTCTTTTGATAATAAAATCGAAGAAAAAGACTTCAAAATCGCGATTAGTTTATAATTTTTATATACCATAATCTTCATTTCTAAGCCTTGGTAAGTAAAAAATTGTGCTTTAAAAAATCACATCCAAAGGTGAAAATATTCAAAATTACCACCCGTAAAAACATAAGGACTCAAAAAAACCACATTCTTCAAACTTTACAATTTTATCACCAATGAACCAGTGCTTTTCCTGCCCTCCAAATCAGCATGAGCCTGAGGAATTTGGTCAAAATTGTACGTAGTGATATTTGGCTTTAAAATTCCCTTTGAAATTAGCGAAAAAACCTCGCTTGAAGACAGAACCAATTCTGGTCTTCTGGATTTGTAGGACGCCAAAAGTGGGCGAGTGACATAAACAGAATTTGCCATCAAAGAATCAAGGTTGATCGGCGGAGACTCTCCTGAAGATTCCCCGTAAGTAACGCACATTCCAGTCGGCCAAAGGCATTCTATTGATTTTTTAATGGTGTCTTTTCCAACTCCGTCATAGACAATTCCAACTCCTCCACCCTTGGTAATTTCATCTACTTCACTCAAGAAATCTTTATTTGAATAGTTGATCACATGATCACATCCAAAAGATTTTGCAATCTGAACTTTAGCATCACTTCCTACCGTTCCAATCACTTCAAGACCAAGATGTTTTGCCCATTGACACAAAAAATGACCAACCCCTCCGGCTGCCGCATGAATCAAAATTCTTTTCATTTTTGCGGCCGTGTAAACCCGAAATAGCAATGTGTGAGCCATCATTCCCTTAAGAAGAGAGCCGGCGACTTGCTCATCACTTAAATTTTTTGGTGGAGTGATGAGAAAATGCTGATCAATCGCCCTTTTTTCAGCGTAAGCTCCGAGTGGACCTGTTGCATAAGCAACTCTTTCCCCGACTTTGTAATCGACAACATCCTTGCCGACTTTTTCAATAATTCCACAAGCCTCAATTCCTAAAATTGAAGGCATTTGACCAAGTTTAAAGGCTCCATTTCTGAACAAAACATCAAAATAATTGATTCCAATTGCCGTATGTCGAATTAATACTTGTTGCGGATGCGGATGCGGCTCTTCAATATTTTTGATCTCAAGATTAGTGCGCGCACCTGTTTTATTTAGTAGAAATGCTCTCATTTTATTTATTGATATTTTGGTGACTAAAAGTTAGCTTCTGCGAAGAGTAACATTCTTAAAAAAACCCAATTTATGCAACATAATTCTTTATTTGTTTTTGACATTGAAACAATTCCCGACACCGAAGCTGCAAAGAATCTACTCGATTTGGATGGAAAAAATGTCGATGAATGTCGAAAAGCTTTAGCTGATTATCACCTAAAAATCACTAATGGCAGAAGTGATTTTTTGCGCCAACCTTTTCAGAAAATTGTCGCCATCAGTTTTTTACAAGCTGATATTATTAGAAATAGCGATGGAACTGAAAAATACGTTTTAAATGAAATTAGAAGTGGTGGAAATATCGACTCATTGGAAGAGGATTTGGTAAAAGGATTTTTCTCATATTTAAAAAAACAACCGCCAAGAATTGTCAGCTTCAATGGCAAGAATTTTGATTTACCAGTCTTGAAATATCGCGCTATAAAATATGGGATTGCCGCACCATTTCTTTACAAGATGGGAGATAAATGGAATAACTACAATCAAAAATATTCCCTTGATTGGCATTGTGACCTCATTGACGCTTTTTCTGATTTTGGAGCCTCGGCGCGGGTGAAGATGAATGAACTTTGCGCTGTTTTTGGCCTTCCTGGAAAGCTTGGGATCGATGGATCAATGGTGACGGAATATTATGATTCCAAAAAACTTGATGAGATTCGCGATTATTGCGAAACTGACGTTGTGAATACTTATTTGCTTTATCTACATTATCAACATCATAATGGCAGCCTGAGAACTGAGGATTTTGCGGAGGCGCAAGAAAATTTGTCACATTATTTATTAACTGAGGGCGAAGAGAAAAATCATCTAAAGGAGTTTTTGGATGGTTGGATGGAAGCTTCTTCACGAAAGTGAGGGCTAAAAACCCAAAAACATTATTAATGAATCCCTCGCAAATGCGCGGGTAGAATTACTACCCAACTAAACAAATTATGATTATTGGAATTGGTGTCGACATTGTTGAAATTTCTCGAATTAAGGATTCCTTGAATCGCTTTGGAGAAAAATTTGTAGAGAGAATTTTCACTAAAGGTGAAATTTTAAACGCGGATAAGAAGGATAATGAGAACATTAAAGTCAATTATTACGCCAAAAGATTCGCCGCTAAAGAGGCTTTTTCAAAAGCGATTGGCCTTGGGATTGGCAGAGGGATAAATTTTACTGATATTGAGATTATTAATGACAGCAAAGGAAAACCAAAAATAAAATTAAACAGTAATGCTCGCTCTTTTCTTCAAGATCATTTGAAACAAAATAATTTCAAAATTGACGTTTCATTAAGTGACACCAGAGAAATCGCCCAAGCTTTTGTTGTTGTTTCTGAAAATTTCTAAGTTAGATTACCGAATCTTAAAAAACCTGATTATTCACCCAAATATTAAACCACACCATGAAAACCCAACTCCTCATTGCATTTCTAATTCTGTCCCTCACCTCATTTGATTCAGAGGCTTTGGATGATCCATTTCTACAAGATATTCAAATCAGACAACAGTTAATACAGCAACAGCAAGATATTGAGAGAACCAGAAAATCGCAAGAAATAAAGCGCGTTCGCGAAAAAAGCCAAGATGTCAAAATTGACTTAAAGCAAAAGGATTTTTTTGATGATGGCTTTTGTGCAAAGATCGATCAATTTGTTATTTTAGGAAACAATGCATTAAAAATCGATAAATTTGCCGATCCGCAAATAGGAAGATGCCTAACCAAAACTGATTTGAAGAACATTAAAGATTCAATTGAAAATTATTACATTGAAAAAGGATATTTTCTGGCGCGGGTTTATTTCGACACCAAAAGAATGGGATTAGGAATAGTGGAAATTGTTATTGAGGAGGGAATATTAAGTGACCTGAAAATTGAAGATAATTCAATAATTAACAAAAAATTCTCATGGCGTCGCAAATTACAAAAGTTCTTCGCTTTTGGATTTTATAAAAATAAAACGGTGAATTTGCGCGACATTGAGCAAGGCTTGGATCAGATCAACCGACTTTCTTCAAATTATGCCCAAATGGAGCTTGAGCCCGCAAATCAAGATGGTTATTCTGATATTACCATTAAAAACCAGATTGGATTTTTAACCAAGCCGTCAATTGAAATCAATAATTCGGGGAATGAGAACACTGGAAGAATTAAACATAATTTTATTTTAAACCAAGACAATCTTCTTGGAATCAACGATAATATCTATTTCTCACATTCAAAAACCGATTATGACGGAGTCAATAAAAGATATTCCAAAAGCAATTACCTGTCATTTTCTGCCCCATTTTCCTACTACACTTTTGGCGGCAGCTACTCTGATTCTGACTATTTAATTACCACCCCAGGAATTCTTTCTAACCAAGTTTCCGCAGGATCAAGCAAGTCAATTTCCTACTACGTTTCAAAAGTTTTAATCAGAGATCAAAAATACAAAATTTCAGCCAAAGCCCAAATGAGTAATGCTAGCAATAAAAGCTTCTCTGATGGGGTGTTTTTGAAAATAAGCAGCCGAGAATTGGCGGTAGCAAAACTATCTTTCGATAATGTTTTTTACACCAAAACGGGATCCATTTTTCTACAACCAAAATACAATCGCGGAACAAGAATGATGGGATCTGACGCTGACGAAGTCGGCTTGACTAAAAATGCCGAAAAATTGCAATTTCAATCCTACGGAATTTATGGATCCATGAATAACAAATTCCCACTTCCCAAAACTTCATTTAATTTTTCACACAATATCAGTTTCGACGCCCAATACAGTAAAGATCGTCTTTTTGCTTCCGAGCAAATTGCCATTGGAGGCAGATACAATGTTAGGGGATTTGAAGAAAGCTCAATTTCTGGCGATAACGGTTATTACATAAAAAATGATTTAACCGCCAATTTGCTGCAATTTATGCCCCAAAAAATTAATAATCCAGCCGCAAGAAAGCTGGCACAAAGACTAAGTGCTTCGATTTTCTATGATTACGGATATGTGCGAAATAAAATAATTAACGACCAAAGAGATGAAGGGTACATGAGCGGGACAGGAGTAAAACTCAGCTATTCTGGACAATTTCTCACAGCAGGATTGACCTATTCAAAAGGTCTTCACAGCCCGCAATTTTTAAGAAATATCGATAAAATAACTAAAGACGGAGAAAGTATTTATTTTGATGTTAAATTTGGTTTGTTTTAATCTACACTGCATTTTTTTTCATAAAATAGTCAGTCAATGTCCTCAAATAATCAAAAAATCGTTCTCATCGATGGTTACGGTTTTGTTTTTCGTGCTTTTCACTCACTACCACCATTAACCAGGCCAGACGGAACTCCTGTTGGGGCGGTTTATGGTTTCACCAGCATGATCATCAAATTGCTCGCCAATCTGAAAACCAGCCACATTGCCATGGTCTTTGATTCTGGAAGCAAAACCTTTAGAAATGAAATCTACAGCGACTACAAAGCCAATCGACCACCCTGCCCTGATGATTTAAAACCCCAATTTTCAATTGTTCGTGAAGCCGCTGAGGCACTTTCCTTGCCGATTTTGGAAAGAGTTGGATTTGAAGCTGATGATTTGATCGCAACTGTTGCCAAACAAGCTTCAAAAAAAGGCTTTGAAGTGGTGATTGTTTCTTCAGACAAAGATTTGATGCAGCTAGTCAGTCAAAGCAATGGAGAAAATGTTACGATGTATGATGCCATGAAAAATAGAATGATTGGTGAAGCTGAGGTTGAAGAAAAATTCAATGTCAAAACCACTCAAGTTTTGGATGTTTTATCACTCATGGGTGATGCTTCGGACAATGTTCCTGGTGTTCGTGGAATTGGCCCAAAAACTGCGGCAGAATTGATAAATAAATACCAAACTTTGGAAAATCTTTTTGAACATTTGGATGAAATCAAACAAGAAAAACGCCGTCAAATGCTCAAGGATGGAATTGAAAATGCCAAACTTTCAAAAATATTGATCACTTTATGTGAAACAGTTCCGGTCTCAGAAGATTTCGAGGATTATGTACTTAAACATATTGATGGAGAAAAACTAGTAAAATTCCTTGAAGAACAAGGATTCAGAGCTCTGGTTTCAAAGGTAAAAAAAGATTTTGGAGTTGGTGAGTCAGCAAAAAAACCATCAAAAAATGCTGATGAATTTAGCTTTGATGAAATTGAAAAAATGGTCGCATCTGGAAAAACTGCTCCCGCAAAAAAAAATGCCGAAGAAATAAAACAAGGAAATTTCTCATCAGCAAAACAAGTCATCGTCGATGATGTTTCCCAAATTAAGCATCTTGCACAAAGAACCACTCAGAACGGCAATTTGATCATTGACGTGGTTTTTGAAAATAAAAAACCAAAAACTCTTATTTTGTCCTCTCCTTCTTGCTTGGGACTAGAAGAAATTTTTTATGTCAAAATAGCAGATGAAAATAATATTGATTCTGCAGTTGATTTATTCGCTACAGAACCAAAAAAAGAAACAAAGAGCGAAATACAATTCGCAGATTTAATGGCGCACTTAAACCCAATACTGCTTGATGATTCGATAAAAAAAATCGGCTACCAAGTCAAAAACCTCGCACGCTTCTTCACTAGAGACTCACAACCAACAACGAACAACTATTACGACGACGTTGCACTCATGGCCTATGTTCTGAATTCTGGAGCTGATAAAACTGATTTAGATGTATTGGCTACAACCAATTTAAGTGCTGAAATTCCTGATTATTTTTCGACAAATTGTCAGTTGCTCGAAAAAAACAAAATCCCCCCTTCTTTCGAAGATGAAAATGCGAAAAAAGACTTCTACTGCTTCAGAAATTTCGCAATTTGGGAAATACACAAGATTCTCAAACAGCGAATTTTCAATCAAAATCTAAGTGATGTTTATTATTCTTTTGAAAAACCACTAATTGGGGTTTTGGCAAGAATTGAAAATAATGGAATTTGTGTCGATGAAATGAAACTTCGCGAGCTTTCAATTTATTTTGAGAAACAAATAAAAATCCTAACCGAAGAAATCCACATGATGGCTGGAGAAGAATTCAATATTGGCTCACCAAAACAATTGGGACAAATTTTGTTTGAAAAATTGGGCTTGAGTTCAAAAAAGAAATCCAAAAAAACTGGCGCTCTTTCAACTGGAATTGAAGTTTTGGAAGAGTTGGACTTGGAAGGCCATGAGATTGCTGGAAAAATATTAAAATGGCGTGGTTTTTCTAAGCTCAAAAGCACCTATTCTGATGCCCTTCAAAATGCCATCAATCCAGACAGCAAAAGAATTCATACTACTTTTTCTAATATCTCCACTTCCACTGGCAGACTTTCATCGAACAATCCTAATTTACAAAATATTCCGATTCGAACCGAGGAAGGACGTAAAATACGCAGCGCTTTTGTGGCAAAAAAAGGTCACAAACTAATATCTGCCGATTATTCCCAAATTGAACTTCGAGTATTGGCACAAGTTGCCGGGATTGATTCTTTAAAAAAAGCGTTTCTTGAAGATAAAGACATTCACCAAATCACCGCTGCGCAAGTTTTTGGAGTCGAAGAAAGTGAAGTGGATAAGGAGATGAGACGAAAAGCAAAGGCTATTAATTTTGGAATTGTCTATGGAATTAGTGCTTTTGGACTTGCCAAACAACTCAAGATATCGCGCACTGATGCTGCAAAATATATTGAAAACTATTTTGCCACCTATCCGGGGATTCAAAACTACATGGCAGAATATCAAGAAATGGCCAAGGAGGACGGCTTTGTTCAAACCATAATTGGCAGAAAATGCTTCATTCCAACCATCAATAGTAGCAATCCAATATTGAGAGGATTGGCAGAAAGACTCGCCATCAATGCCCCAATTCAAGGAAGTGCGGCTGATATCATCAAAAAAGCGATGATTGATTTTGACCTACTCCTTCGAACAAAAAATTTCAAAAGCAAAATGATCCTGCAAGTCCATGATGAATTGGTTCTCGAGGCACCTGATGAGGAAGTTGACGAAATTTCAGAATTGCTGAAGAAAACCATGGAAAATGCAATTTTGTTGGACTTGCCTTTGAAAGTGGATTTAAAAACCAGTCAAAATTGGGGATAGATTCATAAACAAGTCCCAAAAATCACTAAAAACTTTCAAAAAACTGCTTCTTTTTGAGACGACACCGGAAAAAAGCCATAAAAGCTTCGTTTACGCTTCTCCAAGCAATATTCTTAGGTTTATATTTACTTTGCTAACCTAAAAATAATTAATTTATGAAGAATCATTTGCAACCAGGATCATTACCTAAGCGCACCAAAACGCCTCCATTCTCTCAAATCAAAACTCCTTCCTTGCAAAAAGAAGAAGAAATTGGAGAAAATCAGGATAGTTTAATAAAAGCCGTGCACCAATATTTAACAAAAGAAGATCCACAAGAAAAACTCGTTGAACTTGATGAGATTGCGAAAATAATTTCTATTCTCGGAGAAAAAATCCATGAAACACAAGAATATTACACAAGAAACCCAGAAGGAGCATATGTGCTTTCAAAAGTAAGAATGGTTGATGCTTATCAATCTGAAGCAGAAAATGCTCTTTATCTAGCAACTGCGCATAAAGATGAATCATTGGTTCAATTTCTATTAGGGAAGGGATTGAAGCCAGACTCACAAATAAAAAAAGATACTGAAAATAGAGTTGGGGAAGGAGGTCTTCACACAAAAGATTTGGGAGAATTTTGTCTCGAATATGCAATCAACCAAAAATCATTTTCCATTGCTAAACTTTTGGTGGATTATGGGGCGGACCTTGAAAGATTAGAATGTGACGGAGCAAATGCTCTGACAATAGTGGCTTTTTTAGGTCATTCTTCCACAGAGATTGAAGATAAAGATCAGTGTCTAAAATTGTCAGAATCTATTTTTAACAAAATGACCGAATCCAAAATAGAAAGCACTTTAGAATATCTGTTGGATCATGATAAAGATAAAAGCTTAGCTTTTCTTGAGACTCTAATTGCAAGCCATATCCAACCTCAATCTATATTGAATTTTGCTGAAAAAAGTTTAGAGAAGGAAGGGGAGTCGCAAAAAAATTATCAAACTTTAGTTCTGGAAATTTTTAAAAATATGGATGAAAGCAAAAAAAATGAAGTTCTTCACACAGTTCCAAATAGCAATAAAAATGTTCAGGAAATTTTTGCAACAGTTAGCCCACGAAATATAAAAAATCGATCAGGAAGTTTTCTTGGAATAGCACGAGGTTTTGTTTCACAAAAATGGCCAACACAAAAAACTGAACCCCCAAAATATCCTGAAACAAGCCCAATTCAAAGCCCCATAACTCTTAGATCACTAACAAAAAGTCTCGGTTCATCTTTTGCAATAAGAAAAAGCTCTTTAGTCTCTCGGGGATCGGAGGAATTTCCGGAGTTGGAAGAATCTCCAAAACTAGATTTGGCAGATAGTTCACCAACTATTAAAACCCCAAAAAAGAGAAGTATTTTTACAAAAAGAAGTACAGAATCATCTTCTTTTACTTTTTTTACAATAAGAGAACCAAAAGAAGAAATGCCCTTATTGGTTCAAAGCGCTCCAAAAACTCCTTCAGCAGAAGTAAGCCGTTCTAATACCACACCCCTGTCTGCTACTTCATTAGAAAAAGCTTACGTAAGGGAAAGGAGCTCATCCACACATTAGACCTCAGAGAATTTTTACCAACAAAGATTGTTCGATAAATTATTCTAATTTCTGACTTTATTTTAGCTCTGAAGATTCAAACAACCTCAGGGCTATTTTTTTGCCCTCAATTTGAAGGTATTTATCAAGATTAAATTTCTTACTAATCTGAATTGATCTAGATGGAATTATTCTGATGCCGTATTTTAATTAGCCAAAATTCAGGTGTTTTTTTCAAAAAACATAAAAAAGCACTAAATATTCCAAAAAATGTTTCTTTTTAGAACACCATCTTAAAAAACATCATAAAAGCTTTGTCCGATTAGCTCTATGAGCTATTATTATGATTGTACTCAAGTCTTTATTAACCTTAAAATATCTAAATCATGATATATGCAGAAGAGCATCAAAGTAGGGTAGCAAGTGATTTATGGAGCATTGGCGAACACAAAGCCAATTTATTAACATTTACGCAAATTGCCCGCCTAGCAGTAAATAATCCACACGAAGTCCTTGATTATTTAATGATTGCCCAAAATAAAATGGAGAATGTCGGCTCTGAAGAGCTACTTAGGTCTTTAGAAGAATTAAATAACGGCACAAATGAAGACAGAATTGCCGGACAATTTTTATTGGCTGTTTCACAAAAAGATGAAAAAATATCAAAACCATTGTGACCTCTTCACAAAAAATTTTAAAATGAAATGATCCCAAAATCATCACCAAATATGAGGTCAAATTTTAACGACCTTTTTGGACAGCGAACTGTAAGCATTAATTATTTTTTCCAGCGATCATGAACCCAAAACCATTGCTCGGGGAACTGGGTGATCCATTCTTCTATTTTCTGATTTATTTTGGTTGTAAGGCTGCGAACCGCTTCAGATCCAATTTTATCACCATCTATTTCAAGTGGTTTTTCAAAGCGAACATCAAATTTAAATTCCCTACCAACTCGAATTGATCTGGTAGGAATTAGAGGAATGTCATATTTTAGAGCGAGCTTGGCAATCGAAGCTGCGGTTTTGGCGTTACGTCCGAAAAATGGCACTGAAATTCCGTCAGATATTTTTTGATCTGCCATGATGAGAACAAAATTTCCTTTTTTTATTTCTTCAATGATTTGCTTATTTCCCTTGCTGCTTTTTGGAATCATCTCGACGCCGCGAATTTGTGAGGTCATCTTGTCAACCAACGCATTGTTGAGTGGGCGGTAGACGGTTTTGACGTTAATTGCATTGTGGATGAATATTTTCGGACCAATTTCCCAATTTCCAGTGTGAGCTGAGAAAATTATTCCTCCTCGCCCAGTCTTGATGGCGTTCTCTTTTATTGCCTCAATATTGTCTTTGCTTTCTTGGTCAAAAGTGGCGTATTTTTCCAAATCTTTTGGGCTGAATTTGGAAACAAAAATAAATTCCCCAAGAATTCTTCCCAAATTATCCCAGACTCCATCGAGAATTTTTTCCACTTTTTGCTCTGAAAATTCAGGAAAAGATTTTTTAATATTTTTCCTGGCCAAATTGTGAGTTTTGTGTCTTTTACCGATTAGGCGAGTCAAAAAACTGGCAAAATTTGCAGCGTTTTTTAAGCCCATTATTTGAAACAGGAACAATCCAGATCTTGTGGCGAGAGCTTCGAAGAAATAGCGAATTTGTTTGAAAATTTTATTCATTAGTTAAGTTTGTTTTTTTGTAGTCCCCACTATTCATGGCATCTATTTTCTAGACAGATCGATTAATCTATCTTTCAAATAATCCAGATTTTCAAATTCGATTTTAATTTGCAAATAATTAATTTGCTTTTGATGAATCGGATCAAGGCGAACCCAATCTTTCTTGGTTGTCACCAAAGTCAAATTATTTTTCTTTGCCAAGCCAATCATTTTCTCAATTTCTGACTTTTTGTATTGATGGTGATCAG
>JBLHTM010000026.1:0-14404 GCA_047627215.1 Rickettsiales bacterium | reverse complement strand
CCTTGTATCAGCTCAAGATATGGATTTGAAATTCAATTTTGACGATGAATATCAAGGAGAAGGTTATTCAGAAGATAAAGAGAGTCTGATCCATGACCCTTTTGAGTCAGTGAATCGCAAGATATTTTCTTTTAATGAAATGGCCGACAAAACACTATTCGAGCCTGTGGTTAAAAAATATGTTCAATACGTTCCAAAATGGATTCGTAACCCAATTCACAATTTTACCACCAATATTTCCGCTCCTTTTTCGACAATAAACTCAATTTTCCAAGGTGATGGAGAAAACGCCATGGCAAGTTTTTCATCATTTTTAATAAACTCAACTCTTGGGATTGGAGGTTTGTTCGATGTTGCGAATAGCAAAAAAATTCAATATCGCGAAGAGGATTTTGGTCAAACTTTCGGAAAATACGGCGTTGGATCGGGTCCTTATTTGGTGATTCCTTTTTTAGGGCCAAGTGATTTGCGTGATTTTTCTGGATTTACAGTTAAGCAACTTGTCAGCCCGCTTGCTTTAAATGCTTTTGAAATTGGAGGAAGGGGAGATTTGATTGATGATGATATTGCTATTTATTTAACTGTGACCAATATAATCGACACTCGTGCAAGTTTGATAAGTGTGATTGACTCAGTTAGAAAAAATTCTTTCGATGTTTACGCAACAATGCGCAGTGCATTCTTACAAAGAAGAAATTCTTTAATTTTAAATCAATAAATTATGAAAAAAATAATTCTCCTATTGACCCTCTTTTTTGTTTGCGCAAATAATTCTTTTGCCGGTGAAGCTGATGTAAGGAAATTCATCGATGATTTGGGTAATAAAATTATTAAAACCGCTGATGACAAAAATTTAACCATAAAACAAAGGCGCGATAAGTTAATCAATATTGTTGATGAGGTTATTGACGCTGGATGGATTTCAAAATTTGTGTTAGGTAGAAATTATCGCATTGCCACTAAAGAGCAAAGATCGCAGTTTAAGGTCCTTTATCGAGATTTCATGATTCACACTTACAGTCCTCAATTTACAGGATATAACGGTGAGAGTTTTGTGGTTGATTCAATCATCGACAATGGAAATTACCACACTGTGGAATGTTCTTTTTTGACAAAAGGTGATGCTCCAACCATAAATATTGATTTTAGAGTTCGTAAAAACACCAAAACACCAGAAAAAACCAACTTTCTAATATTTGATATTTTGGCAGAAGGAATAAGTTTGATTGAGACTCAAAGATCTGAATTCGGATCAACAATTGATCGAGATGGAATGGAAAAATTTATGAATGATTTGAAAGAAAGAACCTTAAATATAAAAGCTGAACAAAAATCCTCTTAAAAAATAAAATTATTTTTAAGTTTTGTTGAAATTATCCAAAATATTTTCTGAAATTCTTCCAAATTCAAAGGCTATTTCACTACTAGGTTTTGAGTAACAAATTGGACTTTTTTGATCGTTAGCTTCATTTATTGAAGATGAAAGTGGTATGTCTCCCAAAAAATTAAGCCCCAAATCACTCGCCATATTTTTGGCCAGATCTTTGCCAAAAACATAATTCTTTTCACCGCCACCGTCAATTAAATAAGCCATATTTTGGATAACTCCCAAAACTGGAACTTGCAAAGTCTTGAACATATCAACAGCTTTTATTACGTCAATTATCGCCAAATTTTGTGGGGTGGAAACCAAAACTGCACCGTCAGGTTTGAATTGCTGAATCAAGCTCAAATGAACATCTCCCGTTCCTGGGGGTAAATCAATAATCAGATAATCAATATCATTCCATTTGGTTCCAGAAATTAACTGAGTCAGAACTTTAGTCACCACAGGACCTCTCCAAACCGTTGCTTTACTGGCATCAACTATCGACCCAACTGAAATGCAATCAATTCCATAGCTATTAATTGGAATCATGAGTTTGTTTTCAGATTCTGGTTTTCCTTGCAAATTCATCAAATAGGTGATTGAAGGGCCATAAATATCAGCATCAGCTAAGCCAATTTTGTAGCCAATTTTTTTCAATGAAATTGCCAAATTTGCAGCGACAGTTGATTTTCCAACTCCGCCTTTTCCAGACGCAACCACAATAATATTCTTTACACCAGGAACGACGCTTTTTTTAACTTCCTCTTTCTTAGATTCCAATGGAGCTTGATCTTCTAAATTTTCTGTTGGTTTTTCCTGAATATTTTTAGCCTTATCTTTCGTGAGAATTATATTGATCTTTTGGTTAAACTTCTTTTGCAACTCTGCGGTGATTTTTTTTGTAAGATTATTGGCTGTCAAAGAATCAATTTTGAGAATTCCAATATCAATCGAAAAGCTGATTTTATCATCCTTAACAATGATTTGCGAGATTGATTTTGATTGGGTTAGGTCTTCAAATTCACAAATATCATTGATATTAATCTTATTGATGATTTTTAAAATTTTATCGTCAGTCTTTTTTGTTCCAAACATTTTTATTTGATAGGTTGTAATTGAATTTTTTGGTCGCTATGTTTCCGTCAGCTATAAAATTTAGAATCATAAAAATTCAAACCAATCATTCAATCAAAATCAGGCAATAAAAATAATGAGCAATAAAGCAAACGATATTTTTGGCGGTAAATTCTTCAATCAAAATAACAACCCTTGGGGTAATGCGGGTGGAAATTCTGACACAAATAGTGGTAGTTCAAATCCCAATAGAAATCCTGGGCAAAATCAAGGTCAAAAAACCAATCCAGAATCAATTGATTTTGTTGATGAGGCAATAAAAAAAGGTCAAGAATTTCTCAAAGAAATGTTTGGCGGAAATGGCGGCGGCGGTTCTAAAAAAACCAATAATTCTGGCAACAAAACTCCAAAATCAATTTTTGGTTTAATCATCGGTGCATTATTAGTTTTGTGGCTTTCTACTGGAATCTACAAAATCAATTCTGACCAAAATGGATTGGTCCTTTATTTTGGAAAATTCCACACAATTTCAACTCCTGGTTTGAATTATCACATTCCAACTCCTTTTGGAAAAGTTATCAAAAAAAGTGTAACTAGGGTAAATACCGAAGAATTTGGTCTTGATTCAGTTTCAAGAAATTCTCGCGGAAGGATGGTTGGAAAATCTGTTGCTGCTAGCAATTCTGAAAGCTTGATGCTAACTGGAGATGAAAACATTGTTGATATCGATTTCCAAATTCAATGGCAAATTGCCGATATCAAAGATTTCATTTTCAATCTAGAAGATCCAGAACTTGCAATTAGAAAAGCCTCTGAGAGTGCAATCAGAGAGATTATCGCCAGAACTCCAATTGCTGACGCATTATCTGATGGCAAGAGAAGAATCGAGCAAGAAACAAAAATTCTGTTGCAGCAGATTCTTGACTCCTACGGGGCTGGAGTTCGTATTGTTCTGGTTCAGATGCGTAGAGTTGATCCTCCTTCCCAAGTTATCGACGCTTTTCGTGACGTTCAAACTGCCAAAGCTGATAAAGAAAAAGAGATTAACCAGGCAGAATCTTACAAAAATGACATCATCCCAAGAGCAAAAGGTAAGGCATCAAAAATTACTGAAAACGCTTTGGCATACAAAAGCCAAGTTGTTGCTGACGCCGAAGGTCAAGCCAGCAGGTTTAATGCGATCTATGCTCAATATGCTAGATCAAGAATAGTGACCAAAAAAAGGATGTATTTGGAGCAAATGGAAAAAGTTTACAGCAATATCGAAAAAGTTATTGTTGATAAAAATATCTCCAGAACTGGAGCGGTTCCTTACCTGCCGATTAATACCAATATCAAATCTAAATAGGAGTATAAAATGATCAATAAAGTTCAAAAATACCTAATAATTGCCGTTATTTCTTTAATAATCTTCAGCAGCGCAACTTTTGTAATTGACCAAAGAACCCAAGCTCTTGTGGTTCAGTTTGGTAAAGTTAAGCGAGTTATTGATACTCCTGGTTTGAAATTCAAAATTCCTTTAATGCAGGAGGTCTTACTTTTTGATAAAAGAGTTTTGGATCTTGGAATTTCTGATCAAGAAGTGATCGCGTCCGATCAAAAAAGATTGATTATCAATGCATTCACTAAATATAAAATTGTTGACCCTTTGAAGTTCTATAACACCGTTAGGACTAAATATGGCGCTGAAAGTAAACTTACTGCTATTTTAGATTCTAGTCTAAGGCAAGTGATTGGTGAAGTTCCTTTGGTTGATCTTTTGAGTGTTGATCGTGGAGCTATTATGTCAAAAATCAAAGACAACCTAGGGGTTGAAACCAAGATTTTTGGAATTGAGGTTGTTGACGTTAGAATCATGAGAGCTGATTTGCCTCAAGAAAACTCCAATGCAATTTTCAACAGAATGCAAACTGCAAGAGAGAAAGAGGCTAAGGAAATCAGGGCTCAAGGTGCTGAAGAAGGCGAAAGAATCAAAGCGGAAGCTGATAAAGATAGAACGGTTCTTCTAGCAGAAGCAAAAAAACAAGCCAACATCACCAAAGGTTCTGGCGATGGTCAGGCAGCAAGAATTTTCTCTAGAGCTTTCTCTAAAGATCCAGAATTCTATGATTTTTATCGCACCATGCAGGCTTACGACACCAGCTTGAAAGGCAATAACACAAAAATTATCATTTCTCCGGATAGTGAATTCTTCAAATATTTCAAAAACAAATAGTTTTTTATAAAACGAACCACTTCTTTTTGTGTAGTAAAATACCTCATATTGTCCCTCATTAATCGCGGGACAATATTATTGAGGTCATCAATCCTCTCTTTATCGCTAAACATCTCCACTCTCATTATCTTTCACAATCAATTATTTTCGGTTATCAATGAGACCGTCTTCCCGGACTTGATCCGGGATCTCATGAGCAATACTCCGCATCATTACTCACAAAAAAATTAAAAAACTCTCTTAAAAATCAAAACCATGATTACAAGAAAATCATTTGCCAAAATAAATCTCTATCTAGAGATGGTTGGAATTGCCACCAATCGACACAACAATAAAGATTATCACTTAATAGATAGTTTGAAGGTGATGATTGACATATTTGATCAAATTTCTATCGAAAAAAATGATCATTTCGAACTAAAAATCATCGGTAACAGCGCGCAAATAATTCAAGAAAACCAAGAAAATAATATCATCGCTAAAGCAGTTAATTTGATGGCGAAAACATATGATTTTGAGCCTAACGTAAAAATAACCTTAGAAAAAAATATTCCAATCGGAGCAGGTCTCGGAGGAGGATCTTCCAACGCGGCAATTGTGATGTTAGAGATGAATCAACTTTTTAATTTGGATTTACCCAATCAAGAATTGCTGGATTTGGGTTTAAAAATTGGTGCTGACGTACCATTTTTTTTGAATGGGAAAACATCTTTCGCATCTGGATTTGGAGAGAATCTGACGCCAGCAAATTTTGATTGTGAAGATTTACATTTGTTGATCGTAAATCCAAAAATTCATCTTTCTACACCAGAAGTTTTTAGAAAATTTTCCAACAATCCATCTAAAAAGTTTGGAAAATCACACAATAGAAAAAATAATTTTATCGATTTATTGGAAATAAAAAATCGCCACAATGATTTAACCGAATCAGCAACGAAAATCGTTGCACAGATTTCTGATATTTTAAATGAGATTGAAGAACAGAAGAATTGCTTAACTTCCAGAATGTCTGGTTCAGGAGCTAGTTGTTTTGGAATTTTTGATAATGAAAAGGATTTGGAATTGGCGTATGAAAAATTAAGAAAATCTTTCCCAAATTTTTATCTTCAAAAGACAAAATTCATCAAAGAATATTAATCCGACAGAATTGAAGATTGGAAATTTAATTTTGGTGCTCCCGGCATGATTCGAACATGCGCACATGGTTTAGGAAACCAATGCTCTATCCCCTGAGCTACGGGAGCAAATTAAAATATTTTTTGGTGGTAAATCTACAAATTAGTCCTGTATTCGGAAGTGAGTGGATCAAATAATCACCATCTTAATTACGAACATAGGTTACAAAAAAAGTTATCGTCATGCCGGACATAGAGTTTTTTAGGTAGCTTTTGCTACCTTAGAAACTCTTGATCCGGTACCTCATGAGGCAAAATATCCGCCTGTAATTCGTAATCGATCTATTTGTTTAAAAGATCCTCTATTCTTAATCACGAGATCCTCACTTTCGCGAGGATGACCGATTATTTTAAAAGATCCCTTTTTAAGTGGATAATTAATTTACCCACTAATTTTGGAAAATAGCCAATTATCTTGAACAAAAAAATTTAAAACTTAATTACCGCCAGCATTCTTAATAAAAAACTTTTTTAAGCTAGGGATTTTTTCAACAATTCCCAACCCGCTATTTCTAAGAGCTTTAAGGGTTTTGGAGTTATTGGAAAATAGTCCATTAAGACCATCAGTTGCAGCCACCATTTTGTAGATGTCGATTTTTCTGATTTTATTGTATTTTTGCAAAAGAGTTTCAGATCCAATGTCCAAACCGCATTCTATATTTTTTGCAATCAAATCATTCAAAACTCTAATATCGTCAACTCCAAGATTAAATCCTTGTCCAGCAATAGGGTGAATTCCGTGAGCAGCATCTCCAATTAGAATCAATCTTTGATGATAAAATTTATCAGCGACAATAAGATCTAGATTGTATTTAAAGGGTTTGTTTAAAAGTTTTATTTCCCCCAAATAATCACCAGTGGATTTTTTTAGTTGATGTAGAAAATTTTCTTCATCCATTTGAAAAATCGTTTCTGCTTTTTCTTTTCTAAGAGTCCACACGATTGATGATTCCAAGTCGTTCTTCATCGGCAAAACTGCAAAAGGTCCGTCAGGTAGAAATTTCTCTAAAGCAATGTTTTGATGAGCAAGTGAATGAGAAATGTTAAAAACTAAAGCGGTTTGCTCATATGATTTTTTAAAAGTCTTGATATCAAATTTATCCCTAAGGTCAGAAAACCTGCCATCGCAAGCTAAAATTAGTTTAGATTTTATCAATCTTTTATCATCCAAAGTGACTGATGCTTGGTTATTTTCGAAAGTTATTTCTTCATAAAAATTGGGGCAAATAATTTCAATATTATTTTGCTTCAAAACTTCATCACGTAAAGCGTTGTGAATGTGGAAATTCTCAACCACCAATCCAAACTTTTCAGAAGTGCTGTTTTTGGAAGAGTCGTGATCGGCATCAAAATTCAGATAAAAAGGAGAATCCCCATCAACAATTTTGATTTTTTTTATTGTCCCGGCGTTTTCTTCAATAGATTTTGTGATGCCATTTTTATAAAAAACTTCTAATGACGATTTTGAAATCGCAAATGACCGACCATCTCTTTTTTTATCTTGTTTTAAGATATCGTATTTTTCAAGAAGGGCAATTTGGATATTAGGGTTTGATTTCGCTAAATACAAAGCTGCTGTTAATCCAGAAAATCCACCACCGATAATTATAATGTCAAATTTGTTGTTCATCTTAAATCATTAACATTCCGCCGTTGACATGGAGAGTTTGCCCGGTGATGTAACCAGCTTCGGAGCTTGACAAGAAAACCGTTGAAGACGCAATATCTTCCGGATTTCCCATTTTTCCAGCAGGGATCGAAGACATAATTCCTTGTTTTTGAGTGTCAGTTAAAGCTTCGGTCATTTGAGTCGCAATGAATCCTGGGGCGATACAATTTATGGTGATTCCTCTTGAAGCAACTTCTAGGGCAAAAGATTTTGACATACCAATCATTCCGGCTTTTGACGCAACATAATTTGCCTGTCCTGGATTTCCACTAACTCCGACAATGGAAGATATATTGATGATACGGCCATTTTTTCTACGCATCATTTTTTTGACGGCATTTCTATTTAAAATAAATGTTGATTTGAGATTGATGTTCAAAACCTGATCCCAATCATCATTCTTCATTCTAATAGCTAGTCCATCTTTAGTGACGCCGGCATTACAAACCAAAATATCGATTTGCCCAACCAAAGCTTCAGCCTTATCAAAAAGAGCCTCAACTTCCTCGACGGCACTTAAATTACAAGGCAGAATGTGTGTTTCACCATCAATTTGCGTCGCCAACTCCTTAAGTTTTTCTTCTCTGGTTCCAGAAATTACAATCGTCGCTCCTGCCGCACTTAATGATTTTGCGATTTGACCACCAATTCCTCCAGTTGCACCAGTGATTAATGCTTTTTTCCCTGTTAAATCGAACATATTTTTTTAAGTTTAAGTTTAGTAATTAGAAATTTTATTGAACAATTTCGATCAATCTTTTTAGTTTTTCCATCTGACCATTGCTGTAGCCAGAATCTTCATCCTCATTTTTAATTTTATTATCATCCGTAATTTCTTCATATTTATCAAGATGCTCGTACAATTTTTTATTTTTCATGATCGAATCAATCGATTCATCCGGATCTTGTAATAAATATTTTTTCTCACCAAGATTTCTTAAATTGTCACCTTTGACTTGATCGATAAAATCATCCGTGAATGGCTTGACGATTTTAGAACCAACCAATAAAAGATCGTAGCTTTTTGAGGATTGGAACCAATCAGGTCCAATTTTTTCATATGAGCTTTTTTCATAAAGTGATAAAAATACAGCAAACACAAAAGCTAATATAAAATACCCTTTGGCAAATCCAAATCCAAATCCTAAGGATTGATTGATTGCGGTTGGAATTTTTTCAGATAAAGGTTTGGATATTCTTGAAGTCATCATTGAGGCAAGAATTAGAATCGTCACAAAAATTAAAAAACGAACCCCCAAATCAACCAACATTTGTGGATATTTTGTGCTGGGAATAAAATCAGCAATTAATGGACTTAGAGCATATGAAGCTATGGTTGCAAAAACTAAATTTAATGTTGCAAAAAGATCTTTTATAAATCCTTTTAAGAATGCTAAAAAAGCAAAGATGAAAATAACAAGGAAAATAACTCCGTCGACAGTGTTGAACTCCATGTTTTTAAATTATTTTTATTTGTAAAGTCGAAAAAAAGGTAATTTTCTAATAAAATCTTTCGGATTTTCTTTTAAATCGGATTTAAAGATAGCTGCTTTTTTTAATAATTTGCTAGCTTTTTGGCAAGAACTTTTAACTTTAAATTTAAAAGCCGCAATTTTCATAACTTTTTCAATTTCCTTGTCCAGCAAATCCAAAGTTTTTTGGCTATTTTCTGATCCGTCTTTAGCAAAACAAGATAAAGTCCTGATGTAGATTTTTGCCAGAATAATTCTTTTGCTATAATAGTTGAAATCAGTGGCGTTGTCACCGGCAATTTTCCACATCAAATCAGCAGCTTTGTAGGAATTTTTTAAAGCCAGTCGGGAATTCATAGGTTGCGAATAAAAATTGATCAATTTTTGAATTTGCGGCTTGAATTCTTGATTGAGGTCTAGTCGAATTTTGACTAAATTTTTGATTTTATCGCGAATTTTCATTGCGTCAAAATCAAGATATTTTGCTTTTTCCAGCATTTTTTCATCAATATTTTTGATAAAAAGATCAGCAATTTCAGCGACGCCATTTTCAAAAATGAACGGAAGGAATTTTATGTCAATTTCAGATTTTTCAAACGCCTCTTCCAATGCTTTTTCGCTCCAATCTTCCAAAAGGCAAGATTCAAGAAAGTGATTAAGAATTTTTTGTTTATTCTCTAAGGAGTCGATCAGCATGAAGGGAAATTTGTATTTAAAAAGAGCGTGAATAAAACATTAAAAAACCCATAATTTCAAGAAAATTCTTTATTTTTATTGCCAATCGTACTAATCATTGCCGCTCTTAATTAACTACAAATAACTACCAAAATGACTAATAAATCTTTATTGCCAATCCACAGCCGCATGAATGTTAAGTTCTCTTCTGGTGAGGGAGTTTATTTGTTCGACGATGAGGGGAAAAAATATTTAGATTTTGGCGCAGGAATTGCCGTAAATTCTCTTGGTCATTGTCACCCAATCTTAGTTGAGGCTCTAACAACTCAGGCAAAAAAATTGTGGCATGTGTCCAACATTTACCAAGGAAAAGAACTTGAAAATCTTGCTGACAAATTGGTTGCAAACACTTTTGCTGATCATGTTTTTTTCTGCAATTCAGGGGCGGAAAGCGTTGAATGTGGAATAAAAATGATGCGCCGCTATTTTTATACCAAAAATAAGCCAGAAAAATATCGCATCATCACCTTCAAAGGAGCTTTTCACGGCAGGACAATGGCAACAATTTCAGCTGCAGGAAAAGAAAAATACCTAGAAGGTTTTAAACCGGCTTTGGAAGGGTTTGACAATGTTGAATTTGGAAATATTGAGGCAGTTAAAAATGCTATTACTGATCAAACCGCAGGGATTTTGATCGAGCCGATTCAAGGCGAAGAGGGGATTCGGGTTTCGACAAAGCAATATATGTTGGATTTGCGCAAATTGGCCGATGAAAATGACCTTCTTTTGATGTTCGACGAGGTTCAATGTGGTTTTGGAAGGTTGGGATATTTGTACGGTTACGAATATTTTGGAGTGACTCCAGACATTATTTCTTCTGCCAAAGGAATTGGCGGCGGATTCCCTCTTGGAGCGTGTTTAGCCACTAAAGAAGCTGCCAGTGGAATGGTTGTTGGAACTCACGGAACAACTTTTGGAGGAAATCCATTGGCAATGGCCGTTGGCGATGCGGTTTTAAAAACAATTTTGTCTGACGGATTTTTGCAAGAAGTTAAAAATAATGGTGATTTATTGAAATCTAGTTTAGAAAAACTGCAAGAAAAATTCCCTGAAATTATTGTTCAGGTGAGGGGAGTTGGGTTGATGCTTGGAATAAAATTGCACGAAAAATTTGTCGCCGTAACAATGGTCAGTATTTTAAAAGAAAATGGTTTATTAGTAGTTGGGGCTGGTGAAAATGTGGTTCGAATTTTGCCGCCATTAATCATCACTAAGGAAAATATTTTTGAAGCAATTGAAATTCTGACAAAAACTTTCCAAGAACTTTCTAACTAATTATTTATTTTATTAATTTTAATTTTAATTATTCATGACCATTTCAATGTACCAAGCCTCTATTCCAGTTTTTATTGATAATTTAAGAAATCTTTCTGAAGTTCTTAAAAAAGGAGCTGATTTTGCTGCAACCAAAAAAATTGAACAAAGCGTTTTACTAAATTCAAGATTAGCTCCAGACATGTTGCCTTTGGTTTTTCAAGTCAAAACTGCGTGCGAAGCTGCAAAAGCCGTTGCTGCAAGACTTGCTGAAATTGAAGTTCCAAATTTTGAAGTTGGCGAGGCTAGTTTTGATGATTTACAGGAAAGAATTTCACAAACAATTGAGTTTTTAAAAACCTTCAAACCAGAACAAATTGACGGAAAAGAAGATCTAAAAATCAGCTACGTTCAAAGAAACAAAGAAAAAAACTTTGTCGGATTGCCTTATTTATTCGGCTGGGGATTGCCAAATCTATTCTTCCACATCACCGTGGCTTATTCAATTTTAAGACATAATGGTGTCGAAATTGGTAAAAAAGATTTTTTAGTAAAATAAATATTTTTGGCTCTTTTCCAAAATAATTTGTTAAGTTAAATTACTACCTCAATACAAAACATAAATTGTAAAAAGTTACTATCATGAAGTTACTATCATGATAAAGCCTACCGTCATGATAAAGCCTACCGTCATGCCGGACATAGAGTTTCTTAAGTGGCCTTTTGCCACTTTAGAAAGTCTTGATCCGGTACCTCATAAGGCAAAATATCCGCCTGTAATTCTTGATCGGTCTATTCGTTTAAAAAATCCTCGATCCTAAATCGCGAGATCCTCAATTTCGCGAGGATGGATATTATTTTAGATAGTGTCGACTTATTAAAAAATTATCAAAATCCCACAAATTTGTATTGCTTTGCAGGGCCTTTGATTTTAACATGCGCACCTTCTCAAAACGTACTCACTTTGTCTTTCCAAATGACCAAAAAAAACAATAAAACAAGATTCATCTTCATCACTGGAGGTGTAGTTTCTTCGCTTGGAAAAGGCTTAGCTTCAGCCTCACTTGCTGCCTTGCTTCAAGCTCGAGGTTACACAGTTCGATTGCGAAAACTTGATCCTTATTTGAATGTTGATCCAGGGACAATGAGTCCAACTCAACACGGAGAAGTTTTTGTCACAGAGGACGGTGCAGAGACGGATCTTGATTTGGGTCACTATGAGAGATTCACCGCAGTTGATGCCAAAAAAACTGACAGTGTTTCAGCTGGTCAAATTTACCAAAAACTAATCAACAAAGAGCGCAAGGGAGATTATTTGGGTGGAACAGTTCAGGTGATTCCTCATGTGACTGACCTGATTAAAGAATTTATTCTAAATGACGTGGAAGATGTTGATTTTGCTCTTTGCGAAATCGGCGGAACCGTTGGGGACATTGAGGCTTTGCCGTTTTTTGAAGCAATTCGACAACTTGGGTTTGAACTCGGTCCTGCGAAATGTGCATTTTTGCATTTGACTTTCTTGCCCTACATTGCCTTTGCTGGAGAGCTCAAAAGCAAACCAACCCAACATTCTGTTAAAGAGCTTCGTTCAATCGGAATTCAGCCCAGCATTTTGCTTTGTAGAGCTGAGCAAGAAATCCCAGAATCTCAAATTCAAAAAATCGCCAAAATGTGCTCGGTTCCACAAGAGAATGTCATTTTTGCACCAAATGCCAAAAGCATCTACGAGGTTCCAAATGTCTACCACAATCAAAAATTGGACACCCAAATCCTTAAATTTTTCAATCTTGACACAATTGACAAGCCGGATTTGACCAAATGGAAAAGCATTGTTAAATCCATCGACAATATCAAAGGCTCTGTCACAATTGCAATTGTTGGAAAATACATCGACCACAAAGATTCTTACAAATCACTTCTAGAAGCAATTGACCACGCTTCAATCAGCCTTGGTTACAAGGCAAATATCAAATGGGTCAACGCTAGAAACGCCAATAAAAATATCATCAGCGACTTGCAAGATGTTGATGCAATTTTGGTTCCAGGAGGTTTTGGAGAAGACGGAACTGAAGGGAAAATCAAAATGATCAACTACGCTCGAATCAACAAAATTCCATATTTTGGAATTTGTTTTGGCATGCAAATGGCAGTAATTGAATATGCTAGAAACGTTCTAAAAATTGCAGACGCAACTTCTAGTGAAATCAAAACCGGAGGAACTCACTTGGTTGGAGTGATGGAGGAATGGCAAAGCGAAGATGGTAAAAAAATCAACAAAAAGAGTTTAAATCTAGGTGGAACAATGAGACTCGGAGCTTATCCTTGCGATTTGAAGAAAAACACTTTGGCAAGAAAAATTTATGAAAATGATTCAATCTCTGAGCGCCATCGTCATCGTTTTGAAGTCAACACCAACTACAAAGAGCAGTTAGAAAAAGCAGGGCTTGAATTCTCTGGAATGTCTCCAGATGGAAAATTGACTGAAATTGTTGAAATCAAAGATCACCCATTTTTTATCGGTGTTCAATTTCATCCCGAACTAAAATCACGCCCTTTTGCTCCTCATCCAATTTTTGTGAGTTTTGTAAAAGCTGCGATTAAGAATCAATAAGATATTATCTTTTTGGGTGGTTTTTATTGTCTAAATAACGCCTCATGAGTGGCACCTTGCACTTTGTGAGGATCTTAAAAATAGAGTCTTTCGGGGCAAGGTAATTAAAAAAATAATGATGAAAATTTTATTATTACTAAGTGTTCTTATTATCCCTTCTTGCGGATTTCACACTATTTATTCTGACAATAGAATTTCTTCCCAATCCAAAGCCTACAATGAAGAGCTGGCTTCAATCACAGTCAAAGTTTCTCGAGACAAAATCAATCAAGATTTAAAAAACAATCTAGAAGACGTTCTAAATCCTGGAAATATTGAAATTGACCAGAAATATATAATCAACATTTCTTTAAATAGATCCACGGGGTCTTCAATAATAACCTCTACAGGGTCGGCCGGAAGACAAAAGGTGATTTTGGCTGCTAAATACCGTCTTCGTGACTTTCATTCAGGAGAGCTGATCGCCACAGGAGATGTAGTGGCAGATGACGATTTTGATGTTGAAAATAAATTATTTGCCAACTACTCAGCGGAAAATGCGATTGCTTCAAACCTGACTTTGGTGATTGCAAGAAATATCCGTAATATGCTGATTAACGACATTGTTAATAGTTATAAAGTTCGCGAAATTCCTGAGGAAAAAGAATTGGTGTTTTAGGTTTTAAGTTTAGATATCTTAACTAAGAATAGCGTTTTTTCTACGGTTTTTTGGTCGCTTCTTTGGGGATTGTATAAACGTTCGTCATATAATCGGTTCCTAGCATAATCGATTCCTAACATAATCAGGTTCCCAAAATAATCAGTTCCTAACATAATCGCCATCCTAACAT
>JBLHTM010000025.1:0-14546 GCA_047627215.1 Rickettsiales bacterium | reverse complement strand
GAACGCCTTGAAGGTGGTTAATTTGGATGTCTAGTTAGAAGATTTGTATTTTGTGAATTTTTTAGGGGCTTAGGGGGCGAATCTTTCTGTCCCGAGTCTCTAAAACTCATTATTAACACTTTGCAACTGCGATCTTTTGTTTATTAAAATAATCATCAAAATGACCCCTTAAAGTTCTAATTATTTGATCTTTGCACAAACGGAAAGTCGCCATTGTCAATGGGGGGCGGCATACATAGGCCCTAAAAAGCTGATCCAAATCTTTCATTTGGTAGGATTACAGTGGTTTTCAACTTAGTATCTTTAAATTGCTAACCTATAATTTCTGAAACTTGCAATGAATAAAAATTGATACAATCAACCATTAAGGATCTCTGAATTCCTTTGGCTAAGAATCATGTCCTTATTCATTATTTAAATACCTCACTAATAACTCTCTTGCGACGAAGCTAAGGCAGAAAGTTTCGCGATCACCTCATAAACTTTAGTAACTTCTTCTTTTTTTAAACCTAAGTCCAAATCATTCTCATCGACATTATTTATGTCATAAAACTCCATTCCTGCCGCATTAAGACTTATTTTCTTATCTCTATTGCCATTAACTCTGAATAGATTCCCTGCAACCTTCCCGCCAATCAGATATATCAAAGGTTCAGCGATGATATTTTTTACTAGATCTCGGGTCGGAACGCCTTCTTGGATGATCGCGGTAGTGTTCTGAATACTGCCTTTGATGCTGTTCATTTTATTGCGATTCTTTTTATTTATTTCTAGAATTTCTGCGCCGGATTTGACGGTCATCACTGCCATTCCGTAGGTTCCGTTATCCGCTTTCACATAGCAATAAGGATCTGATTCGATGCCATATTGCTTATATTTCTCTTTAAGATGAAAAATAACGTCGTCGACCGCCTGCGCCAAAGGGCCAACTCCAATTTTTGCCTTAAAATTTACATTCTCACAATTGCGATGCGCTGTGGAAATTAACCATGGGTCCAAATCAATAATTTGACAAAATTCTTCGGTAATTTGATTGTAAATATCAAAATGAACTGACTTTTTTCGCAAATGCCAACCCAAATTTGTCGATGGCATGATTGGCTGGTCGATATTTTTTAAAATTTCATCCACACCGTGGGTGAAATCATTATTGGAGATGATTATGTGGGGCTCAAAATCATTTTGAGTAGTGATTTTGTTGCCATTTCTGATCAATTTCTCAATAGAAATTTTCTGACCATTTTCTAAATTAATTTCCAGAGTATTTTTTATTTCTTCAATCAAACTGACTATTTTCACTTTTCTTTTGCCGTCTCCAGCAATAATTTTTTGCAAAGTCAGGGCGTTTTCTAGGTATTTTAGATTTCGAGTATGATTTTCGGAAAGGATAGCGATTTTGCTGGCGCCAGGGAAATTATGACTTAAAAACTCATCAGCCAAAATTTTGGAGGTCTCTCTTGAAGCCTCAGAGAGATTATTAGATCCTGCCGGAAAGCAATTAACGTCAATCGGGGCGATTTTGAATCCTGAGTGACGCAAATCAACGGAATTGTAGAAAAGTGGATTTTTGAATTTTCTAGCGAAGAATTGGTCGATCTTTTCTTGGTTTTGCTCGAATTTATCCAGTAATATTTTTAATATTGAAGTCATTTATTTGGAGATAAAGTTTTCAACGTAGGATTTTGGAGTAATCTTGGCCTCTTTAGGCTCGAATATTTCATATTTCCAGCCTTGGGATTTGGCATATATCGCAGCATCTTCAGAGTTTTGGAACTCCAATCTTATTTGCGCCAAAGTGTTGGAAGATGAAGTCCAACCCATTATTGGGTCAATATCTCGAGAATTAATATCTTCAATTTGCGATAAAATCCATGGTGGAGATTTTTTCCCTGATTGAGTTGCGGACTTGGTTGGTTGATAGATTTTGACTTTCATTATTTGGATAAAATTTGTTGATAAAATTCTATGGTCTTTTGAAGCATTTTTTGGTTAGAAAAATTCTCAGAAATGTGCTTTGCCGCATCTTCTTGCATTTTCGCTTTTTGGCCCACTTCCATGGTCAAAACTTGGTCGATTTTTTTGGCCAATGCATCAACGTTGCCAACTTCAACCAAAAATCCAGTTTTTCCGTCAATGACCGTCTCTAAGGACCCTCCAATATTTGTGGCAATAATAACTCTGCCCATTGACCCAGCTTCAATAGCAACTCGGCCAAATGCTTCTGGCCTAATGCTTGACGAGATAACTATATCGGACACTAAATATGCGGCAGGCATATCTTTTGCCTCTCCAACTAATTTGACTTTTCCTTGCAGGTTATTTTCTTTTATTTGCTGCTCAATCTTTGTGGCAAATTGCTCATGACCAAAAACTCCACCAACCATTGCGCAGAAGAAATTTGGGTTTTTAACTTTTGCCAAAGCAGAAATTAAAAACTCATGTCCTTTCCAAGCAGTAATTCTGGCGGGAAGAAGAATTATTTTCTTGTCTTCAGGTAAGTTCCATTTAGAAATTAGATCGGTGACTCTTGATTTTGAAACATTATCATCAGAGAAATAATTAATATCAACTCCACGATGAACAACTCGAATCTCTTTATTTTCTAGTTTTTCCAGGTGTAAATAGTTTTTATCTACGTAGTTTTTGATAAAATTTGAAACCACAATAATGAATTTTGGCTTCAGCATCACAGCATTGTATCTGAGTTTTAATTGGGAAATATTTTTTCTAAATAAGCCCAATGAGTAAGATCCGTGAAATGAGCTGATCATTTGGCATTTATTACCATTTTTTTGCACTCGTTTCCACGCAAAATAAGCCGACCACCCTGGAGCTCTTGAGCGAATATGAATCAAGTCAGCTTGATTTTCTTCGATTATTTTGGTAATTCGGCCGATGTTGAAATAGATGGTGAAAGGATTTTTGCTTGCTAGAGGCAAGCAGATGTGCTTGACTTCGGAGTTAAATAATTGACTCACCATTGACCCGCCATTTGATAAAATAATGGACTTAAATCCTGCTTTTCCAGTTGCCTTGGCAACGTCAATCACACCTCTTTCAACTCCCCCGCTATTTAGTGCGGGAAGAATTTGGATTATTGTTTTTTGGGTGATCATTTTTATTATTCAACGATAATGGTTTCGTCTCTTTTTGGCCCTGTGGAAATGATTTCCACTTTCACACCGCAAATCTCCTCAATTCTTTTTATGTAGTTCAAAGCTTTTTGTGGCAATTCCGACAACGATTTTGCGCCCGCAGTTTTACAATTCCAACCTTCAATTTCTTCATAGATCGGTTTGATTTTTCTTTGCAAACCAATTGTGAGGGGTAAATAATCGTATCTAACTCCATCAATATCATAGGCAACGCAAATTTTTAATGTTTTTAATTTATCCAAAACATCAATTTTGGTTAGAACTACTGATTTTGCTGAAGAAACTAGAATCGATTGACGAACAAGGGCGGCGTCAAACCATCCGCAGCGGCGATCTCTGCCGGTGACTGTTCCAATTTCCCCGCCTTCTACTCGTAAAAATTCTCCAGTTTCATCGTCAAGCTCGGTAGGAAATGGCCCTAAGCCAACTCTTGTTGTGTAGGCTTTTAAAATTCCCAAAGTTTTGTGTAAATCCGCAACCCCCATACAGCTGCCAGTAGCAACTGCTCCAGAAGTGGTATTTGATGAAGTAACAAAAGGATAAGTTCCATATCCGACATCAAGAAGTGCTCCTTGAGCGCCTTCAAACATGACTTTTCCGTCAAGTTTTTTTAACTTTTGAGCAATCTCAAAAGATGGGCGAGCAAATTTTCTCAAGAATTCACGAACAGATATTAATTCACTAAAAATTTTGTCGAAGCTCACATCTTCAATTCCAATTCCGCGACGCAAGATGTTGTGATAAAATAGTAAGTTCTCAAGGCAAGATTTAAGAACTTCATCATCCCACAAATCACAAATTCTGATAGCCCTTCTTCCCACCCGATCTTCATATGTTGGTCCAATTCCTCTGCCGGTTGTGCCAATTTTTTTAATGCCTTTTTGCTCTTCTAAATATTGATCCAAATCGCGATTGATTGACAAAATCAAGCAGCAATTATCTGCAATAGCTAAGTTATTTTCGTCGATTGTGATACCATTCTTTCTGACAGTTTCAATTTCGCTCATTAAAGCGTTTGGGTCCAAAACCACACCGTTTCCAATAACGGCAAATTTTCCACGAATGATTCCTGACGGTAAAAGGCTGAGTTTGTAAGTTTTATCGCCAACTTTTATTGTGTGACCTGCGTTGTGGCCACCTTGAAAACGAACAACTGCTGAGAAATTGTCAGATAGATAGTCGACAATTTTTCCCTTGCCTTCATCACCCCATTGCAAGCCAACTATTGCTGTATTTACCATATTTTTTAGTTTTAAAATTTAAAAAGAAATTAGTTAGATATTTTTGATTCAAATGTCGCCTTATCATCTGTTCTTAACTTAAAATAACGGTTGCAATAAGGGCAGGTAATGTAATTTTTTTCGCCCATGTTAAGATAAATTAAAGGATGTTTAGATGATCCTTTTTCGCCGTCACAGCGCAATTTTTTTTCATCCACAATAATAACCTCGACTGGTCCCATAAGAATTCTTGAATTTATTAGATTAGGTAAGATAATGAGCCTCTTCGTTTAAGTAACCTTGGTAATCCTTCAAAAAAGAGCGCCTAAACTATATTTACAAACCATTTTAATGCAAGTGAGAAAAAACATTCTAAAGCTGATTTTGCCGGCATTGATTTTGCTATTTGCAAATAACGTTTTTGCCGCAAAGACTGGATTTAAAGCGCCTAAAAATGGTGAAGCCAAAAGTAGAATAATTGCCAGTTTTTATCAAGAATCTGGCCAAAAGAAACTAATCGCTGGATTTCAAATTGAACTTGGTGACGGGTGGACTATTTACGCCCCTGATGATTCTGGGTTTGGAATTGCCCCATCCTTTGATTTTGAAGGTTCGGAAAATATCAATATTTCTAAGGCTTTAATATATTTCCCAAAATCATACACCAAAAAAGAGAATTTTGGCGAAAGCTTCATTGAATATGAAGTATATCAAGGAAAAGCGACCATTCCTTTTGAAATCGCAGTGGTTGATTTGGATAAAAAAACCAGTTTAGAAATACAAGTTACTTATGGTTTATGTAAAGGAATTTGTATTCCTGTCACTCAGTCATTTTCTTTGGAAATTCTTGCCTCAGAAATAGACAATGACTCCTTGGTGGAAATACAGAAATTTTTGCCTGACAAGAAAATCTTTAATCCAGAGCAGATTGTCAAAAAAACTACGAAAGATTCTAATAAAATCAGCATATTTAAAGCCTTAATCATCGCCTTTGTTGGCGGAGTCATTTTGAATATTATGCCTTGCGTATTACCAGTTTTGTCGATCAAACTGCTCAGCGTTATCAATCACAGTCAATCAAAAACCAGCAAAATCCGTTGGGCATTTTTCTCCACCATTTTAGGAATCGTCTTTTCTTTTGCAGTTTTTGCTGCTATTGCGGTGATTTTTAAATCCCTTGGAACCGCAATTGGCTGGGGATTTCAATTTCAAAATCCATATTTCTTGATTTTTCTGATCACTATTTTGATAATCTTTGTCGCTAATTTATTAGATCTTTTTGAGTTTAATGTAGGCAGTTCTCTAGGGTCAGTTTTGAATAACAAAATTTCTAAAAAAGAAAAAAGCCATAATATCTTTATTCCAAACTTTTTCTCAGGAATTCTGACGGTTTTTCTCGCAACTCCATGCTCGGCTCCTTTCGTTGGTGTTGCCATTTCTTTCGCTCTCAGCTCTGACGTTACAGAAATTTTCTTAATTTTTGGATCAATGTCTTTAGGTTTGTCATTTCCATATTTATTTCTCATCGTCTTTCCAAAGTCAGTTAAATTGATGCCAAAACCGGGAGCTTGGATGCTCCAAATCAAACAATTGATGGCAGGATTATTGGTAGCAACCGCGGCTTGGTTGGTTTATGTTTTGATTGGCAACATTGGACTTATTGCTGCAATTTCGGCGGCAATTATTTCTTTGTTGATTTTGTTGTTTTTCAAAATTGTTCATAATTCGCACTTGAGAAACCAGAAAAAGAGATCCTCTAAAAGAAAACTCATCACCATCGCAGTGGTATTTTCTTTTTTGATTTCTTCGATTTTCATTATCCCGAATCGCTTAGCTTATTTGGATGATATGATGGAGGAGTCACAAGCCCAATATTGGATAAAATTTGAAGAATTAAAAATTCAAGGCTTCGTCAATGAAGGAAAAATAGTCGTAATCGACATCACTGCCGATTGGTGTATTACTTGCAAGGTTAATAAGTTGCTAGTTTTGGATACAGATTTGGTTAAAGAACAACTGAAAAAACCAAATATCATCGCCATGCGTGGTGATTTGACCAAACCAGATGAAGAGATTTTCAATTTTATGAAGAAATATAATCGCTACGGAATTCCCTTTAACCTAGTCTTTGGGCCAAATGCCCCAAAGGGGATTTTAATTTCTGAACTAGCCAGCAAAGACGAATTGCTTGGTGCCATTAAAAATGCTTCCGGGCAATAAAAATAAAACAATGACTGACTTAACAAAACTAACTTTAAGAAAAGCAATCTCTGGTTTAAAAAATAAAGATTTTAAAGCTATTGAGCTAAATCAAGCTTATATAGATAAATCTATTTCAGGCAGAAAATATAATGCTTTTGTGACCGAAACTTTTGACAGAGCTCTGGATGGAGCAAAAATAGCTGATGAAAACATCGCTAAAAACAACGCAAAAGAATTGGAAGGAATTCCTTTGGCAATCAAAGATTTGTTCTGCACGAAAGATGTTAGGACCACTTCTGCTTCAAAAATGCTAGAGAATTTCGTTCCCGGATACGAGTCAACGGTCACGCAAAAACTTTGGAATTGCGGTGCCACTATGATTGGAAAAACTAATATGGATGAATTTGCCATGGGATCAACCAATACTACCAGCTATTTTGGCCCGGTAATCAATAATATTAAAAAGAATAATAGTGATGAGGATTTGGTTCCTGGAGGCTCTTCGGGGGGATCTGCGGTTGCGGTTTCTGCCAATTTAGCCATTGCATCAACAGGATCAGACACCGGAGGATCGATTCGTCAACCTGCTAGCTTCACAGGAATCGTTGGAATCAAACCTACTTATGGCAGATGCTCAAGATATGGAATGGTAGCTTTCGCAAGCTCGCTTGATCAGGCTGGAGTTTTCACCAAAGATGTTGCTGACGCGGCGCTTTTGACCAAAATTATTTCAGGATATGATGACAAAGATTCAACCTCAATCAACAGATCGGTTCCTGATTTTGGGGCGCTTTTAAAAAGTGACGTTCGTGGCAAAAGAATTGGGATTCCAAAAGAATATCTTAATGACAATTTGCCTGAGGAGATCAAAAATTTGTGGGATCGTGGCGCAAAATTACTTCAAGAAAATGGCGCTCAAATCGCCAACATTTCCTTGCCTCACACCAAATACGCCGCCGCAGTTTACTACATAATTGCACCAGCCGAAGCCTCTTCAAATCTTTCAAGATATGATGGAGTTCGCTACACTCATCGTACTGATATTGAAGGATTGTCTTTGGATCAAATGTATGAAAAAACTAGAAATGAAGGTTTCGGAAATGAAGTAAAAACCAGAATCATGGCCGGAACATATGTTTTGTCGGCTGGATATTATGACGCTTATTACAAAAAGGCTCAACAAGTTCGAAGATTAATTTTGGAAGATTTTCAAAAGGCCTTTGAAGAAGTCGACGCAATTTTAGCGCCAGTCGCACCTTCGGCGGCATTTACACTCGATAAGTCAAAAATCGAAAGCGATCCAATTGCAATTTATTTGAATGACGTTTTTACCATCCCTTCCAGCCTTGCTGGCCTTCCCGCAATGTCGATTCCTTTTGGATTTGATAAAGATGGTTTGCCACTTGGGTTACAAATTATTGGTAATCATTTTGACGAGCAAACAATGTTGGATGTGGCGTTGAATTTAGAATTGTCAGTTAAGTAGTTTTAATTCCTGAGATTACTTTGCTTTGAATAAGATTGAGAATTAAGGATTTAACAAAAATAATTTTCTTGGATTTACGGATTCTTTCCAAGTTCCAGATCCGCCTCTTTTTTTTTCAATTTAATTTCTGGCTTAGTTATCTCAGCGGGAACTTCTATTTCTTGGTTTTTAGTTTCGGTCAGCTCTTCTGGCAAGTTATAATATTGTGCGCTGTAGCAATTTATTCCTTCCTCCGAATCAAACCTGCCTCTTTCTAAGTCTAAAATACTACAATTCGTTTTTTCGAACATAATGATATAATTAGATCCCAGTTTTATTGCTTTGTTGAAAATTTCATCTTTTAGTTTTTTTGATGGTTTTTGGGAGAAGTCCCACGATCCAGAGATGTCAATTTTTCCATTGTAATCTTTGGCAACTTTTTCTGTGGCTTTAAAGAAGCTGTTGAATCTAGTTACTTTGGTTAGGTAAATGTCAGATTTCTTGATAATTGGCTTATTTTCTTCATTAAAAGAGAAAAACTGAAATTCTTCATTGCTCTTTTTATTTATACAAGAAGTTAAGCATAAAATTGTTGCTAGTAATATTAGTTTTTTCATGATTTTTTAATTATTTAGTTAATAGCAGCAAAACTCCCTGATCAATATCGTTTTGATTGGGTAGCGGTGTGTATTACGAAACGTTATAAACTTCTTTGTTTTTCGATTACTTCGTAGCACTCAATTATATCTTTTTCTTTGATATCTTCAAATCCGTCCAATGCAATACCACATTCAAAACCATTTTTTGCTTCTTTGACGTCTTCTTTAAATCTCTTCAAAGTTTCCAAGGTCCCGTCATAAACTACCACATTTTCACGCAATAATCTCACTTTAGATCCTTTTTTGATTACACCGTCAATAACACTACAGCCAGCAATCTTTCCTGAGCCAGAAACTTTAAATACTTGTCTAATTTCTGCCCGACCCAAATGTTCTTCACTTCTGATTGGCTCAAGCATTCCACCTAAGATTAATTTCATCTCGTCAACAACATTGTAGATTATCGAGTGACAGCGAATGTCAATATTATTTTCTTGCGCTGCATTTTTAGCTTGTGAATTTGGCCTAACATTAAAGCCAACAATGATTGCGCCAGAAACTACCGCCAAACTAACATCTCCTTCGCTAATTCCCCCTGTTGCGCTGTGGATGACTTTAATTGCAACTTCTTCGGTATTTATTTTTGACAAACTGCCAATAATTGCTTCCACCGAACCATGAACATCGCCTTTAATGATTATCGGCAAGAATTTAGTGGCACTGTCTCCAGCTTGCTTAAATATGTCTTCCGTGGTTTTAGCGACGTTTTGAAGATTTTTATCATCGCGTCTTTTTTTCTCACGATATGCAATTATGTCTCTAGCCTGTTTTTCTTCATTCACTTCAATGAATAAATCTCCTGAATCAGGAGATTTATCAAGACCAAGAACCTCAACTGGCATTGACGGAGTTGCCTGTTTTATACTCTTTCCTTTGTCATCAAGCATTCTTTTTACTTTACCGAAAGCCGTTCCTGCCACAATGATATCACCAATATTCAAAGTTCCTTTTTGAACCAATAAAGTTGCCACAACACCTTTAGAAGAGTCAACTTTGGTCTCAATGACGACACCACTTGATCTTCCAACGTAAGGAGCTTTTAATTCTAATATTTCTGCTTGAAGCAAGATGGTCTCTTCCAATTTGTCTAAATTGGTTTTTTGTTTTGCAGAAACTTCTACAAAAATAACATCACCGCCCATTTCTTCCGAGACTATTTCGTGCTGCAATAGTTCGTTTTTAACTCTTGATGGATCTGCGTTAGGTTTGTCAATTTTATTGATTGCGACAATTATTGGTGCGCCGGAGGCTTTAGCATGACTAATCGCTTCAACTGTTTGTTCCTTTACTCCATCATCTGCCGCAACAACCAAAATGATAATGTCGGTTGCATTGGCTCCCCTAGACCTCATCTCGGTAAAAGCTTCATGTCCGGGAGTGTCAAGGAAGGTTATGTATTTTCCGCCGCTAGTTTTGATGCGAGAAGCTCCGATATGCTGAGTGATTCCACCTGATTCTCCACTGACAATATCTGTTGAACGCAGCGCGTCTAGTAGTGAGGTTTTTCCGTGATCAACATGTCCCATGATTGTTACAACTGGAGCTTTTTCCAATTGCTCAAGATTTTCATCTTTATCAGAGGAAACCACAGCATCCTCAACGTCAGAATCTTTCACCCTCTTAACTGTGTGGCCAAATTCTTCAATTATCAATTCTGCTGTGTCAGCGTCAATTACCTGGTTAGATGTTGCAACTACGCCCATGGAGAAGAGTGTTTTTATTACATCACCAGTTTTTTCTGCCATTCTTTCAGACAAGTCAGAAACTGATATTAGTTCAGGCAATACAACTTCATTAATAATTTTTTTGTAATCCTTGGTGTCATGTTTTCGGCTTTTGCTTTTTCTTCGATCTTTTCTGTAGCCAGATCTTTCGTCATCGACAATAAATGTTTTTAACATTCTGCGAGAACCGAACTTTTCTTTTTTGTTGTCAAACGGCTTTTTCTTGGTTTCTGAATCTTCTTCTACAAATTTATCAGCAACTTTGCTAGGTTTTTTGAATTTCTTTTTTTCTATAATTTCTTTTTCTAGAGCAACTTTTTTTCTTTCCTCTGCAACTTTTTCCCTTTGTTCTTTAAGAAGGTTTGCATCAGCGATACTTTTTCTAATTTTCCCCCTAACATCAAAATCATCAACTTGGTAAGGGGCAGGCTCATTAACGACTTCTTTAGTTTCTTGGGGGGCAACTTCTTCTATTTTTTTAGGTTCTGGTTCGACAACAACAATTTCCTCCTTCATTTCCGGCTTACCCTCTTGGGACACTTCTTTAATTTCCTCAAGGATTTTACTTGGAGTTATTGACAACGCCTCTTTTGCGATTTTTTGAGGTTCGGAATTTCTAATTTTAGACAGAACGTCGTGGTACTCAGGAATAGTATTGTCTTCTTTGGACATGTTGCTTACGGCTTTTTTACGAGCCTCAAATTCACTATTACTTAGATTTTTAGATAAAAATTGATTCTTAGAATCAGAGGCTGATTCTTTTTTTCTTCCCTTGATAGTAACCTGCACTAAAGAATTGCTAATTCTGGTATTCTCAGAATTTTTATTGGTAACAGACTTGGGGTCTGAAGAGGTGGGAAGTTTGAGTTTTAAAGTTAATTTGCTTCTGATTTTATTTCCTGTTTGTTCTTTATCCACTTTGGTAATTATTAATTGTTATTTATTAATGATTGGCGATTGACAGCCAATTATTAATAAATTTCTTTATTAATAATCAGCCATTAACAATTCAATGTTTGAACATTAATCATTGTTCTTTTCCAAAAATTCAACCGCACGACTTTTAATTTCCCCAGCAATGTCTTCGTCAAATCCTTCAATGGATGCAATTTCGACAATCTCCGCTTCAGCGAGTTCTTCAACGGAAGAAAAACCTTCTGCTGCAAGTAAATTGGCAATAATGTCTTCAACATCCAAAGCTTCTATGAATAAGGCTGAAGAATGACTAAACTCTGCAGATCTTCTAGCTGATTCTTGGTCATCAGTCATGATGTCAATTTTGTAATCCACTAGTTTGGAAGCTAAACGAACATTTTGACCGCCACGACCAATGGCAAGGCTAAGTTGATCTTCAGCAACCACAACTTCAATGATTCCATTTTCTTCATCAACAACTACTTTGCTGACTTTTGCTGGAGTGAGAGCTGAAATAATTAATTCAGCGATATTGTCAGACCATTTAATGATGTCGATTTTTTCACCACGAAGCTCAGCGCTGACCGCTTGAACACGACTTCCTCTGATTCCGATGAATGAGCCAACAATGTCAAGATCCTCTCTTCTTGAGTAGATAGCGATTTTAGCTCTGGATCCTGGATCGCGAGCTATAGCTCTTACTTCGATGTTTCCTTCATAAAGCTCCGGAACTTCACCAGCAAATAATTTAACCAAGAATTGTGGGTGGGTTCTGGATAGGAAAATTTGTGCCCCAAATGGTTCCTTGCGAACATCTTCAACATAAACCCTCATTCTGTCTCCAACGCGGAATGTTTCTCTCGGAATCAAGCCATTTTGGTGAATTACAGCCTCGTAGCCGTCAACTTCCATGACGATATTTTTAAGACCGACTTTTTTTACTGAAGCATTAACAATGTCACCAATACGATCTTTAAACTCTTCGTATTCTTTGTTTTTTTCAGCTTCTTTAACTTTTTTGATGATTTCATTTTTTGCCACACCGGCAACAACACGATTTAAATCGATTGGAGGTAATTCTTGAGATATGAATTCTTCGATTTTTATGTCTGCATTTTTTTGCTTAGCGTCAGAAAGGGTGATGTGAGTTCTGTTATCAAAAATTTCTTCACCTTCAACCTCTTCTGTTTGGATTGCAAATTTGTCGCTAACGACTTTGAGTTGGTTATATAGTTTTATTTGCCCAGTTTTTTTGTCAATAACACAATCAATATTTAAATGATGTCCATACTTCTTTTTGGCGGCAGATTTTATTCCCTCTTCCATTGCATGAACTATGTCAGAGACTAAAATACCTTTTTCGTGAGCGATTGTTTCGGCAACTAATAAAATCTCTCTATTGCCCATTACTGTTAAACTGCTAGCCATTCGTAATAAAATTTTTGTTTATAGGATTTTTTGGCTTTGAGCCCCCGCTTTTCTTTAAATAGCGAAGGAATGAGGAATAATTACTATTAAAAAAAGCGCAGAATCGAAAGTGCTAAAAATAGTAATTACCCGTTTTACAAATGCAAGATTAAAAAATTGTCTTTAAAAAATTGCAGCCACTAATTACAACTCGTTAAATACGAGATGTTTTACCATTTCTTTTTGCGATCACCAAATCCACCAGCTCTTGGAGCTCTGTCTGAGTTGCCACTTCTGTCACCTCTATTGAAATCTCTGCTTCGTCTTTCGCCACCACCAAATCCACCACCACTTCTTGGCGCCTGTTTGTCTTTGGCTCTTGAAACAACTGATCTTCCATCCGAGTTGTTTTGGAAAGTTTGTAAGATCTTTTCTGCATCTTCAAAAGGAACCGCGATGAATGAGAAAGTGTCTAGAACTTTGATGTCGTCAATTTTTCCTGCAGAAACGCCAGTTTCAGAAGAGATATAGCTAGCAAGTTTTGCTGGATCCATTCCATCTTCACGACCTTTGGCAACAAACAAACGGGCAGTTCCTTTTCTATCTACGTACCCACCTCTTTGTCCATCGTCAGAATCACGATTTCTTCGTGATCCATCAGAGATTTTGTTGTAGCTTTTTTCATCTAGCTCATCTTTAAAAGCATATTTTAGAACCGCCGCAACAATTTCTTCAGGATTTTTATCGTTCAAAATTTCTGTAGCAATTGTTTTAAAATCTTCAAAATTTCCCGCTTCAATAATTTTCAAAATTGAATCTTTGATTCTAGTTTTCTTGCTTTCAATGACCGCCTGAACATCAGGAACGCTTTGTTTCTCGATTTTTGCATTGGCTACTCTTTGAATAACCGTCAATTTACGATATTCAGAAGGGGTGATCAAAGTGATTGCAGTACCAGATTTTCCGGCTCTTCCAGTTCTTCCGATTCTGTGAACGTAGCTTTCAGGATCTTGTGGAATGGAATAGTTGATCACGTGAGTCAAATCTTCAACATCAATTCCACGTGCCGCAACGTCAGTAGCAACCAAAATTGTAGTTTTTTTGTCTTTGAATTTTTTCAAGATTCTTTCTCTTTGACCTTGAGAAACGTCACCATGCAAAGCATCAACGCGCAATCCACGATTGACTAATTTGTTAGTGATGTCATCAGCGTCAAGTTTGGTTCTACAAAATACCACACCGTAGAAACTTTCCTCAACATCAATAATTCTGAAAAGTGCTTCGAATTTGTCAGATTGAGATACTTCAAAATAGATTTGCTGAATATTGCCTTGAGTAATTGCATCTCTTTTTGCAGTAACGACTTCGTAGTCTCTCATGTAGCTTTTTGCTAAACGCAAAATATTTTGTGGCATTGTTGCGGAGAAAAGCAACATTCTTTTGTCATCAGGAGTTGATTTCAAGATTGTTTCAATATCTTCAACAAAACCCATATTTAGCATTTCATCAGCCTCATCCAAAACCACATAATTGACTTTTGAAAGATTCAAAGTTTTGCGATTCAAGTGATCCATGATTCTACCAGGAGTTCCAACGACAATATCAACACCCCTTCTCAAGCGGTCGATTTGTCTGTCGATTGGTTGTCCACCGTAGATTGAAAGGACTTTGATTTTATTATCAATAGAAAGAGAACTGATTTCTTCAGCAACCTGAACAGCAAGTTCGCGAGTTGGAGCCATGATGATGGCCTGAACATGTCCTGCTCCAGGAACAATATTTTCAATGATTGGAATACC
>JBLHTM010000024.1:0-14618 GCA_047627215.1 Rickettsiales bacterium | reverse complement strand
TCTGGCGCCAAAGCCTTTTCTTCAATTTCAGCCACTTTCTTTAGCTGTGAAATAATATCTTGATCATCAAATAATTCATTTTTTATTTCACCACCCAAATCATCTCCAAAAATATTATCCGTAAGTTCCGTTGGCGGATCTTGCTTTTTTTCAGGATTACGAGTTTCAAGCTCATTACCAATGATTTCTTTTTCTTGAACAATATTTCTCTGCTTCCAAGAATATCCCTTGGAGTGATCAATTTGATTTTGCGCAACAATTAGGACTAAACTCAGAAAAATGTGATACATTTAATTTTTATTATTTTTAACAACCGGATCATAACCACCTTTTGACCAAGGATTACACCTTAAAATTCGCATAATCCCAGCAAATATTCCCTTAAAAATTCCAAATTCCTCAATCGCCTCAATAGTGTAACTCGAGCAAGTTGGAATAAACCGACAACATCCTTTTCCACCAATAATTGGGGAAATTGCTATTTGATAAATTCTGATTGGGAAGATAAATATTTTTTTTAACATAAAAAATTTGCGAACTGTTTAATAGTGGTAATTTAAGTTTTGAAGACTTAAATTGCCATCAATTTTATCAAACAATTCATTCTAATTACCAATGGTTAAAAGTAAAAAATCCGTAAGTCTAAAACTTGGAAAACCAAGCAATTACCAATATCAAGAGCCGGATTTTAAAATCCTTGATACCGCACCAAATCCACATAACGACATCAATTATGTCATCACCCTAACCTGTCCAGAATTTACCTCAATTTGCCCAGTAACCGGCCAGCCTGATTTTGCTCACTTAGTAATTGATTACATTCCCGATAAACACATAGTTGAAAGCAAATCACTAAAACTATATTTAGTTAGCTTTAGAAATCATGGAGCATTCCATGAAGATTGTACCATAAAGATCGCCAAGGACCTGCAAAAACTACTAAATCCAAAATGGCTTCGCATTGGCGGATATTGGTACCCAAGAGGAGGAATACCAATCGACATTTTCTACCAAACCAAACTTCCACCAAAAGATGTGTGGATAAAAGATCAAAACGTCCCCGAATATCGCGGGAGATAAAAATTATTTATCAGAGCGTGAGTTGTAAGTTATTATTTTTAGTAAGTTCTTACGCGGGTTTATGGATGCTCTCAGTAGGGCTTTTATAGGTTTTGGTTTTTCAGTAACTTGACTTACAACCTCCCTACTTACAACTTTAAAACTTAAAACTACTGCCGTGATTATTACCCTTTCAAACATCGACCCAAACATCATATCCTTAGGACCAATCGCAATTCGTTGGTATTCACTCGCCTATATTGCGGGAATTTTATTCACTTGGTTTGTGCTAAAATATTTCAATAAGAAAAAATCCATAATGAGTAAAGAGGCTTGGGATGATTGGTTGTTTTGGGCGGTTCTGGGGATAATTTTAGGCGGAAGATTGGGCTATGTCCTGTTTTATAATTTTAGCTTCTACCTTGATCATCCTTCGCAAATTTTTGCTGTTTGGCAAGGAGGAATGTCCTTCCACGGTGGTCTTTTTGGGGCGATAATTTCAATGTTTCTATTCGCAAAAAAATACAAAATAAACTTTCTAGAGTTAACCGACATTTTGGCGATTGCCGCTCCAATAGGTTTATTCTTTGGAAGAATTTCTAATTTTATCAATATGGAACTTTATGGTAGAGTAACCAATTCTGATTTTGGAGTGATTTTTCCAAATGCAGGATCAAGCCCGCGCCACCCAAGCCAGATTTATGAAGCTTTGTTGGAAGGCTTGTTTTTATTTGCCATTCTATTTTTATTGGCAAAATTCACCAAAATAAAAGAAAAATTAGGATTTTTATCAGGATTATTTTTGATCGGATATGGATCAGCTAGATTTTTTGTCGAACAATTTCGCGAACCTGACGAACAGATCGGATTCATATTTGCCCAAATAACCATGGGTCAAATTTTGTCTCTACCATTAATCGTCTTTGGATTGGCAATTGTTTTTATGGCAGTAAAAAGAAAATCTTAAAAGACTATTTTTTCTTCAAATCAGAAATAATTTTATCCAGATATTTGATTTTGATCAATTTTTGCGCAGCGTTTAGATAATCACCTCTCGACATAAAATCAATCACAGCAGGCATTTCGTCAAAGATCGTCTTTTTTATTTCTTTCTTAATTTGATTTTGATTGTCAGGATTTTCCATAATTTCTTCACGAATTTCCATCACAAAAATCAAATTTTCATGACTTGGCTTAACCAGGCAATCATCACAATCAATATCGATTCCTTGAAGCTGCAATAAATAAATCGCTCTTTTGACCGGTTTTTTTAAAATTTCATAAGCCTGATTGATAAGAATGGAATTTATCTGAGCTTCAGTTTGATCGGAGGCCGTATCTGGATGAAATTTCTTTTGCAACTCAAGATATTTATCCTCAAGATCTTCGTCATTTATTTGAAAATTGACTGAAAAATCAAATTTTTCAAAATGATTGAGTTTTTCTAGGATCATTGTCTTTTCTTAAATTTGATGGGTTTTGATAATTTTTTAAGCTTTCAACCATCAGTATCCCACTAAAATTTAGGAGCTTATCTTTGTCCCGCAATAGTCCTCGGTGCAGTTATTAGTTTGCAACTGCGACCTTTTGTTTACTAAAATTAATAACAAAATAATCATATAAAGTCGTAATTTTTTGACTTTTAACAAACAAAAGGTCGCCATTGAAAATGACGACCAGCACCGAGTATATCCAAACAAAGCATTTCAACTCCCAAATTTTAGTGGGGCATGATGGTCGCAAACTTTAAGTTCAGCACTAAGTCGTCTAAGCAGAAACCTCAGATTTAACTCCATCTTTAACAGCATTCTTCCTTTCTTCCAAAGGCTTGAAATATATTTCTGAAACATATCTAGCTCCTTTATCCCCTCTTTTCAACTGAACAACAATATCAACAACATTTTTTATATAGCCCATGATTTCCGAAGGAGACATTCCAAGCCCGGCCTGCATCACCATTAGTTTCAATTGTTCAAAAGCCATTTTTGGTGTGTCGGCGTGAAGAGTGGAAATTGATCCGGGGTGACCAGTGTTGATTGCGCGCAGAAAACTAAATGCCTCAGATCCGCGAAGCTCTCCAACAATGATTCGATCAGGTCGAAGACGAAGGCAGGCTTCAATCAAAGCTTGCGTATCAACCTTTGCTCTTCCTTGTCCACCTTTAGAAGCCAGCAAATGCACATGATTTGGGTGTAAATCAAGATCAATCTCTCTAGCATCTTCAGTTGTGATCAGCCTTTCTTCTGAGGGAATGGCGCGAATCATCGAATTGGTGAAAGTGGTTTTACCGGTTGAGGTTCCGCCAGAAATGATAATGTTTTTTTTGTAAAGCACCGAGCGCTGAAGAAAATCTTTGATCCTGCCAAGTTTTAGCAATTTCATCAAAATCAAATCATTTTTATCAGAAGATCCTCCTGTCAAAGTGGTGTCAAAAGCTCCCATCTTTTCATAATCATCTAAATTCCACTTAATTCCCGATTGTTTCCTGATCGACATAACCACACAATCGTTCTCACAAGCTGGAGGGAAAGCCACCTGAACACGATAACCGGCAGGAAGTGTTGCGGAAAGAAGAGGCTCCTCCTCACTGATTCTTTGATCGGTAGATTGAGCAATAAGTCGGGCGAGAGATTTTAGATGCTCAAGATCAAAAGCTGGCATTTCATGACGAACCATGTCACCGCGAATTTCAACCCAAATTTCTCCAGGGCGGTTGATGGAAACCTCACTAACTCCATCTTGATCAAGGACTTTTTTTAGGGGAAGAAGATAGGAATCTAATGCGGCAACACTTCTCATTATTTTAGTTTATAATTAGAAAGAAAATAACAATCCAGCCAAAGCAACATAGCCTTTATTATCTTGTAATTGATTTTCACCTTGAGTCGCAGCCGTAATGTCGGATGCTTTTGGTTGATTAGGAGAAAGTTCATATTGAGTGACTTCCAAATATGGCATCAAACCTTTTGCCATTTTATAATCAATTCCAAATGAAAGAGCCGTGTAATCATTATCTTGAAAACTACTTTCCATGTAAGTCAAACTGCTAGCGAATGGTCCAAATTGATAAGCCAAACCTGCGGTTTGATAAGTTGATCCAGAAAACCCACTAGATCCATTTGCGCAATCTTGATCAGCAAGGTTTTGAGAAGAATCATAATTACAAGAGTAAGAACCAGTTTTTGGCTGTAAAGAATTTCCCCAATCACCATATGAGGCGCCAAGAGTGAATCCGAAATAAGTCGCCATGAATCCAACGTCATAGGCTTTCAAATTGTTTCTCTTGATAGCGGCAGCAGATGGCTGTTCAAACCTTCCATTCTCTCCAGTTGCAGAAAGAGCAAAACCCAAATTTCCAAAATTATCAGAATAGTTCAAGCCATAGCTAATAACTTGTTTGATATCGCCATTGTTAGCTCCAGAAACAGAAGCGGAAGTTCCATCACTTCCAGTGTCTGGCGTCAAAGTCAAGCCAAGTTGCCAACCAGAAATTCTTGGGGTGTAATAGTTGATTTTTGTCGCATCTTCCATGTCGCCAAATTGCCCGTCTGTAGTTCCATCTCCACTATTAAAAGCTATTCCATCAATATATGTGCTGTCTGTAATTTCATCATTTTGGCCACGAGTTTCTTCGGAATTATAAAACCCCCTAGCATATCCACCGTGAGCCACAGGAGATTGAGGGATCAAAATGAAGCTTGGAAGCTTAACATTGGCGCATTCTGCAGAACTATTGCAAATCGCATTTCCAGAAGTCATTTGACTGCTATGAGCAAGCAAGGGAAAGGTAACATATTCCAAATATTTACCATTAATTCCACCCGCTCCACGAGCAAAAGTTTCAGGTCCAACCTTCATTTTATGATTCACCGCCGAATTGTTCCCAAATTCCATTTTACCAAGCCTTGATTCGGTAAAAATATAAGCCTTATCAGCGTTCAAACCTTCATTTCGCGCCGCATTTCCAGTGTTTCCTTGAAGCTCAACCACCGCACCATATTTCATGCCAAATTCATTGATTCCAGCAACTTTAATATGAATTTCCGCCTCATTAGTAAAATCAGGATTATTGTTTTGCCTATTGGCTGTTCCTGTTGTTAAAGGGTTTTCTGTGTCGGCATCTGGCAATTTCTCCCCACCATAAGCACTATCTTCACTTCGTAGCGCAGCACTAAAATTGACAAAACCACCAACACTAATTGCCGGAGCTGCTGAAAAACGATCACTATTCGCTCTTTGCGCAAATGAATTGCTGACACAGACAGTGCTCAAAAGAGTCACTAATAGACCTTTTTTAAAAGATGATTTTTTCATTGATTAAAAATTGAAATGAGGTTGGTTGGAGTTGAGCTGGTAATTTATTGATATTGAAGTTGAAATCAACCATTAAATTCGATCAAAACAATTGCTATTGCCTTCATTGCACTAATCAAAAAAGTTATATTTCCCTAATACTGCAATCTGAGATTAGATCTGGTAAAAAACTAATAAGAAAACAACTCAAACCAATTTAAAGAGCTTGCTAATAAAAAAGGGTTTAAAAACCATGTTTTACACTCCAGATCTTTCAGTGGATACGACTACAGTATTTTATACAGCCTCTTTGATAGTGGAAATCTTAACGGATTTGTAAATCTACCAACAAATATCAAACTACCGAAATATCTATTTTTTATTTCGCCCGTTATCAAACTAAAGATTACCTTCAAAAAGATTTTAGCATTTTTATTAAAGACTCATAGGAAATTTTGTAAAACTTATTTATAACTAAAAGAATACGAATATTTCATTATTTTCTGTGTTTCATATTAAAACATATTCTAATTTATTGTCTTTTCTTCAAATTCAAGTTGAATCGTCAAGTGATTTTGATTGCTGTTTTTTCTCAAGGTTGCTTAAAATTTTCTGGAATTAAAAATTTTAAAGCTTACCCTTCGCAGCTATTTTTTACGCAATGCTATTTTCAATTCACAAACCACAAATGACTGCAAAAATTATTGACGGAAAACAAATTGCTGCTGATTTGAAAATTCAAATTGCCAGCCAAATTGAACAGATCAAAAAAGATCACAATGTCACTCCAACTTTGGCGGTGATTTTGGTTGGAGCAGACGCTGCTAGCCAGATTTATGTCGGCAATAAAGAAAAGGCCGCACATTTGGTGGGAATGAATTCGATTCTCTATAAATTTGCTAGCAATATTTCTGAGGCAGATTTGCTTAAAAAAATTATTGATTTGAATGAAGACAAAAATGTCCACGGAATTTTGGTTCAATTGCCTTTGCCAAAACATATCGACCCGACAAAGGTGATTAAAACGATTAGTTATAAAAAAGATGTCGATGGTTTTAACATGATCAATGTTGGCAAACTTTCGGTTGGAGAAATTGACGGAGATGATTCAGCGATGATTCCTTGCACTCCGCTTGGGTCAATCCATCTTTTGAAATCTGCTCTTGGTGATGATTTGAGTGGCTTAAAAACTTTGGTTGTTGGAACTTCAAATATTGTGGGCAGACCTCTTGCCAGGCTTCTTATGTTGGAGAAATGTACGGTAACAATTGCCAGCTCTTCAACTCGCGATTTGAAAGCGGAATGTTTGGTTGCAGATGTTATTTTGACAGCGACCGGTGTGGCAAATTTGATTAAAGGTGATATGGTGAAAAAAGGCGCTTGCGTGATTGACATTGGGATCAATCGTATTGACCTTGGGAATGGAAAAACAAAATTGGTGGGTGACGTTGAGTTTGATTCGGTTAAGGATGTAGCAGGTTTCATTACGCCAGTTCCTGGTGGAGTTGGGCCGATGACGATTGCTTATCTACTACAAAACACTTTGAGCTGTTTTTTAAAAACAAAAAATAAATAAATCATGACTAAAGACATTGAATCAAGAGCCTTAGACAGAGAAATGAAGGCGGGAATTAGAAAAGAAAAAATTGTTGGTCATTTGCGAGCCAATCAGAAAATTATCATTTTTATCGTATCAGCGATGATTTTGATTTCTGCAACTTACGGTTCTTGGGCTTTTTATAGCCAAATGCAATCAGAGAAATATTCAAAAATTCTCCATCAAGCAACAATTGATGAGCAAAATGGCAATATGGAAAAATCATTTGAGGCATTGAAATCAATTTATGAAAGCAACTCTCCTGCTGGAGTCAAATCCATTGCCAGCATAAAATATGCAACGAAGATTCTGGATAACGGCGATGCAAATTTGGCAAGTGAAGTTTATTTGGAAATTAATAAAAACAAAAAATTTGATCAATATATCAGAGAATATGCTGGTCTTTCAGCCTTAAAGATTTTGATCAATGAAAACAAAAGCGCTGATGAAATTCATTCTTTGGCGGAAATTTTGGAAAAAAATAGCAATATTTTAAAATATTACATCATTGAGCAAAAAGGAAATTTCGAATGGAATTCAGGCAATTTTGACGCAGCAAATAAAATATTCTCTTCCCTTGCTGGCAATCCTGAAATTGAAAATTCACTCAAAAAAAGAGCTTCTGAGATGGTTGATATTTATGAATCAAAATTTGGTAAAAAATAATTTTTTAATGAACCGTTATTCAAAATGAGTGGGTAAATTATTTAACATCTCATTTCCTACTTTTCCATCCTCAGCTGCTCAATAATAAAAAAATTTAGAGTTGGGATGAAGAAAATAATAATAGATATTATTCCTTAGGTGGACAGTTAATTTAACAGATCATTTTGAAAAATAGTCCATTAGAAGCAATCCCAAAACAGCAATTTTAACAATTTTATCACCAATGAAAATTTTTGCAGCAATTCTGATTTCCATTATTTTTACAACCTCCTGCTCTTCGGACAATAAAATTGACGATAAAAATGCAGTTTTGGTGTTTGCAAAAAATGACTTTATCAAAGCTGATTCAGATTTGTCCGATCTTAAAATATCTGTTCCCAAACAAATCAATAGTGAATCCTGGTTTGGAAATAATAGTGATAATAATCAAAAAATTGAGAATTTTGCTTTTACTCCCAAAAATTCTAAAAAAATTCTTTCTAAAATAAAATCAATAAATACTGGGTGGAAATTGGGTTATAAAGATCGAATGATTTTTTCTCCCATAATTGCTAATGACAAAATTTATACCTTGAATGCTAAAGGTGTTTTGTTTGCTAAAAACATTTCAAATTATAAAACGATTTGGAAGAAAAAATTAGTTAAGAGAAGCTCAATAAAATATTTCACAAATGGAAAAATTTCCTATTTTGACGATAAAATTTTTGTTTCTACGGGATATAATCTAGTTCTTTGTGTTGATGCGAATAACGGTAAAATAATATGGCAAAGAACCCTTTCCTCAATTCCTATTTCTGCTCCAATTTCAGATGAAAAACAAGTTTTTGTTATCACTAACGATAATAAAACTTATGCTTTGGACGCAAAAAATGGTCAAATAAACTGGGTTCACTCAGGAATTGTTAAACCTACTGGAATTTTAGGATCTGCAAATCCGATTTCTTACAAAAACTATGTCATCTCCTCGTATTCTTCTGGTGAAATATATGCTTTAAACAAGAAAAATGGAGAATCTGGATGGGTTTTTGATTTGAATATTAGCAAGGCGGATAACTCAAATTTCATTCTCAACGACATTGATTCAACACCAATCATCAAAAACGATGTGGTTTATGCGATTGGAAACGGTGGTTTGATGATGTCAATTCGAATTGTTGATGGGGTGGTTTTGTGGCAAAAAGAATTGGCTTCAATTGCAGATTTCTGGATCGCTGGTGATTTTATTTATTTAATAGACAATCAAAACCAGGTCATTTGTCTGGAAAAAAAATCTGGAAAAATCAAATGGGTCAATCAACTAAGGGAATATTTAAGCAAGAAAAAATCTAAAGGAAAAATTATCTACAACGGAATTATTATGGTTGGAGGAAATCTGATTTTAACCAACTTTGACGAGAAAATATTGGCTGTTTCACCTTTTGATGGGAAAATATTACAAACAAAAAAATTGGGTCAAAAAATATTCCACAATCCAATTGTGGTGAATAAAAAAGTCTATCTTCACACTATTGGTCGGTTTAGCTCAAAATTATTGGTGATTGAATAAAGTAATTTTTATAAGGCTCTTTTTCAAAATCAGTGGGTAAGTCAATCGCAACCTTGGCGCCAAGCATAAATTGCAGAAAATTACCATCACAAGTTACCGTCATACCGGACATAGAGTTTCTTAGGTAGTTTTTCTGCCTTAGAAACTCTCGGATCCGGTACCTCATGAGGAAAAATATCCGCCTGCAATTTTTGAGTTATCTATTCTTTTAAAAAATCCTCAATCCTTACTCACAAGATCCTCACTTTCGCGAGGATGACGATTATGTGAGCATGAAAATTATGTGAGTACAGAATTATGTAAGGACGTAAAAATGGAAAATAAGATGGAAAATAAGATGATGAATAAGGTGATGAATAAGATGATGAATAAGATGATGAATAAGATACTACCACTCAAATTAGGTTATTTTCATGAGGAAGATCAAGATCACTTTTTAAGTGGGTAATTAATTTACCCATTCATTTTGAAAAAGAGTCAATATCAATAACTTCTTTTTTCTGGAGATATGATGATTTGATCATTGCCGATTGGCTTAGTTCTGACTTTTTGGATTTTAAAATTAAATTCGTTACTCTCCACATCAAAGCTGACTCGGCTGTGACTGAGCCAATTTTCATCATCTCGATTTGGGAAATCTTCACGAAAATGAGCTCCGCGGCTTTCAATTCTTTTTAAAGCTGAATATGCGGTGGCAATTGCTTGAATCAACAAATTTTCGGTTTGAAAAAACTCGATTATTTCGTCATTGAAAATCAGGTTTTTGTTTTTTATTTCCACTGATTTTAACTTTTCTTTAAGTTCTATAAGTGATCTCAGGCCTTCTTCCAAAAGCTCAGAATTACGAAATACGCCAATGAATTTTTCAGAAATTTTCTTTAGATCTTGTTTGATTATGTAAGCTGATTCATCGCCTTTTTGACTTAAAATTCTATCGATTCTTTTTAATTTTCGATCAATTTCTTCTTGGTTTTTAGATTCCAAAATACCTTCCTCAAGCAATTTTGCGGCGGTTTTTCCTGACAAATTGCCAAAAACCAAAATATCTAAAAGAGAATTACAGCCAAGGCGATTGGCTCCATGAACAGAATTTGACGCCGCCTCGCCAATAGCAAGCAATCCACTAACTTTTTCATCACCAAAAAGAACTTCACAATTAGCGTTAGCTGGAATTCCCCCCATAGTGTAATGTGCCGCATTGGCGATGGGAATTGGTTCTTTCAAAGGGTCTATTTTGGAAAAAGAACGAGTAATTTCTAAAACTGTGGGAATTTTTTCTTTAATTTTTTGCTCCCCTAGGTGGCTGATAACTAAATAAATTTGATCATTATTTACTCCACCACCTCTTCCTTCATGAATTTCAGTTGCAATCGCTCTGGCAATGACATCTCTGGAGGCTAAATCTTGATAATTTGGGGCGTATTCTTTCATAAATCTTTCACCGATATTATTGATCAAATAACCACCCTCACCTCGCGCTGCCTCCGAAATTAATAGTCCGGTTCCGTGGAGACTGGTTGGATGAAATTGAACAAATTCCATATCTTGCAACTGCAAACCTTCCCGAAGAATAAATGCATTGCCGTCACCCGTGCAGATATCTGAAGATGTAGAATTTTGATAAATCTGCCCATATCCACCCGTTGCCAGGATGGTGATTTTTGAATTGAAAATATTTATTTGACCAGTGGAAAGATCAATCGCAATTGCACCATGCGCTTGGCGCTCTGCATAGCGCCGGTCTTCATTCGCTTTACTTTTTGTTTTTTCGCCACACGCGTGGCGCCCCACGTTGCGGGGATCCTCATTAGCTTCGCTCATTAATAAATCAGTAACGAAAAATTCACTGAAGAATTTAATCCCTTTCCTCAAACATTGCTGATAAAGGGTATTTAAAATCGTGTGCCCCGTACTGTCTTTGGAAAAACAGGCTCGATGAGCCAAATCTCCTTTGCCAAAACCTGTTTTTTGTCCGCCATAAATTCTCTGGTCAATTTTCCCTTCTTCGTTTCTTGAGAAAACGACTCCCATATTCTCTAGTTCAATAATTGTTTGCGGGGCGGATTTACACATGAGTTCGACAGAATCATGATCCGCCAAATAATCGGCGCCTTTTATGGTGTCAAAACAATGCCATTGCCAATTATCTTCCGCCACATTACCAAGTGCAGCATTTATTCCACCTTTCGCCGCCACAGTGTGGCTCATGGTTGGAAAAACTTTGCTAATCACTGCAACATTTTTAATACCTTCATTCGCGCAAGACAAAGCTGCCATCATTCCAGCGCCGCCAGCGCCGATGATTATTGTTTGGAAATTATGATTAATTTGACTATAAATTGTCACGAAATTTTAATTTTGACTGACTCGGAATTTGCTTAAAAAGCGATAAAAAACTTCCAAAATATATTTATCTGCTGTAAAAAAGCCACCTCATTTTTTAAGGCACAATGTAAGTCCTTTTTATGCCCATTAATAAAATAAAAAAATCATGACAAAAAGAAGAGTTGTTGTTACCGGAATTGGCGCTGTTACTCCACTTGCTGCCAATGTTGACCAAACTTGGAAAAGGCTTATTGCTGGCGAATCTGGTCTTGGGTTAATAACTCGTTTTGATACTACAGATGTGGCTTGTAAAATCGCCGGAGAAGTAAAAGACGGCACTGGCGATGGTGAATTTGATGTTAATAAATTTATCGACCCCAAAGAACAAAAGAAAATGGATCGCTTCATAAAACTTGCTATTGGAGCCGCTGAAGAAGCGATTGCTGATTCCGGTTGGGTGGCAAATAGTGAAGAAGAAAAATTCAGAACCGGAGTGATGATTGGCTCTGGAATTGGCGGACTTCCTGAAATCGAAAAAACATCACTACTAATAAAAGAAAGAGGTTTTAAAAGAATCAGCCCATTCTTTATTCCTGCTAGTCTTGCAAATCTTACCTCCGGACACGTTTCAATTAAACATGGATTCATGGGACCAAATCATTGTGTCGTCACTGCTTGCGCGACTGGAAGTCATGCGATTGGTGATTCTGCTAGATTGATTGAATATGGTGATGTTGATGTGATGGTTTGCGGTGGAACTGAGGCCACCATTTGTCCAGTTGGAGTTGGTGGATTTGCTGCCCTTAGAGCTTTGTCAACCAACTTTAACGACAATCCAACTGCAGGTTCAAGACCTTGGGATAAAGATCGTGACGGATTTGTCATGGGAGAAGGTGCTGGGGTTTTGGTTTTAGAAGAATATGAGCATGCGAAAAAACGTGGCACAAAAATTTATGGTGAAGTGATTGGATATGGAGCTTCGGGCGACGCATATCACATCACTGCTCCCGAATCTTCAGGACGTGGAGCTGTTCGCGCAATGAGAATGGCTTTAAAGAATGCTGATCTTAATGCGGAAGAAGTTGGATATATTAACGCCCATGGAACTTCAACTCCATTAGGAGATGAAATTGAAATTGGCGGAATCAAGCAAGTTTTTGGCGACCATGCTTACAAAGTTTCTGTCTCTTCAACAAAATCCTCAATCGGTCACTTGCTTGGTGCCGCAGGATCAGTTGAAGCAATATTCAGCTTGCTTGCCATGAGAGACGGGATCATACCTCCAACCCTTAACCTAGATAACCCATCTGAATCTTGCGACCTTGATCTTACTGCCAACAAAGCTAAGGAAAAATCTTTCAATATCACTATGTCAAATTCTTTCGGTTTTGGCGGAACCAATGCTTGCCTGGTGTTTAAAAAAATCTAACACCTAAATGATAAGAAAGATCGTCCATAATATTTGCCTATATTTCTCCCTGTTTGTATTTACGTCACTAATAGCAATTTTCTCTTTAGTGATGTATTTCAATGCGCCAAATAGTCACAGTAAAGAGGATAAAAAATTTATCATTGACAATGGAATGACTTTGAGGCAAGTGGTAAACAAGCTTCACAAGGAAGAAATCATTGGCAACCCTGAGGTCTTTTTATATTTATCACAAATCATCAAAGGTCACAATCCAACTGTGCGTTATGGAGAATATTTCTTCGAGAGAAATCTCTCCTACTACAAAATCATGCACAAAATGGTTAAAGGCTATGTTTCATTTCGTAAAATAACCATTGCTGAAGGACTTTCTACCAATACTGCACTAAAAATTATCGATAAATCTCACGGAATAATTGGAGACCTTCCAACAAACATTGCTGAAGGGTCACTTCTTGCTGAAACTTATTTTTATTCCTATAACGACACCAGATTGTCGGTGATCAAGAGGATGCAAGATGCGATGAAAAAAACTATTGATGATTTATGGGAAAACCGAGACAAATCAATTCCGATTAAAACCAAAAAAGATGCGATAATTCTAGCGTCAATTGTTGAAAGAGAAGCTGGAACACCATCAGAGAGACCAACTATTGCCGCCGTGTTTAGTAATCGCCTCAAAAAAGGAATGAAGCTACAATCGGATCCAACAATAATTTATTCTTTTACCTTTGGAGATATAAGCCTTGAAAGAGTAATTAGAAGAAGTGATATTAATAATAAATCGCTTTACAACACTTACCATATTTATGGTTTGCCACCAACTCCGATTTGTAACCCTGGAATCGATTCAATTAAGGCAGTCCTAAACCCACCATATAATAAATATCTTTACTTTGTGGCTTCCGGTTACGGCAAAAGACATAATTTTTCAACCAACCTCAAAGATCACAACAAGTTTGTCTCTATATATTATAAAACCTTGAGAGACAGAAAAGCTGCCACCAAAAGTTCTATAGAAGAATCTGCGGCTGAGGTGGGGGGGAAATCTTCAGAATAAATGATCACGATTTACGGGATAAAAAACTGCAGCACAGTTAAAAAAGCGCTGAATTGGCTCGATGAAAATGGCATAAAATACCATTTTTCTGATTATAAAAAAGAAGGGGCAAACAAAGAAAAACTCAGAGAATTGGTAAAAAAATTTGGATGGCAGAAAATTGCCAATTCCAAAGGAATGACCTGGAAAAAACTGGAAGATAACCAAAAGCCAACTGATGAAAAATCAGCAATTGCCATAATGATGGAAAAAACTTCAATAATCAAAAGACCAATTATTGATGATGGAGAAAATCAAATTATTGGTTTTGATCCTGATGAATATAAGAAAATTTTTAAATCTCTTTAGGCACGTTTAATAAAAATAACTAACCGTCAGACATATTGGTAATGATCAGATAAGTTTGGCCTTGAAAATAAAAACAAAATCGGCAATATTTCCAACTAAATTGCACCAAAATTAACTTCCAAATCAATCTTTTCAAAATGGCTAAAATCACAATCAACGAACAGGAAATCACCGTTCAAGACGGAATAACTCTAATTCAAGCTTGCGAGCAAGCTGGAGTTGAAATTCCGCGTTTTTGCTACCATGAAAGATTGGCGATCGCCGGAAATTGCAGAATGTGCTTAGTTGAAGTTTC
>JBLHTM010000023.1:0-14795 GCA_047627215.1 Rickettsiales bacterium | reverse complement strand
GCTGTTTTAGTAGCAGTTTCATCATAGCTAAAATACTTGATAATTTCCCTAAACTTCTTCTCAGAAATTCGGGAACGATTGTAATATTTATTTTTTCCTTTATTCATAAGGTCAAAATAATAGTTAAGATTTACTTAACTAGTCAAGACCCAAATTAAACAATTTTGATAATAGTTATTTAAGTGTTCTTGGTGTTCAGCCGATCTATCAATCTGGCAAGATGAATCACAATTTATTCTTTCAAGGAAGTGGAATAATAAATGAAGAATCTGTTGATATTGATGATGATGTCAGTCGTCACACATTAAATATTGGAACCGCTTATCGTTACTTAACTCCTGATGAAACCAAATTATTTGGCGCCAATATATTCTACGATCGCCAATGGCCATATCAGCATGAAAGAATGAGTATTGGGCTTGATGCAAAATCGCAATATCTAAAATTTTCCACCAACTACTACAGCCCAATAACTGATTTTAAGGACAGTAGAATTGACGAAGACGGCAATCAATATGAAGAAAGGGTTCTCGAGGGTTATGATCTTGAAGCTGGTTACAGCCTGCCCTTGCTTCCAAATTTGAGTGTTTATGCCAAAAGGTATCAATATTTTCGCATCACAGAAGATGATTTGGTTGGTTATGAAGCTAAAGCAGAATATTTGCTTAAGAACCTTACTTTAAAAGGATCTTTAATTTCAGAAAATGGCGGCAGAAATGGTTATGAAGTTGCGCTACAATATAGTATTCCGCTTTATGATTTGGGTCGCAGAAATTCTGCAATTATCAATCTTGATAAAAAATCAATGCACTCACAAATTTTCAGCAAAGTTCGCAGAGAAAATCGATTGCGCGTTGAAGAGAGGGTAAAAGAAATTCCTGAATCAGGAGTAATCACGGCTGTATTTGACAATAAAAGTGTTGGACTTTCATCTTTTGAGGTTTCAGGATCGAGCATTGCTGCAGAAAAAGAAATTCCAACAAATTCTTTCATTGAAATTACTAATGGTGTTGGAAATTTTGGAATAATCAAATTTAGCAATGGTGCAATCGCCAATATTTCCGCCTCAGGATCTTCGGGGAGCGTTTTAATAACCTTTACTCAAAGCGAGTTAACAATCATTCAAACCAACGGCGGCTTTGTTCAGTTCGTATCAGGAGAAAAAGGCATTAAAATAGTTAACGTTCCGGGAGGAATTGTTAATTTGCTTGGAACTGATATTGACGTTATCGAAGACCGTGTAACCTCAACTTCAACAATCCAAGTTAGATCAGGAGCTATTGAAGTTGTTCCGGATAAGGGATCTGAAAAAATTTCTGGTGAAGAACTTGATATCATCTCCCTTAATTCTTTGGGTGGGAAAACCGCAAAACTCAATGGGTCTGCTCTAGACACAAGACGTCAGAGCACTTATGTGAATATAGATAAAAAGAATCCTGATCCCGATCTTTCTGAGAATGCAACCCCTTTCGTAACCATAGACCCATCTTTGATCACCAACCCTGAAAAAAATCTTGATAATGCAGATATAAAGCTAACTTTTTCTAAGCCAGTTGTGGTTGTTGGAAATCCAATAATTAACGCTTTATTTAATAATTCTAATCAGGACTTTATTTATACTGGTTTTGGAGCCAATCAAAACGAGCTAATCTTTCGCAAAAAATTATCTGGAAATCTTACTCATTACGATTTTGAAATAGGAGATTCTAAAGATTCATTTAATTTAAATGGAGGAGCCATTAAGGGGCAAGATAATGATTTAAATGCTATTACAACTTTTATTGGCTCTATCTTGATTATTAGTGATACAACAAAACCAACTATTAGCTCATCATCTCCAGCAAACAATATCGCTGGAATTTCAACCAATACACAGATCGTCTTCACTTTTAGCGAAAATATTGTTGCAGCATCTGGCAATATAACCATCGCTGATTCAACTAATGGAACCGATGATAGGATAATTCCAATTGCTGATTCTCAAGTTGATATTACTAATAATATTTTAACCATTACTCCTGCAGTGGCATTACAAGCTAATAGTTTTTATAAAATAAATATTGCCAGCAGCATTGTTAATGACACTGCTAGTAATTTCTTTACTGATAATAGTTCTTTTCCAACAACTTTCTCAACCGATTCTGGGGATATTATTGCTCCAATATTAAGTTCTTTTGTCAGAAAAACCCCTGCTTCTGCCATAACTGATGCAGATGTTTTGATTTTCACAGCAACATTTGATGAAGCGGTCATAAATGTTGACGCCGCTGATTTTGATGTGGATAGCACCAGCACAACAACAATAACGAATGTTACAGAAATTAATTCTTCGACTTACGACATTACGGTTTCTGGTGGAGATCTAGCTTCATTTAATGGCACTGTTGCTTTGAATGTCGACGGTGGACAAAATATCACCGACTCATTTGGAAATATTTTTGCTGGTGCAGAACCAGTAACTGATGAAATCTACACCATGGATAATGCTTCTCCAATTTTAACATCTTCCACCCCAGCAGATGAAGCTTTGCAGGTTTCTAGAACTGCTTCAATAGTTCTGGTTTTTGATGAAGAAGTTTCTCTTGATGGGCAGATAAATTTGACCGATGGAGGAAATAAATTTGGAATATCGGACATCAGATCTTTTACCAATAGTACAGGAGCTATTTTATCTGTTGATAAAAAAACAATTACCATTTCTCTATCGGGTGATTCGGGAAATCAAAGAAAGTTAGAATATGCTGAGGATTATGAAATAACTTGGAGCGCTGGAGCAATTACCGACTCTGCTGGAAATGCAATTGTGGCTCTAAATGGCAATGATCTGAATTTTAAAACTGTTGATTTGGAAGCTGGAATAATCTTAAGTCAAACTGTAGCTCAAGGCGACGCCACTTTTGTCACTTCTAGTGCAAAAAGAAATACAATAACTCAATCTTTTATCATGTCAGTTGATGTTGACATTGACTCTGCAGCAGCAGGGTTGATTCTTGAGTGTGGAGGATCTGGAAGGGGTCAATATGTTGGGTTTGGAAATGGTTTATTTAGAGTCAGAGGAGGTTTGGGAAATGATAGTTTGGTTAATTTAGCGGGAAATGATGTAGTGTCAATTGAAGCTCCTTTTTCTAATATTCCAACAGAAAAAACCACATTAATGGTCGAATATGTAACTTCAGTTTCTGCGCAGACAATAAGAGTATGGTTTGATGAGATGTTGCTACCAATATCAAGCATAGGATCAATAAACTCACCCACATCCGTATCTGCATTTGCTGGAGTTGGAGATTGCTCCTTTGCTTCTGCATCAACCAGCGTTCCTAGATATGAGTCCACATCTGCATTTGATAGATCTGTAAATGGATCGTTTAGATTTTACGATAATCAAATTATTCCATAGTTTTTTCGGAGGACATCACTTCAATTTGGATCTTTTTATTGCCTGAACTTTAATGTTTATTTCGCCCTAAAAACTCCCCTAACCCATCACTTATGGTAAAATAGGGAGATCTTGGAGGAAATCTAGCACGAGCAGCGAGATTAATATTAAGTTAGAATTTAAGAATTTTTATCTTTAAGAAGCAATCAATCCAGCCAACTTTATTCTTCAAACCTGCTCCTTTCAAATCAAAAAAAGCATTAGAATGTTTTGTGAGATGGAAAATTATTCAGAAATGATCAAATATCCGCGATATTTTTTGCCGTCTTTAGTGTTCATCGCCTTGACTACATCAGAAATTTTTGTCCAATACCAACCATTTTTGTGACCCGCAACATCCAAAACCAAAACTGAGTCGCTAGCTTCGTCAAAAGCGACGATTGGTGAAATGTGGCCTCCGGTTTTTAGGCCCAAAATGCTGCCATGGAAATTGATGATCAAATATCTGCGGTCGTCAGAGGTTATTTCTTTAACTAAATTTCTGAATTCATTAATGGTTTTTTGGTTGGATTTTTTGACATGAATCGATTTTCCTTTTAGGCCATAAGATTTGGTGAGGATTTTTTTAAGTTCGCACAAGGTTAGGCCTGGGTCGAAATTTTTGGCATAATTCTCATTTTCCGGCGTTATATTTGTAAGTTCAATAATTTTTCGATCTTTGATTTTGTCGGTTTGATCATTGAAAAAAGTTATTTGTGAGTAGGAAGGAAACTTGATTTTTTCACCACCAAAGACCTTTGGTTTTTGAATCTCTAAAGTGCTTTGGCTTGGTGCCTTTCCATTGTCTGTAATTGAATTTAGAATGATCACTGAAGTCGCAACTCCGCAATAAAGTGGGTTGATTTGAGGCTGAAAATAGTCAGCTAATTGATAAAAATCATTTTTAAACTCACTACTTTCTAATCTTTTTATCCCATCAGGGCTGTTCCATTTGACAATTAGCGGATTTTCATCAGCAAAACTTGCGGAGCTTAGAAAAAGAACGATAAAGATAGACTTGAGAATCAATTTCATGTTTTTTAGATTTTTTTATTAAGAAATTTCAAAAATTGCATCAACCTCAACAGCAACACCTCTGGGAAGTGAACTGGCTCCCATTGCAAATCTGCTATGCTTTCCTTTTTCACCAAAAACTTCAACCATCAAATCAGAAGCGCCATTTGCAACAATCGGTTGGTCAGTAAATTCTGGGTCAGAATTGACAAAAATTCCCAATTTTACACAGCGCACAACTCTTTCTAAATCTCCATCGCAAGCGAGATTAAGGTTGGTTAGAATGTTGATTGCGCAAATTCTGGCAGCTTTTTGTCCGTCTTCAATGGAAATATTTTTTCCTAATTTTCCAACAAATTTAACTTCACCATCTTGAATTGGAACTTGGCCGGAGATAAAAACTTGGTTTCCAGTTTTTACAAAAGGGACATAATTGGCAATTGGAACAATTGGTTTTGGCAAGGCAATTCCTAACTTCTCGAGCTTTTGGATAAAAGTCATTTTGATAAAATTTTGATTGTTATTTAACCGAATAATTTGAGAATGACGTTTTAGATTAAAAAAGATTTTTCTTCCAGTAATTTTTCAAAATAAATTCATCGATGAGCATCACAAAGCAAAGAACAATCAATAAAAAAGTCAGTTGCAGCGGAATTGGCCTGCATAGCGGAAAGGAAGTAAAAATATCACTTCTTCCGGGAGTGGAAAATGGCGGGATTATTTTTAGGAGAATTGACGTTAAAAGTGAAAATGAAATTCACGCAAATTACAAAAATGTTTCTACTACCAACTTAGGAACCACAATATCCAATAAATCTGGAGTCAAAGTTGCCACAATAGAACATTTAATGGCGGCAATTTGGGGTTGTGGAATCGACAATCTTGTTGTTGAAATTGATTCTGAAGAAACTCCCGTTATGGATGGCAGCTCCTCAGCTTTCATATTCTTGATCGAATGCGCAGGAACTCACGGGCAAGAAGAACCTAGAAAAACCATTGAAATTTTGAAAAAAATTGAAGTCACTGACGGCGACAAATCATTGTCGATCGAACCGGATAGAGAATTTTCAGTCAATTTGCAAATTGATTTCAACCATTCTCAACTTGGTGAACAAAATTTTGAATTTCACACCGAACACACTTCTTTTAAAAATGACATTTCTAGAGCCAGAACTTTTGCTTTTGAAAAAGACATTGATGCAATGCGCGCAGCAGGTTTAGCGCTTGGAGGCTCTTTGCAAAATGCTGTGGTTATTGGTGAAAATGGAGTTTTGAACGAAGATGGAGTTCGTTACCCGGATGAATTTGTTCGTCACAAAATGCTCGATTTTATTGGGGACATTTTTTTGTCGGGTGGATATTTTATTGGAAAATTCACCGCAATAAAGTCAGGTCATGGAATCAATAATCAATTGCTGCACAAATTATTTTCCGATAAAACCGCTTACAGAATTATTTAATGACAGAAATAATTTTTGAAGCATCTTCGGAAGACTTAAAACAAAGGCTTGATAAGTTTTTGGTTGGCAAGCTTGTCGAATCTAATCCAGAATTTTCACGCAGCAGAATCCAGCTTTTAATCGCCTCGGGCAATGTGTTTAGTGGTGACAATCCAATAACAAATTCTGATTATAAAATCAAAGGCAGCGAGAAATTTATAATTCAAATTCCAGAAGCAAAAGAATCAAAAGTTCTGGCTAAAGAAATACCTTTTGAAATTGTCTTCGAAGATGAAAACATGTTGGTTGTTAATAAACCGGCGGGATTGACCACCCACCCCGGAGCTGGTAATCAAGATTACACACTTGTCAACGCCCTACTCTTCTATTGTGGGGAAACTTTATCTGGAATAAACGGCGTGATGCGTCCCGGAATTGTCCATCGCTTAGACAAAGACACTTCAGGGTTGATGGTAGTTGCTAAAAATGATCTGGCTCATCAAAATCTTTCTAAGCAAATTGAACAAAGAACCTTAAAAAGAAATTATTTAGCAATTTGCTACGGAACGCCAAAACCTCTCAAAGGAGTGATTAATAAAAACCTCGGACGCAGCAAAGCTAATCGCCTCAAAATGGCGATCATGAGAGATGGAGGAAGGGTTGCGATCACCAATTACGAGGTCAAAAAAATGTATTTTAACAGCACAATTTCTTTGATTGATTGCAAATTAGACACCGGAAGAACTCATCAAATTCGCGTTCATATGGCTTCAATCGGACATTGCATCATTGGTGACCAAACTTACGGATCTCGAAAATTGTCTTTAGGATCAGCTCCAGAAGAAATCAAAGACGCGGTTCATCAGTTTCCTCGTCAGGCCTTACATTCTTACAAAATCAGCTTTTTTCACCCCGTTTCTAATGAAGAAATGGAGTTTGAAATTGATTTTCCTGCTGATATGAAAAATTTAAGTAATAAAATTTCTAATGAATAAATTTATTGTCGACATTGACTCCGCAGGATCCAGATTGGATAAATTTCTAGCAAAAAATGGTTTTGGATTTGCGCTTGCTCAGAAAATTTTGAGAAAAAAAGATGTTAAAATCAATGGTAAAAAATTCGGCGCAGAACGCCGATTGGAAGAAGGTGATCAAGTTCACATATTTGGCAATTACGAACCCTCTCCAGGCTCGGAGGCAAGAGCGCAAACCAAACAAAAATCAAAGGTTAGTGAAGAGAAAATCAAGATCGTAAAAAATTCAATCATTTTTCAGGATGACAATCTTCTGGCGATCGACAAACCAGCAGGAATTGCAGTTCAGGCTGGAAATCCTAATGATTTTAGTATTGATGCCGCTCTGCCCTATTTAAAGCTTGAAAAAGAAGAGACTCCGAGATTGGTTCATAGGCTAGATCGAGACACTAGTGGAATTTTGCTTTTGGCACGAAATCGTAAAACTGCAACCATTCTTAGCGAAGGATTTAAAAATAAAACCATCAAAAAAACCTATTTGGCTTTGATAAAAGGTTTTCCAAAGCAAAATGAGGGGACGATTTCAATGCCACTTTTGGAGAAATCTTTTGGTGATTACAAAAAAGTTTTTAAAAGCGATTTAGGAAAAGAAGCGGTAACTCATTACAAAGTCCTTAGAAAATCTGAAGATTGCTCCCTTGTTGAGCTCAAACCAGTTACCGGAAGGATGCATCAGCTTCGGGTTCATTGTAAAGAAATCGGCCATTCAATCGTCGGTGACGGAAAATATGGAAAGAGAGTAACAGGAGATAAAATTAGTGAGATAGAAGGGAGGAATCGAGAAATGATTGAGAATAAGAAAAATAATAAAAATAGGCTTTGTTTACATAGTTTTACTTTGGAGATTGATGATTTTTTCGGTAAAAAACTATTAATCACAAGTGAACAGCCACATTTTGCAAGAGCTTTGAATTTAATCTAAAAATTCTTCCGTCTTACGTTTTCTAATCGTTAAAAATAATCGCAATACTGTATGATCAACCTTCTGGCAAGAGCGGGGATCTTGTGAGTATTGTATTTTGTGATCCAGATTCACCTTCCCTGTTTTGACCAAGGATTTCATAATTTTACCGTATTTTTGGGGTAAAAAAGGTGGTGAGGCGGTAGACTTAAGATTGTTTAAAGTGATAAAAAAACCTAAAAAAATCTATGTCCGTCACAATTGTGCTTTTTCATAAAATAGGTAAATTTATGATCCGGAAATATCACTTAATATTTTTTTAAAAACTTCTTCAACATTCATGTTCGAAGTATCTATTTCAATGGCGTCATTATCTTTTTTCAAAGGTGATGATTGGCGATTTTTGTCCTGTTCATCACGATTCTTCAATTGCTCTAAAATCAAATCGAGATTGGCATTTGGGTCGTTTTTTAAAGATTGAAAAAAGCGTCTTTGTGCCCTCACCTCAACATCGGCGTTAATAAAAAATTTGTGATTTGCATCTGGGCAAATCGTTGTTCCAATATCCCTCCCTTCCAAAACTGCTCCACCATTATTTTTTATTCCCAAATCAGCGAATCTTCTTTGTAGTTTAAATAGGTTTTGACGAATTTCTGGATTTGCAGCCACTATTGACGCAGCTTTGCCAATTTTTTCATTATGAATTTTTGGAGATTCGAGATCAAAATCCACATCACGGCTACACGTAGCCACAATCTGTGATTGTAATATTTTGTCACATAAGGGAATAATTTTTTGAATGTCACCTTCTAAATCTAAATTATTTTCTAGGGCCAGAAATGCCACTGCGCGGTAAAGAGCTCCGGTATTAAGACATGGAAGATTGAAATGTTTGGCAATTTTTTTGGCGATGGTTCCTTTTCCGGAAGATGAAGGTCCGTCAATTGCAATGAGCAGGGTTTGGTTATTTTTCATTTGAATTGTTTTTAGTGAGAGACGATTCCTTTGGAGTTTTTGAAAGTTTTAACCATTAATATGAGTGCAAGGTTTGATTATTTTTTAAATTCTACCCCAAATTCAGCGAATATCTTTACAAAATTCGGAAAACTGGTGTTGATCGGCTCAGAATCGTCAATTTTTACCCCATTTTCCAATCCCAAGCCCATCACCAAAAATGACATGGCAATTCTGTGATCTAAATGGGTTTTGATTTGCGCTACATTTTCTTGTGATTTGAATCCACCAATAACTTCCAAAGAATCATCACCAACAATTGTCTCAACTCCACATAAAGAAAGTCCAGTAGCAACGGCATCAAGGCGATTGCTTTCCTTCGCTTTAAGTTCGGCCAGACCATTCATTTTAGTATTTCCAGAAGCGTAAGCAGCAGCAATAGAGAGAATTGGATACTCATCAATCATTGATGGAGCTCTCGATGCCGGAACTTCAATTCCTTTTAATTGACTGTATTTGACCAAAATATCCGCTACTTTTTCACCACCAACTAATCTTTCGTTCAATAGTTGAATATCTCCACCCATTTCTTGCAAAGTTGTGACAATTCCATTGCGTAAAGGATTGACACCAACATTATTCATTTTTATTTTTGAACCAGGAACAATCAAAGCCGCAACAATCATGAAAGCTGCGGATGAAATGTCTGATGGCACGACAAAATCTTTGGCATCAAAATCACTGCAGCCAGTAACAGTGATTTTGTTGCCATTGTTCAAGGGCTCAACTTCGACATCGATTCCTAAATATTTCATCATTATCTCGGTGTGGTCACGACATTTTTCTGGCTCAATGATTGTGGTTTTTCCGTTGATATTGAGCGCGGCAAGCATGATTGCGCTTTTAACCTGTGCTGATGCCATTTTCATCTCGTAGGTGATGGGAAGCGGAGAATCGGTTCCAATGATCGTGGCTGGCAAAAGATTGTTGCCGCGGAAAACCACTTCAGCACCAATTTCTCTAATCGGGTCAAAAACTCTCCTCATTGGTCTTTTGCGAAGACTAGCGTCGCCTGTGAAAGTTGTTTTAAAATCAAAAGGAGCTACCAATCCCATAAGAAGCCTTGTTGAGGTTCCTGAATTTCCCATGTCAAAGACGTCATCTGACTCTTGTAATCCACAATATCCAATGCCATTAACCTGCCATTTTCCTGATTCAACTTGCTTGATTCTAGCGCCCATTTTCGTCAAAGATTCAGCGGTTTTCAAAACATCCTCACCTTCCAAAAGACCGGAAATATTGGAAATTCCGTTGGCAAGTGTTGAAAAAATTAAAGAGCGGTGTGAAATTGATTTGTCACCAGGAACAATTATTTCACCCACAAGGGCAGTATTAGTTTTGGCGGAAATTAGGGGTTTGGTCATTTTTAAAAAAATTATCTTAATAATAAAAGAGGGATAGCTGATTTTTTGATCAATTCACTGGTTGTGCTACCAATAATGAAACTGCGTATTTTGGAATGTCCGTAAGCTCCGATCACTAATAGGTTGATGGAGTGCTCGAGAATGTGTTTTTTAACAACATCCTCAACAAATTTTCCTTGTTTTAAATAGCTCTGCACTTTCAAGCCAGAATTGGACAGTTGAATTTCTGCTTTTTTTAGTGATATTTCATCTTCAGATCCTTGCTCAGCAATCATCAATAGATCACATTTGAGGTCTTGAAGTAAAGGATTTGAAGTTGCGTAGTCAATTATTTTTTGACCATTTTCGCTGCCGTCAAATGCAATTAAAAAACGCTCAATTGTTTTTATTTGCTTAGAAGCGATCAATAACGGCTTGTTTGTTGATCTGGCAATTTTCTCAAGGTTTGAACCGATTTTTTCTAAATCTTGGTTTTTTTCACCTTTTTTGCCGATTACAATCAAATCTGCAGCATCTTGCATTTGAGCAATAATTTCAGGAACAAATCCACGAAGATGAATTGTTTCAACTTTTCCACCTACCTTATTAACTAAATATTCCCGAGCCTTATCCAAGATTAAACGGCCTTTTTCTCGCTCTTCTTTGCCATGTTTTTCATCAATTTTTACCAAATATTCCAAAATATTATTTCTTGCCCCAACTCCAATTGCTCCACTCAAATCTCTTTTTGAAGCAGATTCATCATGAGGAGAGGCAACGTGCAAAATAGATATGTCACTTTTTAATTTTTTTTGCGCCCAAAGACTTAAATCGCAAACATTTACGGAGTAATCTGAACCATCGACACAGATAATTATTTTGCTCATATTTTTCCTTAAATTAATGATTTGAAGTTAATGAATTGAACTCTGGATTGTCGTGAATTCCTAATTTATCGACGATTGTTTTACTGGCTTCATTCAAGCCCAAAATCTCAATTTCAGCCCCATCTCTTTTGAACTTCAAAACCACTTTATCTAAAGCACCAACAGCAGAAATATCCCAAAAATGGGCATTGGTCAAATCGATTGTAATTTTTGCAACAACTTCTTTAAAGTCAAAATTATCGGTAAATTTATCGGCTGAAGCGAAAAATATTTGACCGTATATTTTGTAAATCCTGTGATTTTTATCGACATTAATATCAGATTTGAAGTCGAGCAGGTGAGAAACTTTGGATGCAAAAAACAATGCGCTCATCAAAACACCAACAAAAACCCCGGCAGCCAAATTGTGAGTGAAAACCACTACGACCACAGTACTAAACATCACTAAGCTGGAAGATTTTGGGGTGGTTTTAAGTCTCGCGATCGATGCCCAACTGAAAGTTCCAATTGACACCATGATCATCACCGCGACTAATGCAGCCATTGGTATTTTACTGACTTGATCATTCAATACCAAAATTAGAAATAATAAGAATGAACCAGCAAAGAAAGTTGAAAGACGCCCTCTTCCCCCAGATTTCACGTTGATCACTGATTGTCCGATCATTGCGCAACCCGCCATTCCACCAAAAAACCCAGAAACAATATTAGCGATTCCCTGCCCTTTGCACTCACGATTTTTTTCACTTTTAGTGTCAGTTAAATCATCAACAATCACCGCCGTCATTAATGACTCAAGCAACCCAACGGCAGCAAGAGTGATTGAGTATGGAAGGATAATTTTTAAGGTTTCAAAATTAAGGGGGATATTAGGGATCAAGAACATTGGTAACGTGTCAGGAAGCTCACCCATGTCTCCGACGGTTCTGATGTCAAGATTCATCAAAATGCTAAAAACCGTCAAGACCACAATCGCAACCAATGGAGAAGGAATTGATTTGGTGACATATGGAAATAGGTAGATGATTCCAAGGCCTGCCGCAACCATTGCGTATACTTGCCAACCAGCACCACTGAATTCTGGCAATTGCGCCATGAAAATTAGGATCGCCAAAGCATTAACAAACCCTGTCATCACTGATTTTGAAACAAAGCGTAGTAATGATCCGAGTTTTAAGAATCCGGCAATAATTTGAATTATCCCTGTTAAAATCGTCGCTGCCAGCAAGTATTCGAGACCGTGTTCTCTGACTAACAAGACCATAACCAGCGCCATAGCTCCAGTTGCGGCTGAAATCATTCCTGATCTACCACCAAAAAATGAAATCACCACCGCAATACAAAATGAAGCATAAAGGCCAACCTTAGGATCAACTCCAGCAATGATTGAAAATGCAATTGCCTCAGGGATTAGAGCTAAGGCAACAACTGTTCCAGAGAGAAGGTCGCCGCGAATATTACCAAACCACTCTTGGCGAATTTTAGAAAAAAACATTAAATTTATTACTTTAGAAGTTTATTAGATATTTTGTGATTCAGCCTTAACAAAAATTTCACAAGCTGATTTTACCATACTGCGAACCCTAGAAATGTATGAGGCTCTTTCCGTTGTAGAAATGATGCCTCTTGCATCCAAAAGATTCAAAATGTGCGAAGCTTTTAAAGCCTGCTCGTAGGCTGGGATTGGTAGGTTATTTTTACTTAGGTTAATGGAAGTTTTTTCAGCGTCAGAGAAGTGACGAAATAGAATTTCAGGATCGGAATGCTCTAAAATGTAGGCGGAATGCTGTTTTTCATTTTCTAAAAAAATATCTCCATAGCTGATTTTTTTCTCGCCTTCAAGACCATTCCAATTGATGTCGAAAATATTGTCAACATTTTGAATGTGCATGGCAATGCGCTCCAAACCGTAGGTCATTTCTCCGGATGTTAGTTCACATTTTATTCCACCAACTTGTTGCATGTAGGTGAATTGTGAAATTTCCATTCCATTGTACCAAACTTCCCAACCAAGACCAGAGGCTCCAACCGTTGGATTTTCCCAATCATCTTCAACAAACCTAATGTCATTGTTTCTTGTGTCAATTCCAATCGCTTCCAAACTCTTTAAAAACAAATCCTGAATATCATCTGGGGCCGGCTTCAGCAAAACTTGAAATTGGTAATAATGCCCAACCCGATTAGGATTGCGCCCATATCTAGCGTCACCGGGCCTTCGGCAAGATTGAGGATAAGCAACATTCCACGATTTTTTGCCCAATGCTTTTAAAATCGTTGCCGGATGAAGCGTTCCTGCGCCAACCTCAATGTCGAGAGGTTGAAGTAATGCGCACCCCTGATTGGACCAATATTTTTGTAAATTGAGAATAATATTCTGAAAAGAATGATCTTTGTTAATCACTTGATATGTTTGATTTTATTTTAGTAATTTCCTTCATAATTTTGCTAAAAAATTATTTTTAACATCATACCAAATCTCATCTTTAATTGCGTTTTTAAGCAAAATATTTTTGAGGATAAAATTGAAGAGAAAAACCGCCTTTATCGGTGCATACAAAAGGTTTTTCTCTTCAATTTTAGACCAAAAAGATGCAGTTTAAAAAAGTGATTAAAGATGAGATTTGGTATTACTTCTTTGAAGGTTCGCAAGATTGTTTGTAAATCTAACCCACAAAAACTAAAAATCAAAAATCTTCTTGATTTAATGATGCAATTTTTATTAAAAATGCATCATTAAATCCTTAGCAAAATCAGAACCATAAACTAGATTTTTTTAACTCCAATTAAAAGCGGATATTCGAAACAAGAAAAAAGTCAAAATATGAATTTTTTAAAAGAATTTAATCTAGATTCTTCAAAGTGCACCCCTATCTTCCGCGTTCAATTTGCAAATAATTTCTTTGTGAAATTCCTTGGTAGGAATTTAAATCGCCCTCATTTTCTTGGTACCTTTTGCCGTCGTTATTTTTTGGAATTTGATTTGGGTCATAATATCTATAAGGGCTGGAATAGTAGCTGTTTATTTGGGAACTTCGATTTAGATCTTCCGTCCTTGTATTGTATTTGGCTCTAGGGTTTAAAATCGGTTGGTATTTATTTTCCTCGATAGGTTGTTGTTGGTCATTATCTTGATAGGATTTTTGTTGAATTTGCCTATATTGACCCTGATTATCAGCTTGATGGGGTTTTTGTTGATATTGATTTTCTTGAATAGGGCTGACTCGACGATCTTCTTGATATGGATTTTGCCTTATGGGTTGAGTTTGGTAGTTTTGTTGGAATTGACTTTCTTGATTTTGATTTTCTTGATAATAACTATTCTGATATTGACTGCCCATAGGACGTCCTTCATCATTTAAAACCCTTTGATATTGATCATTTTGATAGGGAATATTTTCTTGATTACGGTTTTGATTTGATCGCCACGAATTTTGTTGAAGGTTTTGACCAGAAAACCTCTCCATATTAAATTGATATACCGTCTCAGTGAAATCAACACAATTTTTTTTCAATAAAAAAATCGGCAATATCAAAACCGAGCCAATTAAATTTAGCCGACACTTGATTCTTTTAATGGTTTTAGACGGCCTGAAGCTAAACTTTGTTTTTATTTCACTCTCTATGGTTTTGTAACCATTTTTGACCAATTTAAGGTGATAATCTTTATTGGGGGTCAAATTGACTTGCTTTGTGGTTTCTCCACGATAGACGCCGTCGATGTAAATTTTAGCTCCTTCGGGCTTGGTGT
>JBLHTM010000022.1:0-15258 GCA_047627215.1 Rickettsiales bacterium | reverse complement strand
GTCGAGGACATCTAAATAAAATTCGACTCTATTTTCAAAATAAGTGGGTAATTTAATTACCCACTTAAGAAGTGCCTTTGATCTTATTTATGAAAATAATCTGATTTGAGTGGCAGAATGTTATTTAGCATCATCTTATTTTCCATTTTCACATCCCCACACACCCCAAATAATCGTCATCCTCGCGAAAGTGAGGATCTTTTAAAATAATGGATGAATCAAAAATTGTAGACGGATATTTTTCCTCATGAGGTACCGGATCAAGATTTTCTAAGGCAGCAAAGCTACCTAAGAAAATCTATGTCCGGCATGACGGTAACTCCATGAAATTAAGCCCCTCGACCCTAGTAAAAACACACAAATAATCAATTCACAATCCGTAATATTCTTTTTTCTTGCCCCCTCCTTTGTAAAAGTTTAAGGTTTAATAAATCACTGCCCCTAGGGGCAGTAACTTTTTGAACTTTAAAATCACAAAAAAATGGCCAAAATCATCAAGCAAGAGAATTATTCCAAACTCACTTCAGACCTAAAAAAACTCATTGAAAATTCAAAAACCCGAACGGAGGAGCTCTTAAAGAATCAATTGATTCTAACTTATTGGGAAATTGGCAAAAGAATTGAGGGGGAGAAAATTGGTGGGGATGTGAATTATTATTCTTTGGTTTTGAATAATTTGAGTGAGGATTTGCAAATTGATGGAACGACTTTGAATAGAGCTATTAAGTTTTTTAGAATTTATCCACAAAAACCACCAATTGAAGATGGGCTTAGCTGGTCGCATTACAAATTTCTTTTGAGTGTTAATGACGAAAATTTGCGTCAAGAATTGGAGGGCAGAGCTATTAGTGAAGGGTGGAAAGCGCCACGATTGGGGGAGGAAATTAAGGATTTGAGAAATGATGATTCTACTCCTTCATCATCAAAAATTAAAAGACCAACTAAGGCCAACTACCTTTACAAGGCCAAAATCATGGATGTGGTTGACGGTGACACCATGGTTTTGAATGTTGATTTGGGTTTTGCAGTGATTAAGGAACAGAGGATTAGGTTAGCAGGAATTGATTCGGCAGAAATGAAAACTGATGCGGGGCAAAAAGCGGCGAAATATTTGCGGGATTTGGCGATGAGTTTGGAATTTGTGGTGGTTCGGACCAATAAGATTGATATTTATGGGAGGTATGTTGGCGATGTTTTTTATCCTAAGGTTAGCGGGGGGAGCCAGGGGAAGATTGATGTTTTTGAGAATGGGGTTTATTTGAATGAGAAATTGTTGGAAGAGGGGATGGCTTGGGTTATTTAGGGTCTAGAGTTTGTTACACGAGGTACCGGATCAAGATTTTCTAAAGTGGCGAAAAGCCACTTAAGAAACTCTATGTCCGGCATGACGGAGATCTTACTCTGAATAAAATTACGGAGATCTTGCTCTGAATAAAATTACGGAGATCTTGCTCTGAATAAAATTACGGAGATCTTTGTTATTAATAATTGGCTTTGGTGCGGGCATAAAAAAAGTGGCGACAATAAATTGTCGCCACTTAAATGATCGAAGATAAATCTTCAATCGACGGGCTAAAGTTCATTAATTAAATAATAAATCTTTAAAGGACCGCATCCTCTTGAGCTTCGATTTATTAACCAATGCCGCGAAAGAATGCGACATTGTGTTAAACCACTAAAGATAACACTAGTACAACCGCTAAAGGTATAAAAAACATAGCAAAATGTTATTTTTAGTTAATTGAATTATCATTTAACTATGCTACGCAAGCATTGCTGCCGCGCCACAAATCTAGGTAGTAAGTAATATTAACTACAAACCGCCTAAAATACTTTCCCTCATCTTTTCAATATCGTCCTCGTGGGCTGGGATAAGCCCTTTATCAACTAAATATCCATCTTCACCAATAGCATCTTCACTGATGATCACATTAATGAATTCTTTAGCACCTTGAACGAAAGGTAATTGTTCTTTTTTGAAATAGATGAATAAAGGTCGGCTGATTTTGTAATCTCCGGACGCGATATTCTCAAAAGTTGGAGAAATTCCATTAATTTTTGACCCCTGAACCACTCGAGAATTCTGCTCGAGAAAGCTAAAGCCAAAAACACCCAAAGCCTCTTGATTATTTTTCAATTTTTGCACAATCAAATTGTCATTCTCGCCAGCCTCAATGAATTTACCATCACTTCTGATGATGTGACATTTTTTCTTACGAATCTTTTTGTCTGGATAAGCAGCAATAAATTCCGCTTTTTTTGCACAAACATCTTCTAAAACCAGCTCAACAAAAGCGTCTCTAGTTCCTGAGGTTGGAGGGGGGCCATAAACAGCAATTGTGGTATTCGGAAGGGATTTGTCGACATCGCTCCATTTATTATTTGGATTTTTGATCAATTTTCCATTTTGAGGAATTTCATTCGCCAAAGCCAAAAATAATTGTTTCTTGGTTAGGTTGACAGGCTTTGCCTTATTTGAATTGGCGACAACAATTCCGTCGTAACCAATTTTGATTTCAACAACATTTTTAATGCCATTTTCATTACAAACCTTCAATTCAGTTGCTTTTATTGCCCTTGAAGCATTAGCAAAATCAGCGAAATTTTCACCCACACCAGAGCAAAACAATTTGATGCCGCCACCAGTTCCGGTTGATTCGACGATTGGGGTTTTGAAGCTGGTTGCATTGCCAAATTCCTCAGCAATTGTTCGCGCAAAAGGATAAACCGTTGAAGATCCTGCCATGCGCAGATAATCACGGGCAAAAACATTTTGAGTAAATAGGAGGGAGAGAAAAACAGAGATTTTAATGATCTTTGACATAATTTACTGCTAATGAAGTTAATAAATAAAATACAATTAGAAGGCAGTGAAAATTGCCAGAAAAACCAAAACAAAAAACCAAAACAAAAAATCAATTGTGATTTTGCGAGTCTTTTAACTAGTTATTCCCAAAACATCAAGTCTTAAATTACATCTACTTGCATAAGTCACTACTCAGACAATCCTCTTTGTCTCCTTCGCAGCAATTTTCAAACAAAAATTCTACCAATTGATTGATGGTTTGATAATTGGCAAAATAGGTCAATTCACGACCTTCTTTTGTGAAATTGATCAATCCTGATTTTTTCAATCCGCTCAAATGAAATGAGAGCTTGCTGGGATTAATGTCTATTTTTTTAGAAATGTATGTGGGTTTCAATCCGCACTTTCCTGCCTTAATGAGCATTCTGAAAATTGATAAACGAATATCGCTTCCCAAAAGACTTAATAAATTTACCGCTATTTTATTGTCCAATTATTAATTCAAAAAAAATTGAAATATTTGATGGGCAGCAACATAAGACGAAGTATTTTAATTTCAACTTTTTTTGAAATATTTATTATTTCAAAAATAAAAAAATGTTTTTAGTCTTTTGCGTATGAGCTTTCCAATCTTCATTTTGCCGCAGGGGCTGTGGAATATCCCGATAGAAAACCGCAGATCGTAAATGCTTCTATCGATTTCCATCACACTGCCAAGCTAAAAATGCGAGCAGGGCAATTTTTCGTTCCTTTTGAACTCGAAGGATCGCAGCCAATTTTTGCTAATCCGGCGATTGAGCGATCAACCGCAACACAAATCCTCAACCCATTTAACCTTTTTAGCGATGTTGGTGTCAGATTAAGTGATATTGGGGAATTGGGGCAATTCACATATGCCGGAGCAATTGCAGATTGCACTTTAAAAAAGGTTTTATTAAAAATACATTATGGTTCTAAGGGAAGCAGAATTATAGCCCTCACTACTCTTAGAGTGAGCATAGCTGGTATTAGATCTGACATAATTTAACATGAATCGCAATGCGTCATTAGGATACCAATTGACTCCGGCGCTGTAATTGTCACTTTCTCCATCAATAATTGATTCATCATTTCTATCCAAATGAGAGAATCTGGCTGCCAATTCTACGGCTCCAATTCCACTCTTGCCTGCAGAATTTTTAACTTTTAATTTTCCCAGTTTTGCATGCTTATCAGAATATTTTCTATGTTCTCCGGTCAGAGCAAAAGAGGCCTGAACATAATAGCTAGAAAAATCAACCGAATCTCCAGATCCACTATCTTGATCATAATCCGTGTGATTAGCGATGTATTCACCCTGAAGAGTAAATGCTTTGTATCTAGCAATTAATTCTGCGGCAATTAAATGTTCCTTGTCGAGATTGTCGTCAGCGGAAACTCCATCCCTTCTATTTCTCGAAGTGTAGCTTGTCGCAGTTCCAATGTGCAATAACGCATCCTCACTATTGATTGGAGCAACAGTAGCACGAGCCGTGAATGAATATCTACTGTCATCATCTCTCTCCTCATTGCCCACAGACTCCCCAAAAATACCTGCCGCAATTCTCCAGTTTTTATCGTATTTACTTCCCTTCAAACCCACCAATCGACCAAGAACCGAATCTTCAGCAAGAGATCTTTGTATGAAAAGCATGTGATTGGAGCTTTCCAATATCTCCAATGAGAGGGTTGGTTTTGTTTGCCCAAAAACAATCTCAGCGTTTTCTATTCCCGTGTAAGCCAAATAAGCATCCTTAATTTCAGAGGCATTATCAGAAAAATCATTTTCAAATTTGTAATTAAGGTTATTCGATATTTTGCCCCCAATTCCAAGCCTAGCCCTCACAATGTCAATTCCATCTGACTTATTATCAGTAGCCCGATCTTCATTGTACCAATTGGCATCAACTTGCAGCCTTCCAAAAATTTTAGCGTTTTTAAGCGCTGTTTCCAAAATTGGAGATTGATATTTTTTTTCTTCCTCAAGAGTTTTAAATTTTGCCTCTAAATATTCTAATCTAGAAGAAAGGCTTTGATTGCTTTCGGCCAAAACTTCCGCCGCATTTGCTGTTAAAAATAAAGCGGTAAAAGCTATTAATAATAGTTTCTTATTCATTTTATTTTTTAATTAAGATTGATCGCTTAAGGGTTTTTTAGTAAAAATGGAATCTATGTAATCTCTGGTGGATTCTGTCATGCAACTAACATGCTTCGAATCGGTACAGCATTTTTCTAATAAAAACCTTATCAAAGACTCAACCTCTTCAAAATTGGCAAAATATATTATCGAGCGACCTTTTCTTTTGGATGTAATAAGATCAGCCTTTACAAGGTGAGATAAGTGAAAAGAAAGAGTATTGGCGGGAACTTCTAGCTGTTTGCTGATTTCTCCAGCAGAAATTCCTTCACCCCCAGCCTTCACCAAAAGCCTGAAAGTTTTTAGGCGAGTCTCCTGAGATAGGGACTCCAGCTTATGCGTCATTTTTGTTAATCTCATAAAAATCCTTATTTAAAGTGAATTCATTTTTATATTTCTAGAGATATAGAAATGTTTTTTTAAAGTTCAACAAAAAATAATTAATATGGGAATTATTCCTTAGGTGTGTTTTGGTATCACTGAAATCTTTGATTTTAGTGCGTTCGCGAAGCGAAAGCGTGATGGGAAATGGTATTATGCGTAGAGAAAGATTGCGGATTTCCCCAACCCTGAATGATAATTGCAACCAGCCACACTTCTATTTTTCACTCTCAAGCATTCTCAGCAACTGATTGCGAGAGCTAAAATTCTCAATCAAAACTCTATTCTTTGCAACCTTGGTCAAAAATCTATCAATAAAAAAACCTGTCAATTTCAGTCCATTTATCAAATCTTCCTTATTTTCTGCGGTTTCCTCATCCAACAAAAATTGCGGCAAAATCAACAATTTATTGCGATATTCTTCACCCGCCGAAAAGCAAACTGCCCGTGCCGATTTTGGTGAAACAAAATATAAATCCTCAACAACTCCAGTCGCCGCGCAGGAAGACAGATCAATTCCATACCCCAAAATCTTCAGCAATTCAATTTCAAACTTGATGTATTTTTGCAAAAAAATCTCATCATCCAAATTCAAACTTTTCAGCAATTCAAATAATCGAGGAAATATCTCCTCGCCCGATTCTCGCTCTTGAAGATTTTCTTCAATAATCACCGACAAAATTCCCAGTGCCGTCAATTTGATCGGACTAGAAATGATCTGCGCCAAAAATGACTTTGTCAGCTCAATTTTGAAAAACCCCAGATTATCTTCAATTTTCGCACTCCAGGTAAAATCAACCAGATTAAAATTCTGATAAATCGCCCGATTTTTCGGCGAAGTTGTTCCGCCGCGAACAAACCCAGAATAAAGCCCATGATTTTCCGATAGCACCTTAACAATCAAAGAACTCTCGCTGTATTTCCTCACCCCAATGATGATTCCCGAATCACTAAATTTCATATTAACCTGTTAGATCTTGATCTTTTAAAGTCGGTAAATTAGATTCTCCGGCCAATTCAATCAATCATTTAAATTCACTATGAGCAATATCAAAATCAACGCGCAATACATAAAAGACCTATCTTTTGAAGTCCCAAACTCTCCAGAAGTTTTCCTAACCCCGACACTGAAACCAGACATCGCCCTTTCAGTCAATATTGACGCAAAAAAATTATCAGTTAATTCTTTCGAAGTGACCTTAAAAATGGACGCCAAAGCCACCGGAAATGCAAAAGTAATTTTCATCTGCGATCTTAGTTATTCCGGAGTTTTCACCCTCGACGAAGGCCTAACCAATGAACAAGATATCGAGCAAATCTTATTGATCTATTGCCCGAACATCCTTTTCCCTTACGTCAGAAGAATAATTTCTAGCGCCACAATAGATGGTGGGTTCCCTCCATTAATGCTAGAACCAATTGACTTCGCCGACCTTTATCAAAAAAGAGTCGCCCAAAAAAAAGACAATGACTAGCTGTTAGAAAAGCTTTAAATCAGTAACTCATGAATAATGTTTTTAAGATTTTTGTAATCACGCTCCTAACAATCTCACTTGCCTCTTGCTCTTACCGCCCAATTTTTAACCCTAATAGCAAATACCGATCTGTCGGCGACAATTTCGCACAAAGCGAAGCGAACATTTGCATGGATGAAGCCAAAGAATACTTAAAAGCCTCAAAAAGAAGAAGAGCTGCCAAAGAGACAGCTCGCGGCATTGGTTGGGGCTCAATTGTGGGGGGAATTTTTGGATTCGTAATCGGCGGAGACGCCGTTGGTTTGGTGAAAGGAATTGCCGTTGGAGCTGGAACTGGAGCAATAACAGGCGGTGGAGGAGTTTTGGCGGAAGACAATTTGAAGCCCGACCAAATCAAACAAAGATATGTCACTAACTGCCTCAACCAAAAAGGCTATCAAATACTGGGTTGGGAATAAATTTCTTGCCTGATTTAAAAATAATTTCGTGTTGTATTTTTTCTAAAAAATTGTTTAACATGCGGCTTTCTTTTGCTTCGTTTAGTCCAATTTATAACTTCAAGAATCACTGCAATAGCTACCAAAATTAAGAATAGGATCATTCTTAACTAAGTTTGCGCAATCGTCAGAGAAAAATAATAAGTCATTATCAAATATTCTCGCCCGAGAAAAAGCTCTGCTTTTGATTAGGGGTAGGGCTTTTTTACATCCGACAACATTACATACTCAAAATATTTCATCGATGAATTATTCAGTTTTCAAAAATCTCATTTTCAAACTAAAGCCAGAAACCGCCCATAATATTGCCCTTTGGGCTTTGCGCCACAATCTAGTTCCTTCTCCAAAAAACACTCAATATCCATCTTTGCGAAATGAGGTTTTGGGAATTGATTTTGACAATCCAGTTGGAATGGCGGCAGGTTTTGACAAAAATGCTGAGGTTTTTGCCAATCTATTTGGTTTTGGATTTGGTTTTATTGAAAGCGGAACTGTTACGCCAAAATCTCAATACGGCAATGAGAAGCCTAGAATTTTCAGACTTGAAGAAGATCAGGCAATCATAAATCGTCTTGGGTTCAATAATGGCGGAATTGAAGAATTCTTAAAGAATATTGACTCAAAAAAATTAGCAAAAAATCAAGTTTTTGGCATTAATATTGGCAAAAACAAAGACACAAAAAATGCTGTCGATGACTACCTTCTATTGCTAGAAAAAACCTACGCAAAAAGCGACTACATCACCATCAATATTTCTTCCCCGAACACCAAAAACTTGAGAGATCTGCAAAAATCTGACGAGCTGGATTTGTTCTTAAAGGCAATTTTTGAGAAAAAATCAGAACTACAAAAAACCACCAAAAAAAACATCCCGATTTTATTGAAAATCGCTCCTGACTTGAGCCTTGAAGAGCAAGAAGCGATCGCCAACATTGCTCTTAAAAACAAAATTGACGGCCTAATCATCAGCAACACAACAATCTCTCGCCCAAAAAATTTACAAAGCAAATATCAAAATGAAACTGGCGGTTTAAGCGGAAAACCTGTTTCGGAAATCTCTAATCAAGTTTTAAAAAATATTTATCTACTCACCAAAGGACAAATTCCAATCATCGCCGTTGGCGGAATTTCATGCGCCAACGACGCTTATGAAAAAATAAAACTCGGAGCTTCATTAATTCAGATCTACTCAGCTTTCATTTACCAAGGTTTTGAACTCGTTGAAAAAATCAAAAAAGATCTCAACGAACTGCTCAAGAAAGACGGTTTTGAAAATATTAAAGATGCAATCGGAACAAAAAATAAATGAGCATAAATAGAAAATCCATTGCCATTTTTGGATCAACCGGATCAATCGGCGTCAACGCTCTAAAAGTTATTGCTCAGCATCCAGAGTTTTATGAAATTCAAGCTTTGGCCGCAGGATCAGACGTCAAATCCCTCATCAGACAGGCCAGAATCTTCAAACCCAAATATGCCGCCATCAACAATGAAAGCCATTTCGATGAATTGAAAGCCGGATTAAAAGATTTCCCAGAAATTGAAATTCTAGCAGGAAGCGCCGCGATCAATGATTTGGCGAAAATAAAGTTCGACTTTTTTCTCTCCGCAATAGTTGGAATCGCGGGTTTAATCCCAACTTTCAACGCCATAAAATCAGGATCTGACATTGGCATGGCCAATAAAGAATGCCTAGTTGCGGCAGGAGATTTGATGCTTAATGAAGCAAAAAAAAGCGGCTCAAAAATTCTACCCATAGATTCTGAACATAACGCAATTTTTCAGATCTTTGAGCATAAAAATCTCGATAAAATAAAATCCATCACTCTCACCGCGTCAGGCGGGCCTTTTTTGCATTTTTCGGATGATCAGATGAAAAACATCACAATCCAGCAGGCGATAAAACATCCAAATTGGAAAATGGGCGCCAAAATCTCTGTCGACTCAGCAACCATGATGAACAAATCCTTGGAAGTGATCGAGGCCTTCCGCCTTTTTCCTGTCACAAGCAAGAAAATTGAAGTGATAATTCACCCCGAATCCATCATTCATGGAATGGTGGATTATTCTGACGGATCAACTCTGGCAATGCTCAGCGCGCCAAACATGCAAGTTCCAATCGCCCATGCGCTCGCCTATCCGAACCGCATCACCATCGATCATCCAAAATTAGATTTAGCGGAAATTGCGAGTTTGAATTTCCAAAAACCCAATGAAAAACAATTCCCTGCTTTAAAATTGGTTCGTGAAGTTCTCAAAACTGGAGGAAATGCGCCATGCATTTTCAACTCTGTCAATGAAATTGCTGTGGAAAAATTCTTAAAAGAAGAGATTAACTTTGAGCAAATTGTGCAAAATGTTGAAAAAGCATTAAATAAAATCCCTTTTGCAAAAATAGAATCACTAGAAGATGTGTTGGCCTGCAACCAATTGACTCAATCACAAAATACCAACAAAAACTAATCATGCCCTCACACAACGAAACAAAAACATTGCCATTCAGCTCTCAGCAAATGTTTGATTTGGTGATGGACATTGAAAAATATCCTGAATTTCTACCTTGGTGTTTGGCAGCAAAAATCACCAAAACAAATAGCCAAAATAGCCAAGAAGCAGATTTGGTCATCAACTTCAAAGGTTTCACCCAAAAATACTCCTCAAACGTTCGCACTTCAAAGACAATTCATGGCGAACTTCTAATCAGCGTCGCCGCAATTGACGGGCCTTTCAAGAATTTGGTTAATGCTTGGGAATTTAAAAACACCAAAGATGGTTGTGAGGTTAAGTTTTTTATTGATTTTGAATTCAAATCAATGATCTTAGGCAAAATGATTGGGATGATTTTCCAAAAAGCAACCAACAAGATGATCGATGCTTTCGAGAAGCGCGCGCACCTTATTTACAAATAATCCATCGATCCATAATTCACTATTATCTTAAATGCGTTTATCAAAATATTTCCTTCCCACCCTCAAAGAAAACCCTATCGACGCAAAAATCACCTCACATCAGCTAATGATTCGTGCAGGAATGATCCGTCAGACCAGTTCAGGAATCTATTCTTGGTTGCCTCTTGGCCTAAAAGTTTTAAAAAAAATTGAAAACATAGTCCGCGATGAAATAAATGAATCCGGATGCTTAGAAATTCTTATGCCAACAATTCAGCCCGCAGAACTTTGGGTCGAATCTGGAAGATACAATGATTACGGCAAAGAACTGCTAAAAATCAAAGATCGCCACAATCGCGACTTGCTCTACGGACCAACCAATGAAGAAGTTGTCACCGATTTATTTCGCAAGAACATCACTAGTTACAAGGATTTGCCAAAGAATTTCTATCAAATTCAATGGAAATTCCGCGATGAAATTCGCCCAAGATTCGGCGTCATGCGCGGACGCGAATTTCTCATGAAAGACGGCTATTCTTTTGATGTTGATTTTGAGTCTGCCAAAAAATCATACAATTTGATGTATGAAACCTATTTTAGAATTTTCAAAAAAATGGGCTTAGACGCCGTTGCTGTCAAAGCTGACACTGGCGCAATCGGCGGAGATTTGTCTCACGAATTTCATGTTTTAGCAGACACTGGAGAAAGCGAAGTTTATTACGACAAGAAATTTGATGATTTAAGGCAATCACCAGAAATCGACATTCAGGCGATGCAAAATCTTTACGCCGCAGCTGATGAGATGCACAAACCAGAAACCTGCCCGATTGAACCCGATCAAATTGCCTCAAGAAGAGGAATCGAAGTTGGCCATATTTTTCATTTTGGCGACAAATATTCCAAAGCCATGAAAGCCTTGATCAGCGATAACAACGGCAAAGGTATCAATCCACAAATGGGATCTTATGGCATTGGGGTTTCAAGATTGGTCGCAGCAATCATTGAATCAAGTTTTGATGAAAGAGGAATAATCTGGCCAGAATCTGTAGCTCCGTTCCAAATCGCTTTAATAAATTTGAAAGCTGGAGATGTAAATTGTGATAAAATTTGTGAAGAAATTTATGCGGATTTAAAAACCAAAGATATCGAAACTCTTTATGACGATTCCAAAAACGGCGCCGGACAAAAATTCGCCAACATGGATTTGATCGGAATTCCCATCCAAATAATCATCGGCCCAAAAGGCGTGGCAAATGGATTGGCAGAAATAAAATACCGCAAAAGCGGTGAGAAAAAAGAAGTCAGAATTGATGAGATCATCAGCATCACGAAAGTAGAATTTTATAATCTCTTATCCATAAAATCATAACCAACAAGATCAGTCATCAAGCACCAACTCATAGGCGCCGAAACAAATTTCTTGCAAAAAGAAAATTAATATTTAACAATTATAAGTTAATTCCTTTAATAGTTCTCTATATTTAAATTATAACTAGTAAAAAAATCATGAAAAAAATATTCCTCTCACTTTTGTTTTTATTGTTTATCTCTGTTTCAACAAATGCCCAAGCGGCTCAGTGTGTCAACTCTCCTGGTCCAGTAGCTTGTCCAAGCAGAACTGCGGCTTCTAGCTGTGCTGGATTATCAGCAGCATCAGATACTGCAAACGCTGATGACAATGGCACAGGATGTACCTGGACGGCGGCGACGGGGGGGGCATTACTAGGCTCTTGCGCTGGAAGTGTCACACCATGTAACTTGATTATTTCTTCAGAAGTTTGCTCTTTATCTACTGGTTGCGGATGGCTTGTGTCCGCAAGCGCTGATGACAATGCTCTTGTGACTGTTTTGTGTAACGCGCTTTCAATCGTCCAAGGAAATGGTGGTAAAGCCTTCGCCGCCTTTGCAATCATCTCGGTTGGAATTGGGTTCTTCACTGGTAAAGTATCTTGGGGTTTGATGATTGGTGTTACTGCCGGTATCGCCGCCATGTTTGGCGCAACTTCGATTGTCGGTGCTATCTCTGGTAAAGAAGTTATTGATTGTGGAACTGGAACCACGTCATTATAACTATCTGACTTAAAATAATTTTTTGCCCCATCATTTTTTCATAAATGATGGGGTTTTTCCTGTCTTTAAATTAATAATTCAAATTAAACTATGTCTAGAAGATGTGATCTAATCGCCGACCTTGGCGTCATGAGTGGTAACAACGTTTCTCACTCCAACAGAAAAACCAAAAGAAGGTTTTTACCAAATCTTTGCCAAGCATCTTTCGGAAGCGAAGCATTAGGAGTTAACGTTAACTTAAAGGTTGCGGCCTCTACTTTGAGAACCATCAACAAATATGGTAGCATTGACAATTTCTTGGTCAATTTCAGGTTCAACCAATTATCTGACAAAGCCATCAAATTGCGCAATAAAATCAAAAAATCATTGATCAAAAAAGGACAATTTGAAGAAATCAAAATTGTTAGCAGAAAATATAAAGCTGCAGAATAATAGTTATTATTTATAGCTGTAAGTTATTAGAAGATACTAATCCTTACGGCTATAATTTATCATCTGCCAATCACCAAAACAAAACCCACTTCAATCCGATCCCTTCCTGCCGAATTTCCTAAATCAACAAAACATTCACATGACTAAGCAATCAGAAATTTTTGCCCTAACTCCTAAACAAATTGTCGCCGAATTAGATAAACATGTCGTTGGTCAAGACGATGCCAAAAAAGCTGTCGCCATCGCTCTTCGCAATCGCTATCGCCGCAAACTGGTCGCAAGCCCAATGCGCGAAGAAATCGTTCCAAAAAATATCCTGAGCATTGGCCCAACTGGTGTTGGAAAAACTGAAATTGCCAGAAGGCTCGCCAATTTGGTTGGCGCACCTTTCATCAAAGTTGAAGCAACAAAATTCACCGAAGTTGGTTACGTCGGAAGAGACGTGGAATCAATCATACGCGACTTGACTGAAGTTGCAGTGAAGATGACCAGAGAAGAAATGAGGAATAAAATCTCCTCAGAAGCACAATTGAATGCCAGAACTCGAGTTCTGACCGCCCTAGTTGGAGAAGAAGCTTCGGAAGAAACGAAAGAAAAATTCCTCAAAAAACTACTTGATGGGAAATTAGATGACAAAGAAATTGAAATTGAAGTTTTGGAAAATTCATCATCAAACTCCTTTTCTTCAACTCTAGACATGCCAGGAACAATGGTCGGAATGATCAATATTGGCGAAATGCTTGGAAAAGCAATCGGCAATGCTGAAAAAACCAAGAAAGTAAAAATGACTGTTGCCAAGGCCCTAAAAGTTGCCACTGAGGAAGAATCTGGCAATCTTCTTGACGAAGAGCAAATCATCGAAAAAGCAGTAAGAATTGCCCAAGAAGACGGAATTGTCTTTATCGACGAATTTGACAAAATCTGCGCCAAAAATTCCAGCGGAAGAGGCGAAGTTTCTAGGGAAGGAGTTCAAAGAGATTTGCTGCCATTAGTCGAAGGCACGACCGTTAACACCAAATACGGCGCAATAAAAACTGATCATATTTTATTCATCGCTTCCGGAGCATTTCACGCTTGCAAACCATCTGATTTACTGCCAGAACTACAAGGAAGATTCCCAATTCGTGTACAGTTAAAACCGCTAACCGAATCTGATTTGGTTCGAATTCTAAAAGAACCAGAATCAAGCCTCGTCAAACAATACACCGCCTTGATTGCGGTTGAGAATATCAATCTAAATTTTACAGCTGACGGCATCAATGAAATTGCCAAAATTGCTCACAAGGTCAATAATGAAGTTGAGAATATTGGTGCCAGAAGGCTTTACACCCTACTTGAGAAAATTCTCGAAGAGGTCAACTTTTCAGCCGAATCAATGAAAAAAAATAGCAAGGTCAACATCAACAAGAAATATGTTGATGAACATTTGGGTGATTTAGTGAATGGGAAAACCGATTTATCAAAATTCATTTTGTAACTACACCACCCAGCCAAATGCTTAATCAACTCTCCAAAATTGCCATTCTCGTTGAAAATAGAATGGCGCAGATCCTCCCTAAATCTAAAAATTTTCCTGACTCAAAATTGGTTGAGGCAATGAATTATAGCGCTGAGACCAAAGGAAAAAGAATCCGCCCATTTCTAACGGTCACTACCGCAAATATTTTTGGGGCAAATGTCGAGAACGCCTTAGAAATCGCTGCGATTCTAGAATTTATCCACATCTATTCCTTGATCCACGACGATTTGCCTGCAATGGATGATGATGATTTTCGAAGAGGGCAGCTCAGTTGTCATAAAAAATTTGATGAAGCAACGGCAATTCTGGCGGGAGATTCACTATTAACTTTCGCTTTTGAAATTTTATCTAGCCCTAATTTGACAATATCCGCCGACATTAAGTGCCAATTAATCCACAATATTTCTCAAGCAATTGGCTTTGAAGGAATGGCTGGAGGTCAAATGATGGATTTGGAGGCGCAAAACAAAACATTAAGCCAAGAACAAATCTTCAAACTTCACCATTTAAAAACAGGAAAATTGTTTATCGCCGCCATTGAGGCGGGAGCGATTTTAGGAAACGCCGACCCAATCCAAAAAAATGCCTTGATACATTATGGCAAAACCATCGGGCTTGCTTTCCAGATAAAAGATGATTTATTGGATTTTTCTGAAGAAAAATTAAATCCACGCTCCAAACCTGACGCCGCAAGCATTGTCGCTTTGATTGGCGAAGGATCAGCTTTAAAAAAATTAAATCTATTAGAAAAACAAGCGATTTGTGATTTGGAAACTTTTGGCCAAGAGGCTGACCTGTTTAGAGATTTAGCAAAGTTTATTGTTTCGAGAAAAACTTAAGTGGAGACATAAATGCACTAGTCCCGATAAAATTTGAGTTCTATAACAGCTTTTTTAAGCACCCTTTTATGAAAGTCGTCATTTATAATGGCAATTTTTGTTTGTTGAAATTCAAAGAAATTAAGGTTTTAGGTGGTTATTTTGTTACTAATTTTAATAAACGAAAAGTCGTGGTTGCGCACCGAAGACTTTTAGC
>JBLHTM010000021.1:0-15290 GCA_047627215.1 Rickettsiales bacterium | reverse complement strand
CAGGGATTGATCGATTCAGGAGTTGATGTTTTGGAGGTTGGTTTATGTCCAACTCCAATGCTTTATTATGGAGTTCACTACCTAAAAGCTGACGCAGGAATAATGATCACAGGATCTCACAATCCAGCCAACCATAATGGTTTTAAATTCGCATTAAAAAACCGCCCATTTTATGGCGATGATATCTTGGGTTTGGGAAAAATTGTTGATGAAGGAGAGTTTTTACAAGGATCCGGAGACGTAAATTTCGAAAACATCATGGACGATTATGTTGACCATTTAGCAAACGATTGCTGCATTGAAAGCGACAGTGAATTTTTAGATGAATTGGATGAATTTTTGGATGGTGACAATCAGTTAAAAATCAGTTGGGATATTGGCAATGGAGCAACGGGAGTTGTTACCAGAAGACTGACTGACAAATTAAAAGCTGAACATTTTTTGCTTTTTGAAGAAATTGATGGAAGTTTTCCCAATCATCACCCAGACCCAACAGTTGAAGAAAATTTGGAAGATCTAAAAAAATCAGTTGCGGAGCATGGATGTGCAGTCGGAATTGCATTTGACGGCGACGGTGATCGATTGGGTGTGGTTGACGATTTGGGTGAAGTTATGTGGGGAGACCAGATGATGTGCCTATTTGCTCGAGACGTTTTAAAGGATCATCCGGGAGCGACCATAATTGCCGATGTTAAAGCTAGTCAAGTTTTGTTTGACGAAATAAAAAAATATGGTGGAAAGCCATTAATGTGGAAAACCGGACATAGCTTGATCAAAGCAAAAATGAAAGAAACTGGCTCTCCATTAGCGGGAGAAATGAGTGGACACATTTTCTTTGCGGATCGTTATTTTGGATTTGACGACGGAATCTACGCCGCGATCAGACTCATAAACATCATAATTCGTGAGGGAAAGCCATTATCTGAGATTAGAAAATCTTTACCAAAAACCTTTTCAACTCCAGAAATAAGAATCAATTGCTCGGAGGAGGAAAAATTTGGAATTGTTGATTCAATCAAACAACAGCTTCAGGAAAAAGGAGTCGAGTTTAATGATGTTGACGGTGTCAGAGTTCAAAACAGCAATGGTTGGTGGCTTTTGAGAGCCAGTAACACCGGAGCAATTTTGGTGGCAAGATGCGAAGCACTTGATCAAGGACATTTGGATCGTCTAAAAAAAGATCTTAGAGAATTATTGGTAATTAACGATATTTCAATTCCAAAAGAACTGGCCTAAAAATGAAAATCATCGGACTGACAGGAGGGGTGGCTAGTGGTAAAAATTTTGTTGCTAGCCACTTTAAGAGGTTAAAAATTCCGGTTTTCGACGCTGACTTTGAGGTTCATAAATTATTTGCTGTGGATGCTGGTATTTTTCTTAAAATTCAGACAAATTTCCCAGGCGCAATTCAAAATAATAAAATAGATCGAAAAATACTAGGCGTGGAAGTTTTGGGAAATGAAAAAAAATTGTCTAATTTAGAAAAAATAATTTATCCAAAATTGCGACAAAAAGAAGATGAATTTATCAAAAAATACAGCCGCCAGCGCCGAAAAATGGTTGTTTTAAACATCCCATTGTTGTTTGAAAAGGGCGGATATAAAAGATGTGATAAAAATATTGCAGTCATGGCGTCAAAAAAAATCCAGTTTTCTCGCTTTAAAAAACGCTTTGGAAAAAATATCGATGAGAATTTTATTGCAAAAATGTTTCAAAATATTACAACCAAACAGATGAATAATTTGCAAAGAAAAAATCAGGCAGATTATTTGGTTAATAATGGCCTTTCCAAAGCTTTTAGCTTTCGTCAGATCAAGAATATATTACTTAATATATAAATTAATTTTTTAAAGAAAAATGTTTGAAAGTAAAGAGGATATAAAGAAAGAAATTACCGAAAGAATTAACAGTCGCTTCCCTGAAGCGAGTGATAAAGAAAACGCCATATATCGACTTAAAGAAGCCGGCAAAAAAGGAGGTAGTAAAGCCTATTTTTCTGCAATGCGAGACTCCCTAAGGGCTATTGACGGTTACGAGGTTCGTGAAGATACCCTTAGTAACCTGACCCAAGAGCAGCAAAAGAAATACAATTCTCATTATAGTTTTAAGGGAAGCTGTTCAAAAGATCAGGTGGAGAAATATTTTTTGAAAAACGGCCCAAATTGTTTCGATGAAAAAAAATCACTAAAGCACCAAGCTGCATATGCTACAGCAGGATTTTTGGGATCTTTTGCTGCCTATGTAGCGACCTTTGGAACCACGATATCTAATAGCCAGAAAGAGAAGTTCGAAGCAATAACTGATGATAGGCTTGCTAATATTCTAGCTGTAGTTCGTGGATATGGGGATGATTTAAAAGGTTTGGATCAAGACGAAATTGATGCGGTTAAAATTCAAAAAGCCAAAGCTGTTGGTTTTATCCTTGATAATGAAACAGAGTTGCAGAAAGAGTTTAGTAAATACCAGATAGAAAATGCCGCCACTAATCCTGCGGTAGTTGGTCTGGCTATTACTTTGATTTTGATGATGACAGGTGTTGGTCCTCTTGCTGCATTAGGGGAGTTGAGTGGTGGTGGTTTTGATACTTTTTTCACGGAGGCTTTTTCTATGTTTTCTGCTCCTGTTGACTTAGTCGAGGCTGACGTTGCTGTTGCTGCAATCTCTGACGGAGTTGCTCCTGTGGGAATTTTGGAATATGTTGCCTTTCAAAATCCTTTCATGGCCGAGTTCTGGAAGGTTGCTGGATTGATGAATGGAGAAACATTTTATGCGGCTGCCGCAGTTGGGTTGGTAGCTCTGGATGGAGGAAGAAAATTGGATGCGTGGAGTGATCACCAAGAATCGGTGACCAAGATCAATGAATTATATGCAAAAGAATCAGCATTCTCAGAAAAAGAATTTAAAGAAAAAAAGTCGGAAATAATAATGAATCATATCAATCGTGAGATTGAAAGCTCTATAGATAGCTTTTCTGCTGGTAAAATAGTTGATTTTCTTTTGAGTCAATCTGTTGTCGATCGCGAAGCTGTCATTGATAAACTGTTTGCAAAAACCGCATATTTGAATCCTAAAGATGAACCTCCTAGGTGCTATAATGCTGTTATTAAAGAATTAATGAATGGCGCTGATGTTAAAAAAGAATTGACTGAAGCTTTTATGGATCTGAGGGAAAAAGAAGGTTTCTCTGCTTTGCGCGCCCAAGTATTTGACGGAGTGGCAAAAGATGAAAAAGTTGCTAAAGATAAGGCTGCTCTTGAATTTCTTGAGTCGAAAGTGGAAAATTTTTTGCCACTCAGTAAAAAATATATTCCTTTCAAGGCAAAAGCAGAATCTGGAAATGATTCTGAAATAGCAGAAATCAGGGAGGAAAATAGTAAAGGTGTTTCTGATAAGGTTGATTATCTTAAGTCGGCATGGAGAAACAAAGCTAAGAAAAAATTTGAAGGGCACCCTTCCCAAAGAAATAGTCCGGAAGAGTTTCAAGAACTTAGAACCTTTAGCCAGGCAAGGCTTTAATCAACAAGCTTAAAATTAAATAAAAAAAACCAAAAATGACGTACACAATTCAAGGGAAGAAAAATCTCTACGAACTAGTGATTGGATGTGAAATTCACGCTCAGATTGCCACTAATTCCAAATTATTTTCTCGTAGCTCAACCACCTTTGGTAACCCACAAAATAGTCAAGTCTCTTTTGTTGACGCAGCAATGCCGGGAATGCTTCCCGTTATCAATGAATTTGCCGCCTATCAGGCGGTGAAAACTGGTCTTGGGCTAAATGCCAAAATCAATTTACGTTCAGTTTTTGATCGCAAAAACTATTTTTATGCTGATTTACCGCAAGGATATCAAATCTCACAATTCACCGACCCAATTGTTGGTGAAGGTCAAGTTGAGGTTGAAGTTCCTAATAAAGACAAAACGACATATAAAAAAAAGGTCGGAATCACTCGCCTTCACCTCGAGCAAGATGCTGGAAAATCAATCCATGACGGCCATCCAACTTTGAGTTTGATCGATTTAAACCGTTCTGGCGTGGCTTTGATGGAGATTGTTTCTGACCCAGATATTTCAACTCCTACTGAGGCGGCGGAATATGTAAAAAAAATTCGCGCAATTGTCAGAGCTCTTCACACTTGCGATGGTGACATGGAAAAAGGAAATTTGCGCTGCGATGCCAATGTTTCAGTGCGAAAAGTCGGGGAAACCAAGCTTGGAACTAGATGTGAAATAAAGAATCTTAATTCTACCAGAAACATCGTCCGCTCCATTGAATTTGAAGCTGCAAGGCAAGTGGAAATCATTGAAAATGGTGGATCAATCGACCAAGAAACCAGATTGTTCGACGCTGTTTCAGGGGAGACTAGAACCATGAGAAGCAAGGAGGATGCGATGGATTATCGCTATTTTCCAGACCCGGATCTTCCACCACTTGTCATCACCCAGGAATTTGTTGACGCCATCAGATCTGAAATGCCAGAACTCCCTGACGCCAAAAAAGCTCGATATGTTGAGGAGTTTGGAATCAGTGAATATGACGCTCGCGTTTTAACTTTGGATGCAAAAACATGTGAATATTTCGAAGCGTTGATTAAAAAACACGAACCAAAATTATGCTTAACTTGGCTCACCGTTGAGCTTTTGGGGCGCATGAATAAAGAAAATGTTGATTTTGATGATGTAAAAGTTTCTGCTGAAAAATTATCTGAACTCTTAGATTTGATCAAAAGTGGTGAAATTTCTGGAAAAATTGCCAAAGACGTTCTGGATTTCATGTTTGAAAGCGGAGATTCTCCCGCCAAAATTGTTGAAGAGAAGGGCTTCAAGCAAGTTAGCGATACTGGGGCTTTAGAAAAAATTATTGATTTGGTAATTGCAAATAATCCTGAAAAACTTGCTGAATTTTTGTCAGGAAAAGACAGATTATTCGGATTTTTTGTTGGTCAAGTAATGAAAGAAAGCAAAGGTCAGGCCAACCCCAAAGTGGTTAATGATTTGCTGAAAGGGAAACTGAAATAGTTTTTTTCACTCACAAAACTCATTTTAAGGAGCAAAATTAGCAAAATCAGACCTCGCTCCCTTCTTCCACAATCGTCATCCTCACGAAAGTGAGGATCTCGTGAGTTAAGATCGAAGCCTTTTTGAAAAATACCTATTAAATGAATGCAAATAGAAACTCTCGCTAACCAAGAAACTCAAGACTCCGTTAGTGACTTTCTTATCTATCTTTCTGCTGAAAAAAGATCTTCAATCCACACCATAAAATCTTATCAAAACGATATTTCTTATTTTTTTCTTTTTTTTAAAAATCACTCAAACTCCCTAATCACCAAAACGGTTCTAGAAAATTTAACCCTACAAGATTTTCGTTCTTGGCTTTCATATCGTCATGAGAAAGATTTATCAAATTCATCAACCGCTCGTTCAATTTCATGCCTTCGTAGTTTCTTTAAATTTATGAATCGCCACCAAATTGTTGTAAATCACGCCATTGAAAATCTAAAAACTCCTAAGTTAAAAAAACCAATTCCCAAAGCCATTGATAAAATTGATATTGATTCGATTATAAGTTTGGTTGGTGAATTTTCTAAAACAGAATGGTCAAAGAAAAGAGATCTGGCTTTATTAACCTTGATTTATGGTTCTGGTTTGCGCATTTCCGAGGCTTTGTCTTTGACAAAAAATCATCTAAATGAGGGATTTGTGGTGATGACTGGAAAAGGTAATAAGCAAAGATTGGTGCCGATTTTACCGATTGTAAGCCAAAGAATCGACGACTATCTGGCAATATTGCCGCATAAAATTGGCAATGACGATCCAATATTTCTCGGGCTTCGTGGCAAAAAATATCAAGCTGCTAGTTTTGAAAAACTAGTTCAAAATATTAGAGAATTTTTGAATTTGCCAAACAGCGTAACCCCTCACGCTTTTCGCCATTCTTTTGCGACACATCTTTTGGAAAGCGGTGCGGATTTGCGAACCATTCAAGAGTTGCTTGGTCATTCAAGCCTTTCTACCACTCAAAGATACACCAAAATTGATAAAAAAAGGCTTTTGGAGGTTTATGAAAAAGTCAGTCTGCGCTAATATTATTTGGCCTTAATTTATCACTAGCAATATTTTCAACGCCAAATCCTTTCATAAAATCAAAAGTTGTTTTTCTATTTACCGTCCAAGCAAAAATCTCAATATCGTGGAAAATTTTTCTAAATTCTGGATTTATATTTCTATGTTGAATGGAAAGTCCGAAAATATTATTTGCTTTTAGTTTTTGATAAAATTTTTGGTAATCATTTTTTTTCAACAACCTCACAACTGCGAGAATTTTAATTCTTTTGCCAAATTTTTTTCTAATCACCGCATAAATTTTTTGCGCTTTTTTAAAATCTAAAATGAATGGAGCAAAATAAAGTTGCTTAGATTCAATTTTTAGATTTTTAGCGGTCGTTCTGACCGCTTTTAAAGCAGACTCACAGTTTCTGGTGTTAAGATTTTTAAAATCTAACCAATATTCAACTTCATTACCAAACTCCTCAAAAACTTCAGATAGTTTTGTCAGTTGACTCAAATTGTCGCGTGGTCGGTTATGCTTTAGGACCAATTGATTTTTTAGGAACCAAATGTCAAACTCTAAAGCTCTAAAATCTTTTTTATAGGCTTTTTGTAAAGATTTTAAGGTGTTTTCCCGAGAATGTTTGCCGATTATACCGCGATGAGAAAAAATCTTTATCGACATTGATAAAAAAATAATATTAATAAAAAAATTGTTAATTTCTGTGAAGTGAAAATTAGATGATCATGTTCAAATTTCAATAAAATTGATTAATGAAGATCGAAAATATTATAAAAATTAACTAGAAAAATTATATTTTTGTCTCTATTATCGCGCGAGATTTTTTAAAATTTTTTTTAAAAAATCACACAAATATTAGCCATCTAAAAAACGGCAAAAGAATTACAAGATTACAAATTCAAATTGTAACTTCACTCAAGGACAATCTTATAAATATGAACCAAGTTTGGCAGAATTTTTTGACAAAATATCTTAAAAACCGCAATACGTTGTTGTTGATAATTTTTTTCATGAAAAAATCAAAAAATTCAAAAACTAAAATCCACAAATCAATATTGTTTTTTGGCATTTTGTTGTACAAAAATCTCGGAGCTCTCATGCAAAGAGTTTTTGGCGATAATATTGCTGATTTTAAAAAACAAAATGATCTTTTATTTGTCAAATAAATCAGGCTTCTAAAGAAAGATTGTCCTTATTAACTTTAAATTTTAATAAGGATTATGAACAAAACTATTTTAATCGACGCAGCTCACAAAGAAGAAACTAGAGTTGCGGTTCTCGAAAACGGAATCTTGCAAGATTTTGATCGTGACGCGATCGCCGTTAAACAAATCAAAGGAAATATCTACCTTGCCAAAGTCACCAGAGTTGAAGCTTCATTGCAAGCAGCTTTCGTGGATTACGGTGCTGAGCGCAACGGATTCCTGTCATTTTCTGACATTCATTCAGATTATTACCAACTTTCTGAATCTGAAAAACAAAAAATCAAAGATTTGGCTAACGAGTCTAGCTCAAAAAAGAAAGAAGAGGATGAGGAAATACCAACATCTTACAGCTCTTCTAAAAGTAACGAAGATTCTACTGCTGCAATGACCACAGGATCTTTCGCCGTTGAGGACGAAACTGATCTTGGTGGTGCAAATTCTGGAAATTTCCACAAGCGATATAACATCAAAGACGTCATCAAGCCAGGACAATTGATTTTGGTTCAGGTTTTAAAAGAAGAAAGGGGCAATAAAGGCGCTTCCATGACCACCTACATTTCCCTCGCTGGAAAATATTGTGTTTTGATGGCAAACACTTCTGGAAAAGGTGGAGTTTCTAAAAAAGTTGATAATTTCCGTGATCGCAAAATTTTGCGCACAATTTTAGATGAAATTAGTGTTCCTCTTGATAAATCAGTTATTATAAGAACTGCTGGTGTTGGCAAAAAACCAGAAGACATAAGAAGGGATTATGATTATTTGGCTAGAGTTTGGAATTCTATTCGTGAAATGGCGATCGGATCAAAAGCTCCATCTTTTATTCACGCTGAAGATGATGCTGTAAAAAAATGCATAAGAGACGTCTATAATGATGAAGTAAAGGAAGTCATTATTGAAGGGCAAGAGGCTTTCGATTCTGTTATTGCTTTCGTAAATCTAACCATGCCAGATAGGGCTTCTAATGTTATTTTACACGAAGACAGGGTGCCAATTTTTAACAAATATAAAGTTGAGCAGCAAATCAGTTTGCTTTATGAAAAACAAGTTTCAATGCCTTCTGGCGGATCAATTGTTATAGATCATACTGAAGCTCTGGTCGCAATTGACGTTAACTCAGGAAGGGCAAATCGTGAAACTGGAGTTGAGGAGACGGCTTACAAAACCAACCTTGAGGCGGTTACGGAAGTTGCTCGTCAATTGAAACTTAGGGATCTTGCTGGTCTGGTGGTTATCGATTTTATCGACATGTATGACCAAAGAAACAGAAGGAATATCGAAAGATCTTTGAGGGATGCTTTGCAGCATGATAAAGCTAGAATCCAACTGGGAAGAATAAGTATTTTTGGCCTTATGGAGCTTTCAAGACAGAGACTTGGTGCAAGTTTCTTTGAAACTATTACCGACCCTTGTGAACATTGCAATGGAACCGGATATGTGCGCTCGGTTGAGATTGTTGCAGTTAGCATTCTTCGTGCAATTCGTCATTCTTGTGGAGATAAAAACGCAGGAGCGATACATGTATACACTTCAGCGGAAGTAATTTCATACATTCTTAATTATAAAAGAAATGAAATAAATCAAACTGAACAAAATTATAAAGTTCACATCTTCCTTCATGCTGACGATAATGCTGGAATTAACGGGTTCTCACTTAAAAAGAAAAAAGGTCTTTCAGAAGATGAAAAAAGAGAGTTGGAAATGGAGGTTTTGACTGGAAAAGTTAACCAGCTGGGAATTGAAAGAAGTTTTTCGGATTTTGCTGCTGAAGAAGTTGGTGATGAGTTCAAAAAAGATGCGCGCTCTCCAAATGAAAGAAATCAGAAAAACAGAAAGAATAGTCACGGCAAAAATGACAGAAGGAGCAATGATCCGAGAAACAACAAGAAGAAATATCCTAACCACAAAAAGAAGAATACTTCTTTTATTGGTGGAATCGTAGGCTTCTTTAAAAAGAAATAAGTCGTTTTATGCAAAATAAACAATTCATTGGTGGAGCCATTAAAAAAACCAATATCCGCTTTGATCTGGAAATTATTGCCAGTTTAATCAAAGACGAATCAAAAGTTCTGGATATTGGTTGTGGAAATGGAGAATTGTTGGAATATCTTAAAATCAACAAAAAATCTGATTGTAGGGGTTTGGAGATTTCTCAAAGTGACGTTAGTTTGGCTCTTGCTAAGGGAATTTCAATTATGCAGGGCGATGCAGAAAACGATTTAGCTTATTATCCTGATGATAGTTTTGATTACGCAATTTTGAGTCAGACTTTGCAGGCGACCAAAAATCCAGATGAGATCATGAAGCAAATGCTGAGAATTGCTAAATTTGCGATTATATCCTTTCCAAATTTTGCTCATTATAAAAATCGCTTTTATTTGAGTATGATAGGAAAAATGCCAGTCAGTAAAACTATTCCTTATCAATGGTATGACACGCCCAATATTCATTTTTGCTCAATTAAAGATTTTGAAGAATTGTGTGCAAAGATAAATTTCTCAGTGAATGATCGAATTTATTTAACTAACAATAGGAAGTTAAATAATTCTTTGGGTAATAAATTTTTTGCCAATTTTTTTGCAGAATATGGAGTATTTTTGATTACCAAGAATCAAATAAATATGGCTAATGAGGAGCAATTAGAAATAAGTAAAAAATCTAATAGTGTTTTTGCTAGGGAATCCGACGACCCGATTCTTGCTAATAATTGTTAGAAAAAAGATCAATAGATGGTTAAAATTAACTTGATAATATTATTCATTATCTCACTAAATTCCTGCAGTCAGGGCAATGTTGATTATCAGCAAAATCAAGGTAGTAGATTTTCTCATTTGACAAAAAATATTTCCAAAAAATTCTCAAGAAACAGAATTTTACCGACTAATATGATGCGGGTTGGTTCGCAAAATGATCAAAACTCATTCGAAGAAAATTTTTCTCAAGATAATGATTACGACTCTGAATATGAAATTGAAAATGACGATAAAGAAATCGTAGAGAATTATTTAACCGGTGATGGTGAGTATGTCGGCCATTATAAGGTTGGAAATCCTTATGAGATTTTTGGAGTAAAATATCTCCCGCAAAAATATAATGATTTCGAAGAAGTTGGCATTTCATCTTGGTATGGCGATGCTTTTGACGGCAAAAAAACTGCAAATGGTGAAGTTTATCACAAAGGTGACATGACGGCCGCACATCCAACTCTTCCTTTGCCATCAATGGTTTTGGTAACTAATTTGGAAAATGGAAAATCGATAAAATTAAGAGTCAATGATCGTGGTCCTTTTGCTAAAAAAAGAATCGCCGATGTTTCAGAAAGGGCGGCAATAGAGCTTGGATTTAAACATCAAGGGACCACAACAATAAAATTAGAATTTTTAAAACAAGATACCGAAGATATGCTACGACAACTAGGGATCGCGCAGTAATTCTTATAATTAATAACTCATAATTAAATTATTCATGTCTGATTACAAAAACAAAGAAACTGATTTTTCAAAAACTAGTCTTGAAACTAAAATGGTCCGCGGCGGAACTATTCGTTCGAACTTTGGTGAAACTAGTGAAGCAATTTTCATGAATTCTGGCTTTGCTTATAATTCGGCGGAAACCGCAGAAAAAAGATTCAACGGTGATGAGCCTGGATTTGTTTATTCAAGATACCTTAACCCAACTCTAAAAATGTTGGAAGATCGCCTATGTTTACTTGAGAATGCTCCAGCAGCTTGTGTTATGGCAAGTGGAATGGCGGCAGTTTTTGGTGCCATCATGTGCCAAATAAAAGCCGGAGATCATTTTATAGCATCTAGAGCATTGTTTGGATCTTGCTTTTATATCGCAACTCAGATCCTTCCAAATTATGGAATTGAGGTAACTTTAGTTGACGGAACCAAAACTGAAGAATTTGAAAAAGCCTTCAAATCGAATACAAAAGTTGTTTTTATTGAAACTCCTGCCAATCCAAATCTTGATTTGGTTGACATCAAGGCGGTTTCTAATTTATGTAAAAAAAATGACGCAAAATTAATCGTCGATAATATTTTTGCTTCAGCCTTAATTCAAAAACCTTTTGAGCTTGGTGCTGATATTGTGGTTTATTCCACCACAAAACATTTGGATGGTCAGGGCAGAACTTTGGGCGGTGCAGTTTTGGGTAGTGAAGAATTTATCTTGGAAACATTACTTCCATTTCATCGTCACACCGGACCAGCTCTTAGCCCGTTTAACGCTTGGGTGATTTTAAAAGCCTTAGAAACTTTCCCTCTTAGGATCGAAAGGCATTGCCAGAATGCGCAGAGAATTGCTGAATTTTTAGAATCAAACTCAAAAGTTAAAAGAGTTATTTACCCAGGATTAAAATCTCACCCGCAGCATGATTTGGCGAAAAAACAAATGAAAAATGGTGGAGCGATGATCGCTTTTGAAATAGATGGCGATAAAAGTGAGGTTTTCCAATTCATGAATAAACTGCAAATAATTGACATATCCAACAATCTTGGCGATTCAAAAACTCTAATTACTCACCCTGCCACCACAACTCATTCAAACATGACTCCCGAACAAAGGGAAGAGATTGGAATTAGTGATTCTATGTGCAGATTTTCAGTAGGCATTGAAAATGTTGATGATTTGATTGGTGATTTGAAAAATGCACTTCTAGATTCATAATCTAAAAAATAATCAAATGAATTTTAAAAAATAATTAAATGAATTATAAAAAACTCTTTCAGGACACCATAGATGAATTAAATTCTCAAAATCGTTATCGCGAATTTCTTGACATTTCTAGAATTTGTGGAGAATTTCCAATGGCGATAAATAATAAAAACGGACAAAAGATCACTGTTTGGTGCTCAAATGACTATCTGGGTCTCGGGCAAAATCCAGAAGCAATTTTATCATCCATTTCAGCTGTCAAAAAATTTGGAGTCGGAAGCGGAGGAACTAGAAATATTTCTGGAAGCACCAAGCCTTTGCTTGATCTTGAAAAATCCATGGCAAATTTGCACAACAAGCAAGAGGGACTTGTTTTTACTTCCGGATATGTGGCTAACGATTCAGCGATAGTGGCTTTATCAAAAATAATTCCTGATTTAGTGATTTTCTCTGACCAGAAAAATCACGCCTCAATTATCTCTGGTATTAATAATAGTGGTTTGAGAAAGAATGTTTTTCGTCACAACGACATGAATCATCTTGAAGAACTATTAAAATCCTGTCCACCAAATACTCCAAAAATAATCATTTTTGAATCAGTATATTCAATGGATGGCTATTTCGGAAATGTTTTGGAAATTACTAATTTAGCTAAAAAATATCAAGCATTGACCTATATTGACGAAGTTCATGGTGTGGGAATATATGGAAAAAATGGAGCCGGTATCTGTGAGGAACTTGGTTTGATGGATAAAGTTGATATTATTCAAGGAACTTTTGCTAAAGCTTTTGGTGGAATTGGTGGGTACATAACCGCGTCAAAAACAATTATTCAATCCATTAGGTCAGTTGCTTCAGGGTTCATTTTTACCACGTCAATGCCCCCTTCAATTGCTGCTGCGGTAAATAAAAATGTTGAACATGTTCAGCAATCTCCAGAACTAAGGGCGAAGCATCGTAGCAATGTTGTTAAGCTAAAAGAAAAATTATTGGAGAATGATATTGAAATTATTTCCAATCAATCACACATTGTTTCGGTAATTATCGGAGACGCTTTTAAGGCTAAGAAAATTTCTGAACGACTTCTTGGAGAATTTAATATTTACATTCAACACATTAACTTTCCAACTGTTGCTGTTGGTTCGGAGAGATTGCGTATAATAGTTACTCCACTTCATAGCGATAAAATGATTGATGATTTGATTGTCGCGCTTAAAAAAACTTTATAAAAATGAGCAAAAAACCCCACAATCTTTACCAATTTTTTAGCGGTGAGTGCAAATTCAAAATTGGCGCGGTTAATTTTGATCAAATTCCAGAAACCAGGCTTCCAGAAGTCGCTTTTATTGGCAGATCCAATGTTGGAAAATCCAGCCTAATAAATGCTCTGGTAAATCAAAAAATTGCCCTAACTTCCAAAACCCCAGGAAGAACTCGTCAGCTGAATTTCTTTTGTATCGCAGATAGATTGAATTTAGTTGATATGCCCGGGTTTGGCTATGCTAAAGTCAGTAAGACTGATATTAGCTCTTGGGAGAAGTTGATTTATCAATATTTCGCCAATCGTGCTAATTTAAAAAGAGCTTTTTTGCTAATTGATTCTAGGCGTGGATTTGTAGAAAAGGATATGGAGATGGTCAATATTTTCAATGCTGTTGGAGTTAGTTACCAATTGGTTTTAACTAAAATTGATGAACTAAAATCTGGCGAACTTGAGAAAGTTATGAGAGAAATCACCAAAAAATCCACATCATTTGCCGCCCAACATCCAGTTATTTTGGCAACTAGTTCGAATAAAAACACTGGTGTTGATGAGCTTAAAAAAGCAATTGTAGAAGTGATGTAAAAAATTTCTGATCGAAGCTGATTCCTCAATATTTTTTCGGCAAAGATTTAATTTTCCTGTTAAAATTACAAATTATACCAAATCCCATCTATAATTCCATATCATGGCTGAATTTACAGCACAATTAAGTTCAGATTCCAACTGTTATTTTTCGGCTCATTTCTCAAAATGAGTAGGTAAATGCTTTTTTAAAACAACATTCAGTTATCTAAAAAATTCTCGAGTTCACCAACTTTACCAATCATCTCTCAGAAGAGGATTTTTTAAAAAATATGTAAACAACTTTTTAATTTTAAAACTAGCACCATCAAATTTCCCGTAGGAACTTCCCAGCAGCCCCTCTTGTCTTCCCAGAACCCCTATTGTCTTCCCGTGCCACGACACGGGATCCAGAGAAAATCATTTCAATTAGATTTATCTAATTGCTTCATAAGCTTGCAGATAATTGGCTAAAAAAGACAATTATGATTCTTTCTCTCAGGTCCCGTGTCGTGGAATAGGAAGGCAACCTTAGTCGGGAAGGTAAGTTGAGAAAACGAGGATTGACAAAATTAATTAAGATTACTTATTGAGTTGGTAATTAATTTACCCACTCATTTTGAAAAAGAGCCCCTATTTTGCAGTGCAAATACGCGTTATTCCTATTTCTCCGCCAGAATTGATTAAATTATCCTGCTGATCGTAGTTTTTGGGCCGCAAGTTTTGTTTTTTAAAACTTCAAACAAAATTCAGCTCCTTCACCCAAGGTTGATTTGACTGAAATATCGCCACCAAAATCCTGCATAACTCGCCTGCAAAATGGGAGGCCAAGGCCAGTTCCGCCTTTTTTATCTGATGTGAAAAAATCATCAAAAATAAACTCCAATTTATCTTTAGTCATTCCAATGCCGTCATCTTTAAAATAAAGACATCTTTTATCTCCATCCAGCCAAATATTGATTTGGGCTCGATAATAAAGTGAGTTTTTGAGCAGATTAAAAACCACGAAAATCATCAAAGTTTCATCGCCGAAAAAATCAAAATCATCGGTTAAATCAATATTAACCAACTTCTTTTGCTCCTTGCTTTCAAAAGCATATTCCCTCATCGCTCCTTCAATAATTGTGCCCATAGAAATATGCATAAATTTGCTTTTATCAATTTCTTCATTTGAGATATTTCGTAAAATTATTTCAGAAATTACCAAACCTCGAGATGAGGAAATTGATATTAAATCCAACAATTCCATTGCAGAATCGAGATTTTCTTTCACCAATTCACAAGCGGATTTGATGGCAGATAATGGATTTCGGGTTTCATGAGCGATTGAGCCAGCTAGAAATTTTAGGTTATTGATCTTGGCTTGTTCAGATGAGTTTTTTGACATGGGGAGTTTGGGTTGCCTGTTTGATGGAGAAATTTGTAATTTATGTATTTTAAAGTTTGTTTGTTTATTAAAAATCCTCCTCGGTGCTGGTCGTAGTTTGCAACTGCGACCTGTGTTTATTAAAAATAACAACAATTAATGAATT